>JBGSUA010000001.1:0-19799 GCA_041753575.1 Desulfatiglandaceae bacterium
GGCTGCCTGTTTTTCTCTCCAACTTGCCCGAGACGGTGGCTGCCAAGTACGTGGACCAGCAGTGCGGTTCATCCATGGCGGCCCTGCACATAGCGGCCATGGAGGTAATGCTCGGTTATGCTGACGTCGTAATTGCCGCGGGAATGGAGCACATGACAAGGGTCCCTATGGGCCAAGCATCCAGAAAGGACGGCCATGCAAAGCTCAATGACCGGCTCACCATGGAATCTCAATACGCCCACTGGGATATCAGAAACGCCATGAACATGGGTCTTACAGCGGAAAAGTTGGCCTCGCTGGGCGCCTTCACAAGGGAAGAGCTTGACCAGTGGGCGAAAAGATCCCATGACCTTGCTTCGAAGGCCCAGGCGGAGGATTTCTTTGATGGCGAGATCCTACCGATAGATGCCCCTCAGTCAGAAGACCTGACAATTTCCATTAGAAAGGATCAGGCCGTAAGAAACGATACGACCCTTGAGGGACTGGCAAAGCTCAAACCCGTATTCAAAGAAGATGGTGTCATAACTGCCGGGAACTCCTCTCCCCTTAATGCTGGAGCAGCGGCCATTCTTCTGATGTCCAAAGAAAAGGCTAGGGAAAAGGGGATAAGGCCTCTTGCCACCATCCGTGCCATAGGATTCACCGGAGTTGACCCTACCATTATGGGGATCGGTCCTGTTCCCGCCACAAAGAGGGCCCTGAAAAGCGCCGGGCTTGAAGTCGGTGAAATAGATTACTGGGAGATAAATGAGGCCTTTACGGTTGTTGCCCTGAATTGCATCAGGGAACTGGGCATTGACCCTGAAAGGGTTAACGTAATGGGTGGGGGTACAGCCATAGGACATGCCCTGGGAGCGACCGGATGCAGGGTCCTCGGCACCCTTGCCAGGATACTCAATGCGAGGAAGGCCCGATACGGCTGTGCCAACGCCTGCTGCGGGGGAGGTCAAGGTGTTGCGACCATAATAGAGAGGGAGGACTATGACTTGTAACAAACTCATAGTCACGGTAGCTGTGACAGGGGCGGTTGGAGATAAATCCAAACACCCTCTCCTTCCGGTAACCCCAAAAGAGATAGCTGACAGCGCCCTTGAGGCATGGTCCCAGGGAGCCGCTGTGGCACATATCCACGTGAGGGACCCCATAACCGGAGAGCCTTCCATGGATTGCGAACTATACAGTGAGGTTGTGGAGAGGATCAGGGGCTCATCAAATATGCTTATCAATCTTACCACAGGGGCGGGGGCTCGAATAATACCGACAGACAGCGACCCGCCCGGGCTTGGCCCAGGCACCACCTGGAGCACGCCGGAAAAGAGGACGGAGCATGTGGTCCGCCTCAAGCCTGAATTTTGCTCTCTTGACGTGGGTTCTGTCAATTTTGGCGATCGCATATTTGCCAACCTGGTGCCTCATGTTGAGGCCATGGCATCCATGATAAGGCAGAGCGGGGCTGTACCGGAGCTTGAGGTATTTGACATGGGCCACATAAGCATAGCCCGCTCCCTCATTGAGAAAGGACTGGTTAAGCCGCCCTGTGTCTTTCAGCTCTGCTTAGGTATCCGTTGGGGCATTCCGGCGTCTTCAAAAAACATGATGATGATGAAGGAGGCCCTTCCGGAAGACGCGATATGGGGTGGTTTTGCGATAGGGTCTGACAGCTTTCCAATGGTCGCACAGGCGGCTCTCCTTGGAGGAAACGTCAGGGTGGGTTTTGAGGATAATTTCTTCATTTCCAGGGGTAAGCCGGCCAGAAGCAACGCTGAACTGGTTGAAAAAGCCGTTCGGATCATCCGAGCGCTGGACAGGGAACCTGCAACCCCTGACGAAATAAGGGGGCAGATACTGCATTCTTAATGCTGGGGGAGGGACATTAGAATATTTGGTTTCTAATATCCAACCCGGGGAGGTCTTATGAGGACAAAGGAACAATGGATGAAGGGTATAGCGGGAATGAAGCATAACCTTTATCTGGGAGGAGACAAGATCGGACGTGATGACGAAAGGCTGCGACCCGCCTGCGATGTCATGGGAAACACTTTTGACCTTGCCATGCAGCCCGCACATGAGGGCCTGCTGACAGCCACATCTCACCTTACTGGGGAGAAAATCAATAGATTCTGCCATGTTCACCAGACAACAGAGGATCTCCACAAGAAACAGGACATGACCCGCTTACTGTGCAGAATAGTGGGCGGCTGCACACAGAGGTGCATGGGAGTAGATGCGGTCAACGCCATCTACACGGTCTCCTACGAGGCGGACAAAGGGAACAAAGGAGCCACACAGTACCATGACAATTTCAAGGAATGGCTCAAACGTTTCCAGTCCGAAGATCTTGTTGGCTGCTGCGCCCAGACGGATGTGAAGGGTGATCGGCTCAAAAGGCCCAGCGAACAGGAAGACCCCGACTCCTATGTCCATGTGGTGGAACGAAGGAAAGACGGTATTGTGGTAAGGGGTTGCAAGGTCCATATCTCGGAAGCAGCGATTGCAGACGAAATCCTTGTGGTCCCCACCAGGGCGCTTCTGGAGGCGGATAAGGATTACGCGATCTCCTTTGCCGTTCCAGGGGACTGGAATGGAGTAAAACAGCTTGTCACCATACACAACTATAGGGGAAGAGATCACTTTCCAAAGGGTTTCAATGCGGGAAGCTGTGATTCATACGTTATCTTTGACGACGTATTTGTTCCCTGGGAAAGGGTCTTTCTTTGCGGAGAATACAAACACGGCGGGATTCTCGCCCTGCTTTTTGCCCTTTTTCATCGCCACAGCTACTCCGGGTGCAAACCTGCCCTCGGTGATCTGCTCCTTGGAACCTGTGCCCTTGCCGCGGACTGTAACGGGATATCACGGGAAAAGCATGTCATGGACAAATATGCCGAGATAATCAAGGTTACAGAGCTGGGTTATGCAGCGGGATTCACGGCCTCGGCAATGGGAAAACCAGAGCTTTACATACCAGGCGTGGGAATGAGACCTTACGGCCCCGGCAACATGATACCCAATTCCATCTACTGTAATGTGGGGCGTTGCCTCACCGGAGAGGCTGTCTTTCACGAGATGGAGATGCTTGCCGACATATCGGGGGGAATGCCTGCGACCTTCCCCTACGAAGGCGAGTTTGTAAATCCGGAAGTCAAAGATCTGGCCCGCAAGTACACCACCCGAAACAGAAAGATGTCCCCGGTGAATCAGGCCCAGCTATGGCGACATGTTGGAGATATCGCCATTTCAGGTAAGGGGGGCTGCTCAATGTTCGGCGCGCTCCATGGAGGAGGTTCTCCCCGCATGGAACGAATCGGCATCACAAGCCAGTACGACATAGAATCCCGCAAGGCGATAGTGAGACGGATAGCAGGTATGACTGAGGAATAGGCGCCAGACCATGGAGACGCTTTACTTCGACGACTTTCATCTAGGCCAGAGATTTGTGACAAAGGCAAGGACAGTGACAGAGGCGGACGTGGTTTCATTTGCAGCTCTTTCCTGGGATCACAATCAGCTCCATACCGATGCGGAGTATGCCGCACAAACGCCTTACGGCCGGCGCATCGCCCACGGTATCCTGGGAATTGCCATCCATTCGGGGCTGGCATACCAGCTCACTGAAGAAAGCATACTGGCCTTTCTTGAACTGACATGGAAGTTCAAGCTGCCCATCTTGATTGGTGACACCATCCACGTAGAGCAGTATGTAAAGGAATTGCGGGAGACATCAAGGCCGGGCAGGGGCATCCTGGTGTTTGAAAAAGAGCTAATCAATCAGAGAAAAGAGGTAGTGCAGACCGGCACAACCACAATTCTTCTCGCAAAGAGAGGCATCGCTAAGAAGTCAGAATAGATTTCACAGAAGAAAAAACTTACCGGAGGAGCATAAGAGTGGAAATAAAGAAGATATTTGTTGCAGGAGCTGGCCTCATGGGCGGCGGAATAGCACAGGTTTGCGCGCAGGCAGGATACAGGGTTGTGATGAGAGACCTTAGTTCTGAGATCGTGGAGAAAGGGATAAAAAACATTCGCTGGTCCGTGGGTAAGCTTGTTGAAAAGGGTAAGGTTCCCGGAACTCCGGATGAGATAATGGCGAGGATTGAGCCTGTTACTGAGCTTTCGAAGGCATCTGAAGCAGACTTCGTATTCGAAGCGGTGGTCGAAGTCGAGGAGGTCAAAAGGGAGCTTTTTGAGCAACTGGACAAGATTTGCAGACCTGAGGTGATCTTTGCCACCAACACATCAGCCATACCCATAACCAATATTGCGCAGGCCACCGGCCGGGCATCCAGGTTCGTGGGGACCCATTTCTTCAGTCCCGTCCCGATGATGCGCGTCCTTGAGATAGTTAAAGGCCTGCTCACATCCGAAGAAACAGTAAGGACAGCCGAAGCTTTAGGGAAAAGCCTTGGCAAGGAGACAATCAGGGTGAACCGCGATGTGGCAGGTTTTGCCCTGAACCGCATCAACTTCCCAAGCACCATAGAGGCCATAAAGCTTGTCGAAGCAGGAGTAGTGAGCGTTGAAGATGTGGACAAAGGCATGCGCCTCGGCTTTGGCAGACCCATGGGCCCCTTTGAGACAGCGGATCTGGCCGGGCTTGATATTGGGTTTAAGGCTATGAGCGCGGTTTACAAGGAGACCCAGGATGAAAAATTTCAGCCCCCCATGCTGCTCCAGAGAAAGGTAAGGATAGGTCAACTGGGAAGAAAAACAGGGATCGGCTGGTACCGCTACGACGAGAAAGGTAATAAGCAGGGGCCCGCAGATGTATGAGAAACAGACCAGCTCTTCTTCAGGTCAGAAGATGGGCTGGTCTGGATTTCCAGGAGAAGGATGCAGCGCAACCCAATAGATGGACTTTTTACAAGGCCGTCAACTTGAGTCCGCGACCGCTGCATAGCCCATGTCAAAGGCCCTGCGGTTGATTGCAAGTTTTTCCCCTGAAAAGGTCTCCTCTATTGCCTCAAGAAAAAGCGATTTATCAACCGGCATCCAGTTAATGCCGGCAAAAGCACCGACCATTACAACATTCTGCGCCTGAGCATTACCGGCTTGCGCCGCAAGCTCAGTTGCCTTTACTACGGAAATGTGTGATGAGATCCTGAATATCTTATCAAGGAGCTCATCTCGGGCCGGATAGACACTTTTTTTCTTCAAGACGTCGAGTGGATAAAAAGGACGATCGTTCATCACCACCCTCACATCCTCATTGCCGTACTCCTTGAGTATTCGATAGACCTCCAGTGGTTCAAATCCAATTATCATGTGCCCCTGGCCCAGGGGGATAAGTGGCCCGTAAGCCCTTTTCCTGCTGACCCTTATATGGCTCACCACAGATCCCCCTCTCTGGGTGGCCCCGTAGGTCTCACCCACGCTCACAAAGCATCCGGCAGCGCAGAGGGCCCTTGAAATAAGATCAGAGGCCAGTATGTTTCCCTGCCCGCCAACCCCGGAAACAATTATATTGGAAGGATCATAGGCTAGATTCATTAACTTCTCCCTCTCTTGTGACGATTATGGCACCCTGAGGACAAAGCTCCGCACAGACTCCACAGCCCACGCAAAGAACCTCATCTATGCTGGCCTTTCCCTTTTCCTCGTCCCATATATTGGCCGGACACGAAAAAACGCGGCTGCAATATCTGTCACAGCCGCAGGAATCACCAATACACTTTTCCTCATCCACATAGACCCTTATCCCACCAAACCTCTTTCCCGCCTTAAGGGCGCATTCCCTTTTAAGAATGAGGACCTTTAGCCCATCTTCTCTCAGAAGTTTAAGGATGACATCAGCGGTCTCCCGCACTCTGTAGGGATCAGCTACCACAAAAGAAATATCAAGCCCCTTCAAGACCTGAGCGATGGGCACGGCGGCAGAAGGCTGGCCCATAGCGTTTAGCCCGCTTCCAGGATGAGGCTGGTGGCCTGTCATGGCTGTTGTATCATTGTCCAGGATGATGCAGAGAAAGTTCGAGCTATTGATTTTAGCATTTATCAGAGGAGGAATCCCTGCATGATAGAATGTTGAATCACCTATCACGGCAACTATGGGCTGGGTAAGGCCCATATTCTTCAACTTGCCAAGGCCTCCGGCAATTCCTATCCCGGAGCCCATTGAATGGACGGTCCGGATGGTCTCGTAACCTGTCGGAAGAACTCCCAGGGCATAACAGCCTATATCTCCCAGAGCAAAACCTCCCCTTCCATCCAGGCAAAGCGCTGTCTTTATGGCCCAGTAGGAGGCCCTGTGGGGGCAACCTGCGCAAAGACTTGGAAGTCTCACCGGAAGTTCCTCTCCAGCCCCTTCAGCCTCTCTTTCCTTTATGGGAGGTGCCCTCCGGATGATTGGCTTACCAGTTACGCGGGAGAGGGCTTCGAGTGCAATATCCGGATCCATCTCCCCCATCCCCCGCGACTTCATCACCCATGGCACATCGCCCGATCGCTTTCCGTAGAAGGCTGTCTCTGCCAGCTCCCTGGTATGACCGGCTGCCAGGATCCTAACTTGGTCTTCAACAAAGGGCTCGATTTCTTCAAGAAAAAGAACCTTCTTCGAATGAACAAAGACCGAAAGGACCTTTTTCTCAGGCAAAGGCCAAATAGTACCCAGATGAAAGATCCCCACGCTCTGCTCAAGACCCAGAAGCTCAATTGCTTCAATGGTATAATGAAAGCTGACTCCGCTCGCGATCACGGTAAGATCCGCATCAAAAGGCCCTTCGTAACTGTTGAAGCTGCTTTGTTCAAACAAGTCCTTTACATAATCCAGCTTCTTGTGGGAAAGGGCATGAAACCTGGCAGCGGTCACGAATTTTGCCTTTTCAGGGATACTGGGTTTTCCCATCCCTTTGTGTATTTCACCCAGAACCAGGGTGGCCCTGGCATGGCATATCCTTGTCACAAGCCTTATCATAACCGGCAGCCGTGATCTCTCAGATATCTCAAACGCCCAGCGGGTCATTTCAAGAGCCTCCTGGGGGCTGGAAGGCTCAAGGAGAGGGACATGTGCCACGGGCGCAAGATATCTGGTATCCTCCTCCTTCACGCTTGAATGAGCGCCGGGATCGTCCGAGACAATCAACACAAGCCCGCCCCCTATGCCGGAGAGGGGCAGTGTGGTGAGAAAATCCATCGCCACATTGAGGCCATCAGCCTTCATTACGCAAAGGCTTCTCATGCCAGAAAAGGAACCGGCGGCAGCAACTTCAAGAGCCACCTTTTCATTTATGGACCATTCACTGTAGATATCTCGTTCGTGACTCACCGCGGCAAGGCATTCCAATATCTGGACGGAGGGAGAGCCTGGATAGGAAGAAACCACCCTGACGCCTGCCTCAATCGCTCCCCTGGCACAAGCCTCGTTGCCGGAAAGCACGCAGGCCCTGCCCGCTTCGGTAAGATTGAAATAGAGCCTTCCCATTATTATCGCTCCGTTTGCCCGCTTTCAAATTGTCATAAAGGCATTGGCTGCCTTCCTTAAGGAGGATCTAATCTTTATTGCTGTTTCTTCATTTATACAAAACGGTCATTCCAGTAAACACGGATGCTAACACGGGCAAACCGGCCTTGACAATAAAAAAGCCACTGAGATATTCTACATTCTCATGCTTCATTCGGCATTGTCGAACCAAGGAGAATTTTTTGGCTATTCAATCAGTGGAAAGAGCCCTTCAGGTGCTTGGCCTTTTTTCTCAACACCATCCCGATCTGGGGATAGCGGAAATAAGCAGGTCCACGGGCCTTGCTCCAGGCACTGCCCACGGGCTGGTGCGCACAATGGCCCAGAAGGGATTTCTTCGACAGGATCCCAGGTCAAGAAGGTACAGCCTTGGATTAAGGATCTATGAACTCGGAATAGTAGCGGCCGAAACCCTCGAATTGAACCAGAGGGCAGGAGGACCCGCGCATCAGCTCTCCAGAAAAACACAACTGGTCGTGAGGGTCGCAACCTGGGACGGCGATTCCATGGTAGTGACGCTAACCGCCCATCCAAGACCCAGGGGCTCATTCCCCCACCAGATAGGCCCGAGGGTTCATGCCTACTGTTCAGCAATCGGAAAGGCTGTCCTTGCCTTTATAGGCAAAAAAGATGTTCAGGACTATTTGAGCAGGACAAGCATGACTCCCTTTACCGGATCTACAATTTCAGGAAAGAAAGAGCTGCTTGCTGACCTGGAGAGAACCAGAGAAAGGGGATATGCCCTGGACCGGGAAGAGGCTGTCCATGGAATAGCTTGCATCGGCGCGCCCATCTTTGAAAGGGGGCAGCAGGTGGCCGGCGCCATAAGCCTGTCCGGATCCCCCGCACGAATCCTGGGGGAGAAAACAGGGGAGTTAGCCGAGGAACTTCTTAAGACAGCTTCAGAGATAAATTGCTATATGGGAGGATTTCCACAAGTTCGTGCCGTCATGGCTGCCTCTGTTTCTCAAGAGCATCGGAAATAAATGTTCAGTGGCGTTAAATGGAGATGTCATGAATCGTTACGAAGCAATGCGCGCGGGCGATAAGCCCCTGACATTGAAACGACCGGATGATAACGATCTTTCCGCGCTTAAGACCATGGTGGACACGGATCGTTTTTCAACCGGGATATCAAACCTTGATCTCCATTCAAGGGATCTTTCAAGACACAGACCCTGCAGGCCGGACGCGGTTATATGGCCATTGGACAGGCTGGAGGTCTCAAGGATACTCTCCTTTTGTAATGACCGCGCCATCCCTGTCACAGCCTGGGGTGCAGGCAGCAGTCTGGAGGGAAATCCGATTCCCGTAAAGGGAGGGGTAGTTCTTGATTTTGCAAGAATGAACCGCATCCTGGGCATCAGGGAAGATGACTTCCAGGCGGATGTGGAGCCCGGTGTAATTTACAAGGATTTGAACCATACCTTGAGGCACTCCGGACTCTTCTTCCCTCCCGATCCAGGGGCAAGAGCCACTGTGGGGGGGATGATAGGAAACAACGCAAGCGGAACCCGCACGGTCCGCTACGGCTCCACAAAGGATCATGTGTTGCGGATGGAGGTGGTCCTTTCAAATGGCGAGATCATCCACATGGGGAGCAGGGCGTCCAAGAGCTCTTCAGGCTATGACCTTCTTCATCTTTTCATAGGTTCTGAGGGAATGCTGGGGGTTATAGTGGAGGCAACCCTCAGGCTTACCGGTGTTCCTGAACAAATGGCATCAGCCGTCGCCGCATTTTCCACAGTTGAAGCAGCAGCACGGGCAGTATTTGAGATCATTCGATCCGGTTCAAACCCAGCCGCCCTGGAGCTCCTTGCTCCTGAATGCGTCACTCTGATCAATAAGGCAAGCGATCTTGGTCTGGCCGACGCGCCCACACTCTTGGTTGAACTGCACGGTCCCACCGTGAATCATCTTAAAGAGGTAATGGAAATTGTTGATGAGATCTGCTCAAAAGAGGGCTGCACCGGTTTCAGGGCAGGGCTTGAGAGGGGGGAAAGAGACCGACTCCTGGAGGCCCGTTACAGGCTCGGAGAGATGATAAGGCAAAACCATCCGGACCAGGCCAGGATAGTCGTAGATGTGGCAGTGCCTATATCTGCTTATCCTGAGATGATTGCCTTTGCCAGGGAAGAGGTCCTGAAGATTGAAAACGCAACCGGCTATATATTCGGGCACGCTGGGGACGGTAATGTGCATGTTGTGATAGGGACCAAGAGAGATGGCCCCGCATGGTCATCCATTGACAGCGCAAATGTACGCCTTGTTGAAAAGGCCCTGGCCCTTGAAGGTACGGCCACCGGCGAACACGGGGTTGGGATAGGCAAGGCGCGTTTCATGGAGGCAGAGCACGGAAACTCCCTTGCCTGGATGAAGAATATTAAGGCCCTCTTTGATCCAAAGGGGATACTTAACCCTGGTAAGATGTTCAAGGAATAAAGGTTGTGATTATTTTCATGTGCCGGTTCAAACACCTGTGGCCGAAAGGTCAACCCCCCCGGCCATGAAAATTCATCGGAATCGGCATCGAATTTTGACAACAGGCCTATGCTGCCCTTCTCGATCCCGATCCCGACTTGGAGAAAAAAGATGCTGCATTTTCACAGGAAGAAATGTGTTTAATGAGGGTCTCAGGATAAGGGCACTGACAGGAACAGGCGCGCATAGCGCTGAGGTCGCGTCATAGGAGACATCAATCAGAAACCGATGGAGATAAGAATGGAATCCGCGAACATATTGATGGAAAAAATGGATCACGTTGCCGTCATAACGATAAATCATCCACCCGCCAATGCCTGGAACCTTGCCACCATGGAGGATTTCAAAAAGGTCCTTGATCAGATTGAGGCAGGTAGGCACATAAGGGTGGTAATAATTACAGGGGCCGGAGACAAGTGCTTTTCTGCGGGTTTTGATGTAAGCGACGCAGCCAACGCACCTGCCACAAGCTCCATGGGGAGGACCCTTTGGCGGAGACTGGACAGATTCGCAAGACCCACCATAGCGGCAATAAACGGCTTTGCCCTGGGAGGAGGACTTGAGCTTGCAATGTCTTGCCACTTCAGGATCATGGCCGATTCCCCTAAGGTGACGGTGGGTCTCACGGAGTTGAATCTCGGAATTATCCCCGCTTGGGGTGGGACCCAGAGGCTCCCTCGGATTGTGGGGCGCGCCAGGGCGCTTGAAATGATACTTTTCAGCAAGCGGATAGGCGCAAAAGAGGCCCTTGAGATTGGGCTCGTGAACCGGATCTGCCCGCCGGAGCAACTGATGGAGAAGGCCCTGAGTCTTGCCGCAACGCTGGCCAGAAGGCCTCCAGTGGCTGTTCAGTGCGTCCTTGAGGCAATGGCCGCCGGGCTTTACGAAGGTCTTGACGAAGGATTATGGGTTGAGGAGGCAGGGGCGGCAAAAGTCAGAACCACCAAGGATCGGATTGAAGGATTTAAGGCATTTCTGGAAAAACGCGAGCCTGTATTCACGGGGGAATGACGTAGAGAGCCACAGAAAACCGGGCCGTCCAGATCTTCGGAGGCATGGGATACATGAAGGATTTCCCCATCGAACGGTTTTACAGGGACCTTAGTCTATACAGGATCTACGAAGGCACTAGCGAGATACAGAGAATGATTATAGCAAGGGAGCTCCTTAACAAACAACAATAATTTCAAGTAACTTTCTTTGCTTATGACATACCGCCGCCTAAGGCGGTTTGAGACGCAAAACAATAACCCACCGGAGAAAGCGGGAGGAACTATTTGATGACGCATTTCAAGGTAAACGAAAAAGACATTTTCTTTATACTTAAGGATCAACTTGATTACTGGAGCCTCTGCGGGTTGGACCGGTACAGGGAACTGGACGGGGAGACCCTCGACATGCTGGTGAAGGAGGCTGTCAAATTTGCGGTTGCTGAGATTTCGCCTCTGCAGGAGATCGGCGAGAAATGGGGCGTGGCATTCAAGGATGGAAAGGTCTCCTGCGCACCTGAATTCAGGAAGGCATTTAAGCTTTATGGTGAAAACGGATGGATCGCAGCGGCAAGAGACACGGAATACGGAGGTCAGGGCTTTCCTCACATGATGAGGATAGTTGTCAATGATCTCATGTACGGCGCGGCCCAGTCGTTTAACATGGCTCCCAGCCTCACCCATGGGGCCGGGCACCTTATAGAGAGCTTTGCCACAAAGGAGCTTAAGGATATTTATGTGCCCAGGATGTTCTCAGGACAATGGGCGGGAACCATGGCCCTTACAGAACCCAATGCCGGCTCAAACCTTGCGGCATTGAGGACAACTGCCGGCAGAGAAGGAGATCATTTCAGGATCAAGGGAAACAAGATCTTCATCTCGTGGGGAGACCATGACCTTGCCGACAACATAATCCATCTCCTCCTGGCCCGCATAGAAGGGGCGCCTGAAGGCGTGAGGGGGATTTCCCTTTTCATAGTCCCCAAGATAAGGGTGCTCCCGGATGGCAGTCTCGGAGAGCAAAACGACGTAGTCTGCGCGGCAGTGGAAAAAAAGCTCGGGCTCCATGCCTCTCCCACCTGCGCCCTCAATTTCGGAGACAATGGCGGATGCATCGGGTATCTGTGCGGGGAAGAAAACAAGGGTCTTGCCAATATGTTCCAGATGATGAACGCCGCGCGAATAAATACAGGGGTGAGCGGCATGACCCTGGCAAGCACGGCCTATCTTAATGCCCTTGCTTACACAAAGGAAAGAGTACAGGGAAGCGATGTGGCGGGCAGGAAACCCGGCTATGTGCCCATCATAGACCACCCGGATGTGCGTAGGATGCTTATCTGGATGAAGGCGTCTGTTGAAGGAATGCGCTCCATGATCTACACGGGAGCCCTATGGTCTGATCTTGCACTTGAGATGGCGGAAGGCGAAAAGAGAAACCACTATCAGGCCCTTGTTGATTTCATGACACCCATCATCAAGGCATATTGCTCTGAGATGGGGTTTCGCGTGTGCGAAACCGCCATGCAGTGCCTGGGCGGATACGGGTTCTGTAAGGAATACCCCATTGAACAGTATATGAGGGACGCAAAGATCATGTCGCTTTATGAGGGAACAAATGGAATCCAGTCTATAGATCTTCTGGGTAGAAAGATGCGCTCTGACGGTGGCACGCCTTTTAAGGCTTATATGGAGGAGTTAGAATCATTCTGCCGCAGGAACGAAGGGCACCCGAAACTTGAAGGACATGTGGAAGCCCTTTTCTGGGCCTTAAAGCACCTTAAGGAAACCTCCCTTGGGCTTTCAGAAAAGATGAAAGCCGATCCCCTGCAGTGGGCTTCTTACACCTATCCGGCGCTTCTGTGCTTCGGAGAGGTCACCATGGCCTGGAGGCTCCTTGACATGGCAGTGTCAGCGCTAGAGGCCATTGAAAAGGGAGGAGCCTCCGACTACCTTAAAGGGAAAATAATGCAGGCGACTTTCTATAACGATGTAACCCTTCCACTGACAATTGCGAGGCTTAAGACCTGCATGAGGGAGGGTCGTGAGGTAGCGGAGATGCCGGATGGGGCATTTTGAGTATGGAATGCGGAGCTAAAGGAGACCGGTGATGAGAGAAGCGGTTATAGTCAGAGCGGGAAGACCCGTTCGATGCACGCACTTGACATACCGCCTGTTGCCTATCAGTGCCTTGTGCATTATATGCTTGAACACTCAGAAAACAGTAAACATACGGCTGACATGGACACCTCGCAAAAAGGGCAGATGTTCACAGTGACCTTGGAGAATTTCGGGGAGGAAGGAACTCTGGTCAAGGGTGCGTTCTCCGGTATGCTAAAGGGAGACGACGGCAAACTCCATGCTGTCGAAGAAGGTAAGTTTTCTATCCGCCGTAAGAACGCAAAGTTGATCGTCTAACGCAAAATATCATTCTGGACGAGGCTTACTGTTGCTTACAGGATGGCTTTGCTCCAGTTCTCCCGGTCTGGAAGCGGCCTCTCGCGAGCTGCTGTCAAGAGGGCCGGGGAAACTCCCGCACCCGTGATCAAATTGATAGCATCAATAATAAATTCTAACTATTCTATAAGGTGGCGGTAGAAAAACTTGCCATAATGTTTAAGATGTTGTATAGTATTTTAATAGAACGAGGAACTGTGTTATGGCAGAACAAAAGGTCATTACGATATCGAAGGATATGGCTCTAGCGGATCGTATCTCTGTGGTTAGCAGGGAGATCACGCAGTGGCTTGACTCGTTAGAAGAGCCTTTTAATATGGAGCTGGACGTCATGCGGCTGGCCAAGTGTGAGGGAAACGGTTCCTTCACTTACCATTACGTGATAGATAGATCCGTGAGATAAGAAGAGGCTCTGGAGCCTTGTTTATTCCGCTATGCCTGCCCCGGCTGTTTAAGGGGCAGGCCTTTTTCATTTAAGGTCTTGGCACCAATGAGCTCTAAGGGAAAGAGTCAGATATTTATCCCCTTCTGAAAACATGAGGCGCTTATCTTCCATCATCCTTAAGAAAATAAGAATGTTATCCTGAGCTATGCCCTCAAAAGTCCCCAGTATTTCTGATAGGCTACGCTGTCTTTCACAGAATAGGTAAATGCGGCGGGATGTGCCCTCCAGACGATGAACCATGTCCGCACTGCCGCTCCTGCGTTGACGTATAATCAAAAAATCGCCCCCGTCTTGATGACTCAGTATGGGCTCTCGGCGTCTTGCCGAATGCAGGGCACGGTACGACTTGGTCCAGGCGACAAGCTTTTTTCTAACAGGGGCCCACAGGTTCTTTTGAAAAGATTTCTCGGCCTTGTAGCCTTGAATCATTAAAAATAACCCGGACAGTATTTTTGTAGGGAAAAAATGTCTGTAATATTGGTGATTACCCGTCAGGGTAATATTGAAGGCGACCGGGTTGCTCCACACGGGGCTCCCGAATCCCAGCCAGAAGCAGATTCCCTTAGGCGGTGAAAATGGAAGGGAAAAGTCCATGGCCCTTAAAGTTTCCTCAACGTCTGTTTGATCGCTTGACGGGAATTCCATAATGAGATTGCTGTTAAGAGAAGGGGCGTCGGAGGACTCGCAGTTGCGCATCAGTTCAATATTGTCTATAGTCTTCATGCCCTTGTTGAGCTTTTTCAATAAAGATGTACTCAAGGCCTCTATCCCTGCTTGTATCTCATTAATTCCTGCGCGGGTCATGGATTTCAAAACCTCCAGTGAAACCCCCGCCCTTGTCTCACAAAAAAGCCTCAGATCCAGACCGAGAGAGGATATTTCTTTGAATAGATCTGCATCCTTTGTATATGGGATGGAGTTGTCCATGAAAGACAGAGAAAGAGTCCTGTGTCTCTGAGTCAGAATTTCTACTTCTTTCCCTATTTTCCCGATGGATTTTGCTCTGTATCCGGACCATTGGAGATTCAGGTTGCAAAAGGCGCATCCGCGCTGGGCTTTCTCTACTCTTGCCCCTGAGGCTCCTTTCCACCAGCAGCCCCTGGATGCCTCGATGGGTAGCCGCGGGATGAAAGATTTGTTTGCCTCGATGGCGGCCAGTTGGCCAAAATAATCAGAGAAATCGGGCAACGGTAGGCTGTCAAGGTCGGAGATTTGAACTGGTTCGATCTCATCATGTTTGGTATTCCTGGTGACGATTCCCTGCGTAGGCTTGGATGATGGCATTGCGCCCTCCATCGCGGCTTCTGCCAGGGCCAAAAGAGGTTTTTCCCCCTCGCCGTTAATGACGCAGTCAATAACGGGAAACGTCTTTACAATGCTTAATCCCATCTCCCCGGCACATGCAGACCCACCCATGGCGATAAGGATCTCAGGCGCCCTCTTTCTTATTTCGGTTGCGAGGTAAAGGGAGCTTGTAAGCTGACCGAGGCACGCTGAAATCCCCACCATCAGGTAATCATCCCATTTGATTCCACTAAGAAGCGTCAGGGAGATGTCATTTAGCCTCCTGGTGAGAACTCCGAAATCAAGGCGGCGATAAAAAGGTGTCCCTCTCATCCTGGCGGAAAAGAACCTTTCAGCCTCTTTCTTCTTTTCAGGGAAAAGAAGTGCCGCGAAGGGCACCTCGGCCCTCCACATGCCAGTTGAAACGGTCTCATAGACCTCGTATCCGAGTTCCTTGGCAAAGCACAGATAAAAATGCGACGAGTCTATTCGGAGCTGCGGAATATATCTGTTAAGATAGGCCTTGAGAGCGCCCAGTTGTATGGAAGGTCTGTTGAAAAGAGGCCAGGGGGCAGAAACAAGTACAATCCTTTTCATGATTAAATCGGCCCCTGGGCCTCTCAAAATGGTCGGTTTTCTATCGGGCCTTTTCCATCCCCAGGTCAAAGGCCTTGAGGTTAGAATCCAGAAAGGCCTTTTTTGTGGACGATGAGATAACCGCCTTCATTTGCTCGGCCATGACCGGTATGGTTCCCGACCCGATCAGTGCCCCCAGCATGACCATATTAAGGGACAAGGGGTTTCCGGCCTCTTCTGCCAGGCCGTTGCCGTCAATGGCAATAAGTCTCTTGACCCTTTTGCGAATCATATTAAGAGTCTCATCAATCGGCGGGTATTTTCCCTGCCCGATAGAGACGGTAAACGGAGGAAGAGGCCGGGTGTTGGCTATCACCACAGAGTTGCCGTTGCACCTCATAAGGGCGCGCAGTGTCTCAACCGGCTCGAAGCCGACCAGGACATCCGCCTCGCCATTTGACACAATGGGACTGGTCACATCTCCTAAAAGCACTGCCGACTCAACTATTCCGCCCCTCTGGGCCATGCCGTGTATCTCGCTTACCACGGTCGGAATCCCGGCTGAAAGAGCCGCTTCTCCAAGAAGCCTCGATGTGAGAAGGTTTCCCTGACCGCCCACGCCTACGAATACGATTCTCTTTGTCTCCATATTGGCCCCCTCTCACTCTTTAAGCGGCAGAATAGCGTTTTCAGGACATATCTGGGCACAGACACTGCAGCCGATGCACAGGTCTTTTTTTATCTCAACCTGTTCTCCGTCCAGATACATGGCAGGACACGCTATAAGATTAATGCAGTCACGGTGATTCTTGCACTTGCCGTGGTTCACCTGGAAAGGCCTGGATTTCTTGCGCTCCCCTATGGCCTTGGCAAACATAGGACAGTATTCCTCAGATATAATTACGGAAAGTCCGTCATAGTCTCTTGCGGCCTTAGCCGCCTCTATTGTCTTGGCGACCTTAAAAGGTTTCACGACATGTATGTCTTTTACTCCGCATGCCCTGACTATCTCCACTATGGAAACCCTTGTCCCGTCAAGACCCATTGCCTTGGCGTCAACGCCGGGATTGGGCTGGTGGCCTGTCATGGCGGTGGTGCCGTTGTCCAAAATCACAAGAGTGAATTTGTGATTATTGTGCACCGCGTTTATGAGCCCTGTTATACCGGAATGGAAGAAGGTTGAATCACCTATGAAGGCGGCAACCTTTTGATCGGTGGCCCGTGAAAAACCGCATGCGGAACTTACAGATGAGCCCATGCAGATAAGGAAATCCGCCATGGATATAGGCGGAAGAAGACCGAGTGTATAACAGCCGATGTCTGTCGGATGGATCGCGTCTTTTCCGAATGCCTGCTTTATTGCATAGTAGGTAGCCCTGTGGGGGCATCCAGCGCAGAGATTAGGAGGTCTTCCGGGAAGCGGTGGAACAGCGCTCAGATCAACCGGAACAGGGGCCTTGTACTCCTTGCTGAAATAGGTTGCGACGGCCTGGCGAACCATCCCTGGATCGTATTCAAAGAGGCGGGAGAGTCCTGCCACCCCCTTTCCCTTGATTTTTATGGAAATTCCTTCTTCCTGGGCAATGGCCCTCAGGTCGTTTTCAACTATGGGTTCAAGCTCTTCAACGACCAATACCTTATCCACTTTTTTCATGAAGCCCTTGCAAAGCGCCTTTGGCATCGGCCATGAAAATCCCAGCCTTAGTATGCTTACCTTGTCTTCTATATGGAGATCCTTTACCGCGTCCAGAACATAGTCGTAGCTTACTCCGCTAGTGACTATTCCCCATGGACCGGTTCCTGTCACGGAATTAAATGGACTGTCATTGGCAATCGCAAGCGCCTTATCGAATTTTTCTAGGAGCATCTTGTGAAGATTTCGAGAGACCGCAGGCACTGTCACAAACCTGAACGGGTTCTTCTTGAAGACATCCTTGGTCTTCCTAGGCTTAAGGGCGCCGAAGGCCACGTCACCTCTTATATGGTTGATGCGCGTGGTCGTCCTTAGGATAACGGGTAGTTCCAGCTTCTCAGAGAGATCAAAGGCCGCGATGGTGAAGTCCTTCATCTCCTGGGTATTGGTGGGTTCCAGCATGGGAAGGCCGGATAGCCTCGCGTAGTAGCGGTTGTCCTGTTCATTCTGGCTTGAAAAGAGAGAAGGGTCGTCCGCATTCACAATAACCATCCCTCCCTTGACTCCCACATAGGCGAGGGTCATGAGGGGATCTGCAGCAACGTTGAGTCCAACGTGCTTCATCGTTACGATGGTCCTGAGCCCTGCCGTTGCCGCTCCGGCCGCGACCTCCATTGCGACCTTTTCATTGACGGAGTACTCAAAGTAAAGGTCAGTCTCCCGACTTATATTCAGGAACTGCTCCGGTATCTCGGAAGATGGAGTGCCCGGGTAGCAGGTGGCAAAGGCCACCCCAGCCTCTAAGGCCCCTCTGGCAATGGCCTCATTGCCGAGGAGAAGAAAATGACTTCCGGGTGCATCTTTCAATAGCTTGTGCATTTTTTCCCTCGATCCTCTATTGGTTTTATTTGGTTACACAAAAGGGCCCCGCACCTGATGGTTATCAAGAAAGGCGGTGCAAGGCCAAACCCAGCCATGAGTCACAAAACAGCTATATGATAGCTACACTATAGAACTATAGAAGGGCTTCCTGTCAAGGAAAATCTTGCCCTTAAATCTTAAAGCTTTCCTCCATGCCGGAGTATTTCTTCCTGAGTTTGGGTTTTTCTATCTTTCCCGTCGGATTTCTGGGCACCTCATCAAAGAAGACCTTGCGAGGCCTCTTGTAGCGGGGGAGCTTCTCGCAGAATGCCAGGAGTTCCGGTTTGTCCATGGTCTGCCCCGGTTTCACCTTGACTATTGCGGCTACTATCTCTCCCAGCCTCTCGTCCGGCACCCCTATAACGGCAGCGTCCTGCACCTTATGGTTTTCCATGAGGAACTCTTCGATCTCTACGGGGAATATATTCTCTCCGCCGGTGATGATAACATCTTTTTTCCTGTCAACCAGCCAGATGAACCCATCTTCATCCACCCTGGCCATATCGCCGGTAAGAACCCAGCCGTCGAAAAGGGTCTCCGCTGTCGCCTTGGGATTCTTGTAATACTCCTTCATAACGGTGGGGCCCTTAACCATAAGTTCCCCAGGTTCGCCCCTGGGAAGGTCCTTGAGGCTTCTGTCAACTATCCTGTATTCCCAGTCGAATCCCGGTATTCCGATCGCCCCAACCTTGTGGCTGTTTTCAATTCCCAGATGAACACACCCTGGGCCACTGGTTTCACTCAGTCCGTAGTTGGTATCGTAGTCATGAGCGGGGAAAACCTTTTTCCAGTTCTTGATCAAGCTCGGAGGCACAGGCTGGGCGCCTATGTGCATAAGGCGCCACTGATCAATCTTGTATCTGGAAATGTCCAGTTCCCCGGTCTCTATTGCAACTAGTATGTCCTGAGCCCAGGGCACCAGCAGCCAGACAATGGTGACAGCCTCCTCGCTAACAGCCTCCAGAATCCATTGAGGCTTAATGCCCTTTAGGATAACGGCCTTCGCTCCCACTATGAAGTTGCCGAACCAATGCATCTTTGCGCCCGTGTGGTACAGGGGAGGAATGCAGAGGAAGTTATCATTATGGGTCTGATTGTGGTGGCGGTTTTCTATTACGCAGGCAAATTCAAGATTTCTATGAGTAAGCAGAATGGGCTTGGGCTTTCCAGTCGTACCGGATGTAAAGTAAAGGGCTGCCTCATCCAGGACGCCTATCGGGACATCAGGGTTCGAGGCGGACATGGAGTCAGTGAAGCTCTCAAGCGCTTCTGAGTAGGCCGGTCTTGATTGCTCAGGGCCGACAAAGATGAGATGCTTTATCGTGGATAAATCGTCCCGTATGGCATCTATTCTTTCAATGAACTCCTCTCCGTAAAATATCGCCTTTGCCTCAGCGATACCGGCGCAGAGAAGTATGTCATCTGCTGAGAAGCGAAAGTTGAGGGGAACCGCCCAGGCCCCAGTCCTGAGGATTCCAAAATACACAGGGAGCCATTCCAGGCAGTTCATCATGAGATGAATCACCTTGTCGCCCTTCCCGATTCCCCTCTTCAAAAGGG
>JBGSUA010000002.1:0-3758 GCA_041753575.1 Desulfatiglandaceae bacterium
GTCTCAAGATCACGGGGGATCTTGGCGCTGTTCTCCTGGCCTGCCTTAAAGACGCCGACGCCATGTACGGAAACAACGGGGAAGCGGTTTCCCGGAAATACGGCTATGATGAGCGCCAGGTCCTGTACAATTGGTGGAAGGCCTTTAAGGGAATAACAGCGAGCTTTAAAGATAACAAGCTCTTCAAAGAGGCTGACGCAGTGACGCTGGTGCTTAAGAAGGCGGTGGAGACTGCATATAATTACTATAAGATAGAGGCCCAGAAGATCGGCGATCGAATCGGAATTGTTATCTTCTCTCTGGTCTTTTATGTTGTGTATACGGTCTGGTACGGATTCGGCATCATGTTCCTCTTTGAGGGGTGGGGCATGAAGATAGGGCATTAGTATCTTATGACGGATTGAGGGATTCAGGAATTGAGGGATTGAGGAATTTAAGAATTTAGGAATTGGGGTTCTATGTCCGCAACTTGGGGACAATGGAGTCCCTCATTTTTGAACCCGCTGTAGCAAATACTTTTTGCGCCTTGGCGTCTTTGCGTGAGGCTTTTTTTGGTTGCGGCTATGCCGCTTTTGAAACAACACTCCATAGACAGTGGCGGGGCCCATGGGGCTGATTGAAAGGCTGCGCAATGCGTTTGCAGGGTACAGGAGAAAGGCCGGTCCCCTCGATGCAGAAGAGCTTCGAATAGCCTTCAGGGGCCGCTACCACCAGTTCAAGCTTCTGCTCAACGCCAACAACAGGGCCCTTGAGATCATGGCCGAAATGGAAGAGGCCCTCAAGGGCTCCTGGCCTTTTGGAATGCATTTTGTGAGGGCCAGATGCACATCGGTCGCTGCCAGCGTATTTCAGATGGCCAAACACCTGAATGAACTGGCCCCCGGCCCTTATGAAGGGCTCTTCGAACGCTTCAGAGAAATACAGAAAAAGATCAATCCCTATATTGCCGCTGCCATCCGCAGCCGGGAAGGACCCCTGGTCGTATCCCTGAATGAGGTGGACAGGAACACGGCAGACCGGGTGGGCGGAAAGATGGCCAACCTGGGGGAGATGAAGAATCGGCTGAGCCTCAATGTCCCGGAAGGTTTTGTCATTACGGCCCAGGCCTACTTTCGATTCATGGAGGCTTCGGGGCTTCAATCCGAGGTGGACAGGCTGATTCAGGCAACGGATGCAGAACGTCTTGACGCATTTTTCGCCTTGAGCGCCTCCATACAGCAGCTCATCATTGGGTCGCCGCTTCCTCAGGACCTGGAACAGGCGATAGTGGAGCATTACGGGATTCTGGAACAGAAGGTGAAAAGAAACGTGGCCGTTGCCATGAGGAGCAGCGCCCTGGGGGAGGATGCCTCGGGCGCATCCTTTGCCGGACAATACCGCTCCCTCTTGAACATCCGCAGAGAAAACCTGTTTCAGGCCTACAGGGAGATTGTTGCGAGCAAGTATGGGCTGACCGCCATGACATACCGCCTCAACAGGGGAATACGAGATGAGGATGTGGCCATGTGCGTGGGGTGCCTCGCCATGGTGGACGCCGAGGCAGGAGGGGTAGCCTATTCCAGAAATCCCTTGCGGCCCGGCGACGATGCCGTTGTCATCAATTCGGTCCTGGGCCTCCCTAAATCCGTGGTGGATGGAAGCGGCGCCGTTGATATATTCACCATATCCAGGAGAAAGGAACCCCGTGAGGTTCAAAAGGAAATCGCCATAAAGGATACCAAGTTCCTTTGCTATCCCGATGAAGGGGTCTGCAGGATAGAGATCGCTGGAGAGGAGGGAGGGAGGCCTTCTCTGACAGACGATCAGGCCCTGGAGATCGCCGCCGTGTCGGATGCGCTTGAGGAATACTACGGCGCGGCCCAGGATGTGGAGTGGGCCCTCGACAAGATTGGGAAGATTGTTTTCTTGCAGTCAAGACCCCTTCAGCAGAGGGGTGGAGAAGGGGCGGAGGTCCCTTCCGAGATAAAGAAGGAACTGAAAGATTCGGTCCTGCTTACGGGAGGCGTTACAGCGAGTGGAGGCGCCGGAGCAGGGGCTGTATTCATCGTCAGAAAGGATATGGATGCCCTGTCTTTCCCGGAAGGAGGGATCCTTGTGGCCGAGCAGGCACTTCCCAGGTGGTCGCCGCTCTTATCCCGGGCCGCCGCAGTGGTAACGGAGCAGGGGAGCCTGGCCGGGCACCTGGGGAATGTGGCTCGGGAGTTCGGTGTTCCTGCCCTTTTCGGGGTCAGGGGTGCGGTTCTGCGGCTTGGAGATCAACAGGAGATTACTGTGGATGCCGATTCACGGGTCATCTATCAGGGGTGCATGGATTCTCTTGTAAGGACATCCGCCAAGAGAAAAGGACTCATGGAAGGAAGCCCGGTCCTTGAGACCCTCAGCGGGGTTTCCCAGCACATCATACCGCTTCATCTCCTGGATCCCGAATCGCCAGGCTTTATGCCTGCCCGGTGCAGAACCTTCCATGACATCACCCGCTTCTGCCATGAAAAGGCCGTCCACGAGATGTTCGAGTTTGGGAAAAGGCATCGTTTTCCCGAACGTTCCAGCAAACAGCTTCTGTGCGATGTGCCCATGCAGTGGTGGATTTTGAACCTGGACGACGGATATCTGGAGGAAGAAGAAGGGAGGTATGTCAGGATAGAGAACATTGTGTCGATTCCCATGAAGGCGATCTGGGAAGGGATCAGCGCATTCCCGTGGGAAGGACCTCCCCCCGTGGACGGAAAGGGCCTTATGTCCATCATGTTCCAGGCCACCGCCAATACATCCCTTGTCCCCGGCCTCAAATCCTCATACGCAAACCGCAACTATTTTATGATCTCCAAGAATTACTGCAGCCTGACATCCAGGCTGGGCTTTCACTTTTCTACCATCGAGACCCTGGTCAGTGAGAGATCCAGCGAAAACTACATCAGCTTCATATTTAAGGGAGGGGCTGCGGATTTTGAAAGGAGGCTGAAGCGCGTCCTCTTCGTAGGAGATATCCTGGAAGAACTTGGATTCAGGATCTCTATTAAGGAGGACACCCTCCTGTCCAGGATGGAGGACAGAGACATGGACTTTATGAAAGGGAGACTGACGGCGCTGGGCTATCTGACCATTCACACCCGCCAGTTGGATATGATCATGCTCAGGACGCCGTCTGTTGACCATTACCGAGCGAAGATGACCGCAGACATTGCAAAACTCATCGGCGTTCAGAACCAGTCATCCCCTCCCCTTTACACTGTGTAAAAAGCGCTGACAGATGCCTGCCCCGATCTCCCCCGAGTGCTGCTCCCTCAGTCTGTAATCTGTTTTTATTTTGAATAGTTATCACCTGTGACCCTCCGCTTTTCACTTGGCACATTAATTGCCTTAACCTCCTACTATCTTTTCAAGGAATGCGTTCACCTGTTGCAGGCTCTTCAGCACAGGATATCAGAATAGTTTAGCCGATTCCGTCCCGCATTCTCTCTGAAAACACCTTTCAGGGTATGGATGAAGAGGCTCTATCGGAAAACCTATTGGTCATCTTGATGGCAGGCATTGTGAGATCTTTGGGGTCGGTTTTTCAAGACCTGGTAGACAAGGCAAGGAGGTCAAAATGGCACATCATTCAGGAGCAACAACCGCCGCTGAACCCGGCAGCATATGGAAGAGCAGACCGGGCTACAAGCCCTTAATCATCGTTCCGGCTGCCATACTTTTTATTGTTCTGGTCATCATGCCTCCTCCTCAGGGCATGATAGACCTTGTGAGTATGGAAAAGCCAT
>JBGSUA010000003.1:0-67586 GCA_041753575.1 Desulfatiglandaceae bacterium
GGGGCCGCGATGTATTACAAGACGATCACCTAATGTTGAGATTCTTCCCGGAACGCCGGCCACTTCCATGTAGGATTGAGCGCCTGGAAGGGCATAGCAGAGATTAGAGCGCACCTCCGGGACCAGTCTTGCCAGCCTGGCCTCAAGCAAAAGCGAGAGAGTCTTGTCCATTTCCTGCAAAACCGCGTCTTTTTCCTTATAGAGCAGCACCTGCGCGTATGGATTTGCAGGGCCGGTCCCTCTACCAAGAGGAATCCCCATATAAATAGCCCTGGAGATGAATTGCTTTGCTTCGGCCACTGCATCGGGAACGGATTTACCCTGGGCTATCAGAGTCGCGATGGCCGCAGAAAAGGTGCATCCGGTTCCGTGGGTGTTGCGGTTCGCAAGACGGATCGCGTCTAATTCCTTGAAGTCTTCTCCATCAAAGAGGAGATCCACGGCCCGGCCTTTTAGATGACCTCCCTTGACAAGTACATAACGAGGGCCAAGATCGAATATCTTCGCTGCCGCATCTCTCATACCGCCAATTCCCCTTACCTCAAGACCGCTCAGGATCGATGCCTCCTGGAGATTAGGGGTTACCACCGTTGCCATCGGGATGAGGATCTCTTTCATTGCCCCTCTTGCCGCCTCAGAGAGAAGCAAGTCTCCGCTCTTTGCAACCATGACAGGGTCAACTACCACTATCTCAACCAGATGCTCCCTGAGCACATCCACCACGGCTTCAACCACTTCGGGGGTCCCGAGCATGCCGGTCTTTACCGCATCCACACCTATGTCCGAAAGGACAGAGTGCATCTGCAGCCTTATAAAGTCAGGCGGCACCTGCTGGATGCCCTGCACTCCGGTGGTGTTCTGAGCGGTCAGGGCGGTTATAGCGCTCATTGCATAACCGCCTAAAACGGTGATGGTTTTAATATCAGCCTGAATTCCGGCCCCGCCGCCTGAATCAGAACCTGCGATTGTAAGAATCCTTTTCATCACAAATCTCCTTAAGTGGTCTTAGAGGGTAATCAACCTATCGCACCTTTTTATCAGATAGTCCATACCCTGCCTCTCCCGAATAGAGATAATCCCCGTGCCCAGGCTGTTTCCATAATAGCCGTTAACTATGGCGGTAGGTGCGCTCCTTATCCACGCGAGAAGATCAGCCGGATCACCCGCATGTAGATGCATGGAACAGTCATTTACAAAAAGAGCGTCCGTTTCATTCTCCAGGGCGCTCAAAAATACTCCTCTGATGCGCCTGGCGTTTTCCTCTGCGAGCAAGAGGGCCTCTTCCTCGTTCTTAGCTCTCAGCCTCGGCGGAGCAATTACCCCGGTGAACCGTCTTATGGTGCTAAGGGACGCATCCGACTCCGGGATTTCTATGCCTCCTCCTATATTGGTCAGATGACCCCTGCCCACGATATCCTCCCGGTCTATCTGAGGGGCCAGGTCTATCAGGGTCAGTTTTTCTACCCCCGCCCCGAGGAAAGCCAGAAGGATCTTCTTTGTAAGTGTGGTCTTTCCGCTGTTTATATCTCCGATGATGAGGGTGAACAGCCCTGTGTAATCATATAGCTGAACTGAAAATTCTTGCATCAGCCGGCACCCAAAGCGGAGGACAGCTCCCACCATACAAATAAGGCGAAAAGAGCGGAGGCTGAAACCATTACCACCCAGTCAATCGCCTCTATCCTCATCACTTTCCTGAACGTCCTTTCTTTTCTACCGAAGCCCCTTGCCTCCATTGCCATTGCAAGATGGTCGGAAAGCAGTATAGCCTGTATCAGAAGTGGCACCAGGAGGGCAAGGAAATTGCCGACATTCCTCAGGCGTGGTCTGAGATCTATGCCTCTCGACCTTTGGGCGTCCATTATGGCGGCGAGCCTTTCGCCAAGAAGCGGCACATATCGCATGGATGATGTCAAGATAAAGGAGACCCCATAAGGAAGCCCCATTCGTCTGACCGTTTCCCCTATTTCCTCAACCGACACCTTTTGAAACAGCGCAAAAGACAAGGTAAGAAGATCAATCAGTCTGAGACTGAGGAAGGCCGCTTCGGCCATACCGAAAAAGGCAGCCGAAACCACAAAGACAAAGAGGGTTACAGGGAGAATCAATCTCAGGGATATAAGCCATTTCCTCGAAAGTCCCAATGCCGCAACCGCTAAAAGGATGCCGGCAGACTCCGCCATAAGGACTTGAGGTCTCACGGTGATCATCACTGCGGCCGTTGCCAGAACCCAGACCGAAAGCCTGGCCCTGGGATCAAGCCGCCTGATTAAGAAAATCATTTTCAAGCCAATCCAGGCCATTTCCCTCTTTTACAACTGCTCCTTGTTCCAGCATGATCCATCTGTCGGCTATCGCCGCCGCAAACTCCAGATCATGCGTTACCATGATTACGGTATGACCTTTTTCCGCAAGGCTCGAAAGGATATGCTCCAGGGCCTCAAGGCACCTGCCGTCCTGTCCCGTGGTGGGCTCATCCAGCACAAGCACCCTTGGCTCAAGCGCATAGATGGAGGCAATTGCAGTCCTCTTTTTCTGGCCCTCGCTAAGAAGGTGGGGAGAGCGGTCAAGGAGCCCTTCCAGGCCGAAGAGCATAGCAATCTCATGCAGCCGTTCCGCCCCCTCATTCCCGGATAGCTTAAGACCCACAAGGAGTTCCTCCTCCACCGTATTCTTAAAGAACTGGTGATTGGGGTTTTGAAAAGAGACGCCCACCAATCCCGCCATCTTCACAGGACTTCCGCCCGAAGCGGCACAACCTGCGATCCTGATTTCACCTTCCTGCGGGCGGATCAGGCCGTTTAGATGTTTGATGAATGTAGTTTTTCCCGCGCCGTTTTTCCCTATGAGAGCGACTATTTCACCTTCCCTTACCTCAAGAGATATTCCTCTGAGGATCTCCATGCCTGACTTGCGATAAGAAAGACCCTTTACGTAAACCACCTCGCGCGCCTTCCCGACTCTGTTGGTACGCTCTTTGCGGCAATATCGAGGCCAGAGGTGCAGGTCTTTCATCGCGCCTCGCGCCTGATCCGTCTTCCCATCAAATATGACGGCCCCCTGTTCCATTACGAGGCATCGCTTCGCATCATTAATTATCTCCCTGAGGCGCTGCTCCACCACTACCACGGCCGTACCGGCCGTATTGAGTTCAAGGAGAATATTCTTAAGTCTTTCGCTTCCATCCCAGTCAAGGTTACTGAAAGGCTCGTCCAAAACGATCAAATCGGGTTTCAGCGCCAGGACGGATGCAATGGCCACGAGGCGTTTTTCTCCTCCCGACAGATGAGTGGGGGAACGATCAAGAAGGTTCTCTATCCTTAGTTTCATCGCGGTGTTGAGGATCTCTTGTTCTATATCCCTTGGGGAAAGGCCCATGGACTCAAGGCCGAAGGCAATTTCGGCTTCAACGGAGCCGTTAAAGAGCTGAGCATCAGAATTTTGAAAGATAAGCCCTACCCTGGGAAGGAAATCAGGCATCTTCAGAGAGCGAGTTTCAGATCCGTCGTAGTACACCCTCCCTGACAGTTCCCCATCAAGAAAATGTGGTATAAGTCCCGCCAATAGATACGCGAGAGTGGATTTTCCGGAGCCGCTTCCACCGCATACCAGGATATATTCTCCTCTCCGGATGCAAAGATTTATATCCTTGAGCGCGGCTTCAACGCACCCCTTGTAACGATAAGAAACATTCTTTATGTCTATCACGGATTAAAGATCCCGGCTTTACGCAGAATCTTAAGGAGAATGATTCCCACGGCGGTTCCTCCAAGCGTGCTTATCCCAAAGCCAATAATCAGGGCGGCAACGGCAATGTCTTTCCCCATCAGGGTAGGGGCTACAATCCACGCGCTTGCCAAAGCCCCCAAAAAGCCTGTGCCTATTACTTCTCCTGCCCCGGCCACATAAATGTTCTTAAAATACTTATAGGCGATTCCGGCAATAAACGCCCCTATCATTCCACCTGGAAACGCCAGCAGTGTGCCCAATCCAAGTATGTTTCTTATTACAGCCGCCACGCAGGCTATAAGTACCGCATAAAAGGGGCCCAGAATCACCGCTGAAATCACATTGATCATGTGCTGGGCCGGGAAACATTTTGCAATTCCGACGGGTATAAAAAAAGGGGAAAGCGCTACAGCCGCGGCGGTCAGAACCACGGCTTTTGCGACGTCTCTTGTTTTCACCTCTTGCCCTCCCGCGCCGTCCCTCTATGCAGGTATTTCATGAAAAGAAGATAACATATCCCGGCCGTCAAGAGACTCGGAATGGATGATCCTGCCGAAGTTGTTCTCTGCAATACGTGATAGAGGATCAGCCCGATCCCCCATGCCGCGAAGGCCATCAGGTTTATTCCCCACCTATAACCGGTGAGAACGGAGTCCAATTCTAAAGCGCCCGAATAGTCACCGCCTCTCAGGATGAAGAAATCGGCAAGTACCACCCCGAAGAGAGGACAGAAAACAGAGCCCACCAGGAGAAGAAATCCCTCATACGATGAGGCAGGAAAGATCATGGCAAGGACAATACCAAACATCCCGCAGACAATTGAAGAGAATCGCTCCCCGAGACCGGGCCAAATATTGAGGGCCGAGACCGCTGCGGAATAGATGTCAAGGAAGGTGGTGGTGAAGGTGGAAACCAGTATTATTATAATGGCAGGGAAAAGCAGGCCCATCTTTACCATCAGCTCAAGAGCCATACTCTCAGGGGTGGCCGTAGAGGTGGCGAGGGCCGCGCCCAACCCAAGCGCGTACATCCAGGAGCCTGCCAGAAAATACCCTATCCACGTGCCCCAGAAGGCGGAGCTGTCGGATCTGGAAAATCTTGAATAATCACAAACAAGGGGAAGCCAGGATATGGGCATGGCGATGACTATGTCGAGCCCTGTCATAAATGGCATTGATGCAGTTGGTTTAATAATAGCAAGGCTCTTGATACCATAATTAGAGAAGACAACATAGGTCATAAGAACGCAAAGGACAATTAAACATGAGACTGCTATTCTCTGAAGCCATTTCCAGTACCGGCTCCCTACCATGGCCCAGGCAATGGTGATAATTCCTGCCGCAAGAACCCACCATCTGAACCCCGGTCCAGGGAGGGGGAAAATAGCCTGCGCAGCCTGGGCAGCGATCCACAGCATAACACCCGTCCAGCCGATAAGCTGGAATATGTTCAGGAGCGCCGCGAAATATGAACCCTTTATTCCAAATGAAGGTCTTACAATCGCCATGGTGGGAAGTCCTGTGCGACTGCCGATAATACCGCCAAGGGCAAGGGGCATATTCCCCACTATGTGGCCGATTATTACCGCAGCAAGCCCGGCAACAAACCCCATCGGCACCAATAGCCCTCCGGCCCAGATCTCGGCAAGGGATACTGCAGCACCGGACCAAAGGATAAAAAAATCAACTCCCTTAAACGTCCTTTTACCAGGCAGAACAGGTTCAATCTTTTCATTCATAATTCTATCCCCTTAAAAAAAGAAATGACCGCTTCCCTGCAAAGGAGAAGCGGTCACATAAGGGCATAATCAAGACTTTTATGTGAGTCGCTTCCCTCCGCTGGTCTTACCCAGATCAGGTTCTAAGGGTTGCCGTTAAAATCAACGGCTCTCAGTGTAACCACCCCCAGCGACTTTTCCTGAAATTTTCTATTTTATAGCACAGCAATTTTACAGGAGTCAAGATGCCTGGACTCGACAGTGACGAGCTCACAAAAAGTCCGAGACGTAACTTTGCTAATACGCCATATCATGCGGCCGCCCATACGATTACGCGATGCGGCGCATTGTTTATATGTTGACCCATCGTCATAATGGCATACAAATTCAAGCCTGTTCCTTTCAGCTCGAAATTGGTATAGCCTTCAGGTCGCAGCTTTAAGCTTCAACTGCTCGAATCATAGCCGCCTGCCGGCAAATCGAAGAAAGTAAGAGGGGGGATGAAAGAATGATCTCTTGTAAAAGACGGCCATCCCAGGGAGGGCTTCTCTGCGCCTTTTTTCTTTTTGTAATAGGATCGGGCTTTTTCCTGAGCCCTCCTGCTGCCGGCGCTGAAGTGAGTGATCGTCTGGCCGTTTGCGCCAGAATCGAAGATAATGAGCTGCGATTGCAATGCTTCGACGAACTTGCGGGAAGAAAAAATCCACTGCCCCAAGCAGCCGACACGGCAACGGAAAAAATACCCGCGGCCAAAGCACCTGTTTCCGAGCCTGACAAACGTTCCGTCATGACCAGAAACTGGGATTTAGATCCCAATAACCGACGACACTCTTTTGTTTTGAGGCCCTATCGCATGAATTATTTCTTGCCGGTGGCCTATAACGCGTCACCCAATGATGAAACGAATCTGGAATATGATCCAGCGGCTAAAGCGCAGTTCAATGAAGCAAAATTTCAGATCAGTTTCAAGGCGAAGATCTGGGAAGATGTTTTTCAAAAACAGCTTCAGGGTCTCTACGACAGCGCTAAAGTGGTCAAGGGTATTGATGTCTGGGTGGCTTACACCCAGCTTTCCTTCTGGCAGCTCTATAATTCCGCATTCTCCTCACCTTTCAGAGATATAAATTATGAACCGGAATTATTAATCAACTTTCGCACGGATTATGAAATTCTTGGATTTAAGGGACGCTTTATCAATGTCGGATTCAACCATCAGTCCAACGGCCGTTCGAGGCCGCTTTCCCGCAGTTGGAACCGCATTGTGGCCAATATCGGGCTGGAAAGAAATAATTTCGGTTTGCAGTTGAAAACCTGGCAGCGCCTTCCCGAAAATGAAAGCCATGACGATAATCCCGATCTGACCCGCTATATGGGATATGGCGAACTCTGGGCGACGCTATTCTGGCAAGACATGCGCTTTGCCGCAATGCTGCGCAATAATTTGAGACAGGATAATCTGGGCGCAGTGCAACTGGATTGGAGCATTACGCCGTCAGCTCTGGGTAAAATTCTTTTGGGCAGGTTTTTTCCTCGCTCAACGCTTGATTATTACCTCACTGAAAAATTCAGCCTGTACTTTCAGTATTTCAACGGCTACGGAGAAGGTCTGATGGATTACAACCAAAGCATTAACCGGATCAGCGCGGGGTTGATGATTGCTGAGTGGAACTGATAATTTAGTCCACCTCGGCGCCCATAAATATTTCATGATTTCAACTCTGATAGTGTGTAATACCGGCAATACCAATACTGAAATTATTTTATGTAAATCATGACCGCTGCGCAAATCCATCAGGCACCCGCAGCAAGGCCTGGCTAGGGGCCAAGCTTCATGCGCGAGGAGCAGGCGCCGCAGTCAGCAGAATCCCCAAACTATGCCAAGCGGCTCGTCGCGTGCAAGCGGATGATAATGTTTAAGGCCTCCTCCTGAAGTGTTGGGATCGGTTCCCACCATCCCATATCCGGGTATGCACGACTTTTTTGCGACAGGACACTTTTCGACCTTGAAACTACCCCCAGCTACCTCTTCTTCACTTTCTTGCCGGCATTGCCGAGGTCAATGGCGGCCGGCTGCTCCACCGTTGCCGTGGCCGGTTTGGATTATTGCGCATTGGGCGAGATCACCGGACGCGCCGCGCTCAGAGGATAGAACTTGGTCTTTACCCCGCCTCCTTCCCGCGGGAAGAACCACAGTTCATACTCGATCTCCGACGGGGCTCCGAATCCGGAGGTTCCGCCGACAGAGTACCACCCCTGCTCGACAAAGACGTCCAGCGTCTTGATCTGCCCGGCAGGCACCCAACCCCCCATCGGGCGATCTCCGTAGAGGTCGTTAACATTGCCCCTGAAGTCTCCTATCCACGCTCCATCCCATTTGCCATCCTTGAAGACCCAGTTTCGAGCCTGATACATGGTTTGGTCGCCGCCAGTCTGTGGATGAAAGCGCTGTCCAGTGTTTGTATCGGACAACGAGATATGAGGGCTTGTCCCCTTGCGTCTGAAGTAATAGGCGAGCGCACCGGGGCCGCGAACCGTGAGTGTGCCTTGCTTGATCTTCACGTGCTGCGTGACCTCTGCGAGTGAATGCCGGGGCGGGGATTTTTTGTCTTCGCCATTCAGATAGTAGGGGCCTTCCGGGCTCCCGCCGAACCGGAACCAGTGCTTGTCGAATCTGTGCGCCCCGGACATTACCATGAATCCGCCGCCGGACGTGCTCCACTGATCGGCCTTGGGACAGATCGAAGCGTGGGAGCCCGTGTGCTGGGTCTTCCAACGTGTGCCGTCCGGTGTTATGGACGGCGGCTCTCCTGCAGGCTTCTTGCGCCACAGGGCTTCGCAATCCTTCGTTGCCGCCAGATGGGCGGGATTCTTGAACATCTCGTTGATGATCGTTTTGCGATCGGTTCTCGGCCACGCCTTGAGCTCGGACGCGGTGGGCTGGCGCGCGTAGATCGCCTGGCAGGCGTCTTTCATGAACCGGACGCCGTCATGGTTTTGATTCACGTATCCCGGGCTCGCGAAGAAGTAGGCGATCATGTGCTGCCGCGGGGCACCGTCCCGCAATCGGGCGACCTGCGCCCGGATTTCTTGCTCGGCCGGTTCGCGGTGGGTGATGCAGAGATACAATGACCGCACAAAGTCTTCGTCTGATGCACAGGGCAGGGAAACCACCTGATCAAAGTTCGGGGGAGCGTCTGAAGCGGCACTGCCTGCTGTCGCCGGATCCTTTTTGCTGTCCAGATACAGTTTCCATGTACCGATATTCTTTCTTTCGTTGTGCGTAAAGGAACCCTCGATGACGTTTCCATTGAGTTTTCCCGTGTACTCCTGACTGCAGGGACCACTGTTCCCCTGTCCGGTGCAATCGCGTGTGATGGTGACCGTATTCCCGTCAATGCGCCCGCTCAGCGGATCATTTCTCGGCCCGGGGCAGCATCCCCATTCAGACATGCCGCTGATGCGGCCACTACTGACGTTCAGCTTCCAGACACTCGGATAGAGGCCTGAGGCCCATGTGTCGACGCGATAGGAGCCGCTACCGAGGATTAAGGTGGCGGTTGGAGGGGGCGTTGCGGCAGCGGAGCCCGGGACGACCTTGGATTCCGGCGTATCCTTTACCTTTGCGCCTGAATCCGGGACAGCGAACACTTTCACTCTGGTCCCCTGCGCCGGGATGAAGTTGGCCCAACCGGCCTTAGCCCAACCGGCATCTATTTTGATGGCGATCCGATCGCCTTTCTCGACCTGGCGAATCTGTGCGGGTTTGGGCGGCGTGAATTTTACTGGTTCGCCGGTCGCGTGCGCGATTTTGCTCACGCTCGCAAAGCCGACCTTTTCCGTGCGGCCGTCTTTCTTCAACAGCGTAATGCCGACGGCGGGTTCTTGCCCATGTTCCTTGCTCACCCGCTGCTCGACACGAACCATGATGGTGCCGCTGTCGAAAATTGGAATCTCCATCGTTTTGGAGAGTGTCGGCTTTACCTCGGTTTCAAAATTGTGGATCTGCAGATCGCACCTGGCCCGGAAGTCCGGGCGCGACTCGAACTTCTGGCCGTAGGATATCCATTTGCCGGAGTCGCAGCTCTGTACATATTGCCACCATCCTGGATTCAGGTCGTACTCAAATTCCTCAAGAACGGTTTCGCCTCCACCCTGCCCATTGCGCGGGTGCGGTTCGCTTGCAGCGACCTTCGCCGCTAGCGTAAGAGCAGCGGCGGACAAGAGCGCCAGTCCCCAAATTGTTAGTCTCATGGGCTCTAGCCGATTGACGTAGCTTGCCATTTTCATTTCATTTCCTCCATGTGTTCTCAGATGGCGGGGTATAGTTGCACTTGAATCTCGACGGGTTGTTCTATTGGTTGAATTTCAAAGACGGGGCTTTCGCCGTAGAAGCCGGACGGTGGATTGCCCGACGCGGAGTGGTGCTTAAACTGATAAAACCCGGGCTGCAAGGAAAGGATGCCTTCCGGCAAGTCGGCGGAATTCAGTTCGCGTCGATCGATTTCGACATACTGGTGCTGGCTGGCGGTATCGCCCTCCCAGCGCCGGATTGTCACGCCTTTCCCCTGCTCCCGTTGCTCGTAGCGGATGAGCGTGACAGAGCCGAGGCCTTCCAGCGACATAGGGGCGTTCTTGCCGACGACGTAGAAGATGGGCTTCACGATTCCCCAGCTTGAAATCACGGTTTTGCCGTCTTCGGCAATGTCAAGGGTGGCGAGATTCCGCCAAGGTTCAGGGGCGGATTTTTTCCTGACGGCACGGGCCAGGATGCGGTGGCGGCCGGGTTTCCACTCCTTCGGGGCGATCCAGAAAGCGATGCTGAGGTTGCCGCCCACGACCCCGCTGACGCTCTGCTTGAGGAGTGTGCCGTTCTTGGCGGCCTGGTCCCATTGACCGTTTTGGCCGGCGCTGACGACGTTCTTGATCGAGCGGTCCTCGCTGGCCGGATCGAGTATCACGCCGAATGCGCCGGGCGGGACGGGGGCGCAGTCGTTGCCTAGGACTTGCATCGCCCCGAAAACGGGCCTTGCATCGGGATCGAGAATCAGCAGCTCGAGCCGGTCGAGGGGGCCCACGGCCTTGACGTTGGGCACCACCCATTCAATGGCGATGTCGTTGACCTCCGGTTCCGCGGCAGCGCGGACGAACTTCATCGGGACCGGCGGCGGAACCGGGCGGGAGGCCATGGCGTGGGCAAGGCCGACCAAGGCGATAAACAGGCTGGCCCCCATGAAGCAGCGGGTGATCGTATTCTTTACCATTTCGACAGCCACTCCTTGGATACGGTTGCGATGCGTTCTTTCCATATCTCCGGTGCCTGTTCGGCCAGCGTTTCCAAGATCACCTTCTTGGTGGAGGCATACGGGGGCTCCAGGATGCGGAGGGTGGACCCTCCGCCGTGGATTTCGAGCGACTTCATCGCCCGGTGCGGTGCGGGAACGCCACCCAGCTTGCGCGGGGTGAAGGCGTGCGCTACAGCGATGCCCTCCAGCTTGGCCCACGCCACGAGGGACGAACCGAACAGGCCTTTCTGCACAATCGTGTCGCGAGTGATCCACAGGGTCTGGCAGGACATCGCGGTGGTTATTAGTGCCAGCACCGGATTTGCGAGAACCACCATGAAGAGACCCATGCCCCAGGTGATGTCCTCCTTCCATTCCGGGACGGTATGGAAAACGTGGGCGAAGACCATATCCAGGAACCACAAGGCAAAGGGGATCCCGACGCCGATGATGATAACATCCCAAATGATGATAGCGCTTCGCTTGCCGACCCGAATGCCATCACCGGACGGGGGGGCGTAGCTTCCGCAAAGCGCGGCAAGCCCAAGAATCAAGAAGAGTAAGCCCGTCACCTTGCATCCTATCCTGAGGTTCTTCACTTCAATCGGGACGGAGACGCTTTCCCTTTTGACATGCCCCTTGAAAACATAGCGTTCGTATTGAAACGCCTGATCTTCTTTAGCGATTCCAACGGACTCCCTGAAGGCGTCCCACTCTTCGAGCGGGACCGTGTCCAGCCGGTTTACACGGGGGACGGAAGACCATATGCGTTGCATGGTATTGACCTTATCCGAGAGGGCGGGATAAGGAGTCAGGTCTTCGGGCTGTATCCGGGGATATCCGTATGAATTGATCACTTCGGCGGCACGGGTGTCTTCCAGCGCTTTTTTCTGCCGCCGTTCATTCATCTGTTTTAACTTCTCCTCCAGGGAGTCCGACTCTGCCGGGGGTGATTCCACATCTGCGGGCTTCTCCACGCCGAGGAGGTTCTCGCTGTTTTCCAGAAAGAGAAAATCCCGCTCAGCCTCCCCCATGCGATGGGTACACACCGGAATGAACAACAGGACCAGCCCGGCCGGTAGCAGAAGGTACGCCATCCATCGTTTCAGCCAGCTCAGCATCAGAACCTCCTTGGCGTAGGGCCGCCCTCATTCAAGCCGGCATAGTCCCGGTTCGCTTATATGGCCAGCAAGAGCCCAACTGAAAATTAAGTGGCGCCTGCTGTTTTGCTTCCGCTTGAATGCCGGGTTATGTATACTCCGCTGTGCCGGCACCGGTAACCTATTTCGCCTTTCCCTGTTTTACGACTGCGGCCATCGCATCTTTGAGCACATCCTCATCCGCAAGGTAGTAATGACGCACAAGCTTGAGATCAGAATCAAGCTCGGTGAACACTGCCTCGAGAACCCTGGATGTGACAACTTCGCAGCGTTCAATGTTGTGAGTGCCATCCATTAGTACTTCCGGCTCCACGATCGGCACGATATCCAATTCCTGGCAGAGCGCGGCGTAACGCGCCAATACATGGGCATTCGCACGAATACCGAACGTGGCAGGAACATCGCGCTCGTTGATCTCAATAACCGCCCGCCACTTCGCGAACTTGGCTCCCATCTGTTTGTACTCGACGAGCCGCTCGCGCAGGCCGTCCAGACCTTCGGCAATCTTATCGCCAGGGTACAGTGCCAGCGCTTTGGCGCCTTTGTCCACCTTGATCCCTGGTATGATCCCCCGTCTCGATAGTAACTCGGCGAAGGGAGTTCCGTCTCGAGTGCCTTGGCGAAGCGTTTCGTCGAAGAGAATGACACCACCGATATAGCGTTCGATCCCCTCGGTCGTAAAAAGCATGTCACGGTATCGCCGGCGGTTTTCTTCGGTGGACTCTACCTTGATGGAATCGAAGCGCTTCTTGATCGTGGGATTACTTTCATCCGCCGCAAGCACGCCCTTCTGTTTCGCGACGATGGCTTTTGCTAAAGAACTGAGTTTATCTTTGTTCATTCGTAACTGCTTTCTTCATTCTGTTTCATCACACATAATCGCGACGACGCGCAACCTTCGGCGTGAACGCTCGCGTCACCCGGAGCCGGCTGTTTCGGCGATCGGGTGCACGCCATTGGTTCGCAACATGTGATTTGCTCGCCCATTGCACATGGGCTCACGAACCCTCAAATCAGACCAGGCTTTCCGTGAGAACGAAGTCTTTCCTCGATGCGACGGCAGATAGCAGTTGACTCAGTTTCGGAACCGTTGGGACAGTTCTCCCTTGCTCGTAGCGAGCGTAGGTATTGAGGGACTTTAAACCCAGTTTTGACGCGACCTCGGCGAGAGACAGTCCGGACTTAATCCGCTCGCGTCGGAGGAGGAAAGCAGTGAGAGTAGATTCATCTGACGCACCAACCTCAAAATACTCGCCTTTTCCAGGAAAGAGATGAATCTTGAAGTCACGTTTGTTGACGAGTGTTTCAATAGCGTCGGCGATCATGTCAAAGGCTTCCTTCTTTGTTCGCCCCTGAGAAACCACGGTCAGGATGGGAACTTCAATAGCCCAATACCGGCCCGACTTGAAAACTCTTCCAGCAAATCTCATAATAAACCTCCCCCGCCCTCCTTGAGGATTGCCTTGGCGGTGTATTCGTTTATCTCATTGTGTCTGGGCACGACGATCTCCCGTTTGCCATCGGACCAAACGTCGTGACGGGCGCCATGCCGAACAAGGCGCCAACCCAGAGAACGCAGCCTATTCTCGATGTCTCGACGCTTCATGGGTCAACTTTACACCGATATGTGTAAATGTCAAGACCCAGTCCGAATCTCGGCCCGGGTATGATCGCAACCAAAGTGCTATACGGGCGAACAATATATTGAACAGTTTCCTTTCAATATCAAGAAGTTTAGCACTTGTCAATATTACAAAGAAAATCAAATTGATAAATCTCTTTAATGTTATTATTTTTGCTAAATTGTTCAAGACTCATTTTGTAATGTTAGTGGGTTTATGTTCAATGCCTATACTGCCTGTTCCGGTCCCCATTCTGAAGAGTTTTGACGCAATTCTCGAAAAACGAGCCGTTCCGCCGGGACAGCGTGCGGACTATAAAAAGTGGCTCAGGTAATTTCTGGCGACCAGTTACGTTTGTTCGTCGAGAAGTTGCGGGAAAAAAGACAGAACCCATTACGTTCCAACCAATATATTTAAGGAGGCCGAGAGCCCACTTGATTTCTAATTGGGTGAGGTTGCCACGAGCAGGGCGGCAAAATTGAGCTTGGCGGATAATCCGGGAAAGCTCCGGCCAGGGGCAGGGTCATGGCAGGCACTTTGTGAAAAAAATTACTAAATTGGCTTGACAGTTACGGAAACTTTTGATAAATTACCCTTGTCTTTACAGAAACTGAGAACGCTGGGCAGGGTGGTTCTTTGGCTTTAATTTCGACCTTAGCTTTTGCGGGTAGCAGGGTTTCTGGGGTAACACGGGTAAGAGGCTAACAGGGGCAATCCCATTAATGTGTGAAAAACAACTAATTAACAGGAGAGGACATTATGATTAAACCGCATGGATCTGACAAACTGAACCCCCTTTATGTCATGGACGCTACGGAACGCGCCAAATTGACTAAAGAGGCTGAGAAACTCCCGTCTGTTGTAGTTTCTTCCGCCGCTGCCGCCAACGCGGTGATGCTGGGCGCCGGCTACTTCAATCCCTTGACTGGTTTTATGAATGTAGCGGACGCGATAAGCGTTGCCAAGGACATGAAGACAACAAAGGGGCTTTTCTGGCCTGTTCCTATTCTGAACGTGCTCAAAGACGCATCCCCCATCAAGGGCGCGAAAAAGATCGCTCTGAGAGATCCCAATGTTGCAGGCAACCCTGTCATAGCAATCCAGGAAGTCGCAGCCATCGAAGAGATTAAGCCCGACCAGATGAAGATGATGACCCAGTCCATTTTCAGGACTGAAGATCCCAAGCATCCCGGTGTAGCGGCATTCAACAGCGTAGGCAACCTGGCGGTCTCTGGCCCCATCAAGGTTCTCAGCTATTCATACTTTGAGAAGGAATTCCCCGAGACCTTCCGTACCGCATATCAGATCAGAGAACAGATGGGCAAGCTTGGCTGGAACAAGGTTGTCGCCTTCCAGACTAGAAACCCGATGCACCGCGCCCATGAAGAACTATGCCGCATGGCATATAATGATCTTAAGGCAGACGGCATATTGATCCACATGCTGCTTGGGAAACTGAAGGGGGGAGACATCCCGGCTGACGTTCGCGACGCCTGCATCAGAAAGATGGTTGAGCTCTACTTTAAGCCCAACACCGTCTTGATAACAGGCTACGGCTTTGACATGCTCTATGCCGGGCCGAAAGAGGCGGTGCTTCACGCGGTTTTCAGGCAAAACACGGGCTGCACACACCTGATAGTTGGAAGGGATCACGCAGGCGTGGGAGACTATTACGGCCCGTTTGACGCACAGACCATATTTGATGAGGTACCAAAGGGTGCCCTGCTGATACAAATCTACAAGGCCGACAACACCGCTTGGTCAAAGAAGCTCGGCAAGGTCATAATGATGCGCGATGCCCCGGATCACACAAAGGATGATTTCATTATGCTTTCCGGAACCAAGGTGCGAGAGATGCTGGGCAAAGGAGAGGCTCCTCCTCCTGAGTTCTCAAGACCGGAAGTTGCCAAGATTCTCATCGGCTACTACCAGGCGCTGGACAGCAAGAAATAGTCAGTAAACCAAATTCAATAATAGCTTGAAGGAAAACCCGTGCCGTCAGGTACGGGTTTTTTGTTGGGGAATCAGGCGGCCTGTGGGGGAGACGGAGGTCCCTTAACCATAATACAAATGAGCTGTTTGCTTATCGGACCCCCATGCAGCCGGTTATGTTCGCCCATTCATTGAATACGACCCAGTTGTATTTCTCAAAGAAGAGCCTGTCGCTCAATTGATAGGCCTTCTTGGCGCTTCGTTCCTCGAATTTCTTGCGTTCACCGGGGCCGCCGTTATAAAGAGCATAGAGGAGCCTGGCGAGGTTATCCTGTTCAGCGTTCACCTGTGAGCCCGGGGCCGTTCTGCCTCTAAGGGCGTATTTTACAAGATAATTATCCAGGATCTCGCAACCGGCTCTGGCATTATAGGAGATATCCCACCTGAGGTGTTTTGGTTCGTAGATTCCCCTCCAGACCTTCTCGTTTATCTGCATGATCCCGACAGAGGTGTTATTGTAGGACCTTAGATGGCTTACTTTCCCGCCCTTTTCGATAAACTGCTTGAAGCAGCTTTCCTGCCAGCATGCAGCGAGCACCACCCTTCTGAAGAACGTCTTCAGCTCGGGCGGCATGGATGATTTACCAAGAGTATCTTCTGTGCTTTTCCGAAGCATACCCTTTACACGTTCAAGATATACGTCTATGTCCTTGCCTTTGGGAATCCAGGGCCTAATTGCTTCAAGCTCCTTCTTGGCTGGCCCTGCCTCAGCATCGCACGGCCTTACCATGAATTTGAATACCCTATCGAGAATGGACATATCCCCAGGCTCTTCCGGCGCCTTGCCCGAATCCTCCATGTCACTGTCCAGCTCCTCCAGGTCAAATGCCGGACCAGCGCCTACAATCGGCGCTCCCAGTCCAAGCACCTCCCTCAGAGATGGACTCATATCCATATTGTAGGCCAGACCCGCGGCCTCTCCGGTGGCTATCAGTCTTACAAGCCTTACAAGACCGTTTCTGCTGATTTCAATGCCAAGCGCCGGTCCGATCCTGTCCAGGGCAATAAGGGCATCGGCCGCCGCAAAAAAGCAGAGGTAGGAAGTTATGCTCTCCGAGGGTCTCTTCCCCAAGTGATTTCTCATGATGGGAGATATCTGGCTCCATACCTCGACGAACTGCTCCCTCACAAAATCTCTGTTCAGGTGCTCGGCAGGGTTCAACCGGCCCAGCTCCCGGGCAAAGCTGTATCTGGTATCCAGAAGTATCTCAAGCAGTGTTTCCTTCTCTCCTTCTGTCAGCGGCTCTCCGAAAAGGGCAAGCATCATCTGGACAAGGAATGAATCCCACGCCTCCCAAATGCTTACGAATGAGTCAAGCTCCTTCTCGCTCAGCACTTCATCCTGGGAGGGAACTTTTGTCCTTTCCGCAGGGCGATCCACATCTGCCAGGATCTCGGCCCTTATGGCAACAGGAGATACTGTTACCTCTCCCGGCCTCATACTCTCAATCATCCTGATGGCGGTATCCTTCCTGTCCTCAGGAAAAAGAGGAAGGAGGAACCCCTTGACTTCCTCAAGGGGCGGGCTCAGGTTGACAGTAATCTTGCCAAAGTAATCAAAGACCCTTTCCTTAATAAGATCCCACACCAGCCCGGCTACGGAAGCAGGTCTATGCTTGAGATCATAGACGTTAGAATCAACTATCTCAAAACTCATCATCCATGTTCCGGCCTTTATGACAGGCCGCTGCAGCAAGACCAGATATCCCTCCCAGTCCACCGGCATCCTGCACTTACCCAATAGATAAGCCCCTGCCTTAGCCTTGATATGGGTCTCAAAACGGACCAGGCCCTCATCAGAGGAAAACTGGGGGCTGGAAATAATAACCCTGTTGCAGCCGTACCCTTCACCTTCAAGAGTCACGGACTCACCTGGGCCTGAAAATGCAGAATAGACAACCAGTGAACGCAAGAGCGGATAGTCCACACGCACTGAAAAGCTCTGGGGCTCAGCCAAGGCCCTGGAGCCCTGTCCTGCAATGCAGCATCCCAACAAAACAAAGAACAATGCCCTCTTAGCAGCTCCCCAAAAATTGATTCTATCAATAAATCCGGCCATATTTCTTCACCTTTTTCGCGCCGTTATTAGCGCTTCTGTGAGCAAATATACTCCAAGTGATGCATTCCGTAAAGCCCGCGCTGAGAGAGGGCCGTTCCATGGGAACCAAGGCGGCGGATGGGGGAACAGGGCTGCCTGTTCGCATTGCTTTTTGAAGCCTCCGGAGGGCTTGATCCGGATTTCCACTTTTCGGTCATCATCGCAAAGGAACTTCTCCGTTCGGACGGATTCGGCTTAGTGAAGCCGGACACGGCTCAGGAAGGTCTGGAAAGGACGGTATCGAGCGGTCAGGGTGTTATTATGGCCTTGGCTGAGAGCCTTACCGGCCGGAAAGCGGGCGTGATTGTTTATCGCGAAAGGCCTTTTCCCCTTCGATGAGGGTCTTTCCAAATTCGATTGCGTGCAACCGCATCGCCTCGGCCGCGCGCCGGGCGTCTCCAGCCAATACCGCCTCTACAACCGGGCGGTGCATTCCAGCCGGGTGGATGAAATTAAAATCAGGGGCGCCGGCCAGGACAACCCTTCTTGTAACCTCCATCAACGCCCTCACCAGAACCTCGAAGAAGCGGTTCTGACACATCTCCGCCAGGATGAAATGAACAGAGGTCTTCCGGTGGATATCCTCCTCCATGGATTGACTCGGTTTTTCTTCCTCCTCAAGGGCCTTCCCCAAACGATCCGCATTCTCGGCCGTAAGATGTTGCGCGGCCAAACTTGCGATTTCCGGTTCATTGAGCAGCCTCACCTGATATAGTTCCTGAATGGAGATCTTCTCTGCCAGAAAGAGATCCACAAAGGACATGGTCAGATGATCAAAGGTCAGCTCCTGAACGAAGGCTCCCCCCGTCGCCCCATGTCGAATACAGATGAAGCCGGAATTTTCAAGCTTTCGAAAGGCCTCACGCACCGCGACCCGGCTGACCTCGAACTCCTGTGCCAGATCGCGTTCCGAGGGCAATCGTTCTCCGGCCTTGAGCTGCCCGGAAAGGATGCCGTCTCTCAACTGCATCACCACCTCGTCAGAGACCCTGGACGGTCGAATGGGTTTGAATTGGGGCATAGATATCTCCTTCGATACTTACACTACACGACAAGAAATTACCCTTCAAGCCAAAATTTTTATTGACATATATATTTCAATGGAATAATGGTTCTACCATTATTGAACTGGAGATGTTCTTCCATCGTGCCCGTGGGTGAGGCAGAGGCATTGTTGGAATGTGAACCATTAATTGGCCAGGGAGTATAATGCTCATGAACATAGCCAAACACCTGGAGCGAGGCGTCACCTTCTTTCCGAACCGTCCGGCGATTTCTGAATTCGGCACAGAAACAAGCTACCGGGAGTTGAATGCCCGGGCCAATGCCGTGGCCAGGACCCTGGATAGGATCGGCGTCAAACAGGGTGGGCGTGTGGGCCTGTGCAGTCCCAACTCTGCCGAATGGATCGCCTTCTACTTCGGAGCCCTGAAGGTCGGCGCTGTGGCCGTGACCTTTTCTCACCTCCTCAAGCCCCAGGAACTGACCCAGATGGTACGCTATACAAGACCGCAGGTTCTCTTCACCACCGACGAAAAGAGGAATCTCCTGGAGGGGATGAGGGCTGAAGGATTTCTCAAAGGATTTGTCGGATCCGGGGGAGACTGGACATGGTCCGAAATCCTGAGCAAGGGACATGGGCCCTTCCAGGCCAGGGAAAGAGGCCCGGAGGACGCAGCCGCGATCCTTTTCACCGGAGGCACCACGGGGATCTCCAAAGGAGTTATCTTAACGCACGAAAACATTACGGTTTCAACCTGTAATGTCTCTTATTGTGAGCGATCCACCGAAATGGATCGCGCCCTGTGTTTTCTTCCATTTAACCACGTCTTTGGACAAATCCACATCATGAATGCCACGCTCTTTTCCGGGGGCTGTCTGGAACTGCTGCCGTCCTTTGACCTCGACCGAGTCCTGGAGATGCTGTCTCTGGGAAAAGTAACCAAATTCTATGCGGTCCCGACCATCTACATCCGCCTGCTGGGGCTGGATAGTCTTGCGCAAAAGCTTTCCAATGTCCGTTACTGCTTTTCAGCGGCCGCATCCCTGGCATCGGAGACCGTCAGGGAATGGAAATCTCGGACCGGCCTCACTATCCACGAGGGCTACGGCCTGACCGAGACAGCCTCCGCGGTGACCTATAACCACATGATCGAGCATCACATAGGCTCCGTCGGCCAGGAAGTCCCCGGCGTAGAGGTACAGATCCGGGACATGGATGGCAGGCCGGTTGAAAGGGGCAGGGAGGGAGAGATCTGCATCCGGGGTCGGAATGTAATGAATGGATACCTGGACCATCCCGAGGAGACCAGGGCCGCCTTCTGGGAGGACCGCTGGTTCAGATCAGGTGACATTGGGCTCTTTGATGAGGACGGATACCTCTATATTGTGGACCGATTGAAAGACATGATCATCACAGGCGGCGAAAACGTTTATCCCAGAGAAGTGGAAGAGGTGCTCTACACCCGGAGCGAGATCCAGGAATGCGCGGTAGTGGGCCTGCCGGACAAGGAATGGGGAGAACGCGTAACAGCCTTCATTGTCCCCAAACCTGGTCATGCCGGTCTTCCGGAGGGCTTAAAAGGCTATCTCAAAGACCGTCTCGCCCCCTACAAAATGCCCAAGGAATTCATCATGGTTGATGATATCCCAAAAAACAGCGCGGGAAAGCTCCTGAAGCGGGAGTTGAAAAAGCAATACGGGGAACGATGAGGATGCGGCAGAGACCTCACGGGGCCTCTTGCGTTTAACGACATTAAACATCAAAGGAGGATTTGAGTCATGCTAAAACGTCTTTGGATCATCGGCCTGGGAATCATCTTTGGGGCACTCACCGTCTTTGCCCCGCTATCGGCGAACGCACAGGATAAAGTTCTCAAGTTACGCTACTCCAACTTCTTTCCGCCTGCTCACCCAAACGCCAAACTCTCCGAGGCATGGGGTAAAGAGGTTGAGAAGCGCACGAACGGCCGCGTCACCATCTCCTATTTTCCAGGCAATACCCTGACCCCTCCCACTCAGACCTATGATAGCGTGGTCAAGGGTATCGCCGATGTGGGCCAGAGCCTGATGGCCTACTCAGCGGGAAGGTTTCCCCTTACAGGCGTATTCGGGCTGCCTTTGGGCTTTACCAGCGGATATCAGGCCACCATGACCCTGAATGCCTTTTATGATGCATTCAAGCCCGCGGAATATAACGATACCCAAGTCATGTATTTTCATGGGCATGGTCCCGGAATCATCTCCACCAGGAAAGCGGCCTCTTCCATTGACGACGTCAAGGGCATGAGGATCAAGGTCAATGCTGAAAACGCAGACATCATCAAAGCCCTCGGGGGGGCACCGGTGAGCATGGTCATTACCGAGACTTACGATGCCACAAAAAAGGGAATCCTCGACGGTTTCCTGCTGCCTATTGAAACCTTGAAGGGCTGGAAGTTCGCGGAGGTTGTCAAAACGGCCATCGTCAACCACAGCATCTCCTATACAGCCCCCATCTTCGTGGTGATGAACAAGGACAAATGGAATGCCATATCCAAGGAAGATCAGGCGACCATCATGCAGATCAACAAGGAGTGGGTTGAAAAGCAGGCGAAACTCTGGAGTCAACTGGACAAGGAAGCCGAGGCCTTTTCTGCGGAAAAGGGCGTAAAGATCCTCAAGGCCTCCAAAGAAGAGGAAGCCAGGATAGCTGAGATCATGAAAGGGATACTTCCAGGCTATGTGAAAGACATGAAGGCCAAGGGACTTCCGGGCGACAAGGTTCTGGAGTTCTGCCTGGAATATATCCGGACTCATCCATAGCCGCGGCTTTGGTTGCCCTTTCCCGGCATCCGCATTTCAAAGGAGAAAGAGATGGCACGTTTTCTGAGGATCATCTATCGGTTGGATGTCTCTTTCCAGGTCCTTGCCGGGTTAGGATTGGCCTTCATGATGGGCGTCACCATCGTTGACGTCGTCATGAGGGCCGTGGGAAGACCCATTATCGGGGCTATTGAACTTATCTGCTTTTCAGGGGCTATTGTCATAGGATTTGCCATTCCTTACGCATCCTGGACAAAGGCCCACGTGTTAGTGGATTTGATCGAAAAAAGACTTCAGCCTCCTGGGCAGAAGGCGATGTCCTTTTTTACACGAATCCTCGGTCTGATCCTCTTCGTCTTTATCGGCTACAATTTCATCCTTTACGGCATCGGCCTGCAGCAAACGGGGGAGGTCACTCCGGGGCTGAAACTACCCTATTACCCTATCACCTACGGCCTTGCCTTGAGCTGTTTTCTGGAATCACTGACCCTGTTATGCGACCTAATCAAACGATTTAAGGAGGTTCCCCATGAGTGAGATGGCGGTGGGCCTCCTGGGCCTGGGACTTCTGATCCTTTTGTTCATGACCGGCATTGAACTCGCGTTCGCCATGCTGGTCATAGGGTTCCTGGGGTTTGGCTACCTGGTGACTTTCAGCGCGGCAAGCAATCTCCTCGTCAAGGATTTTTTTGACACCTTTACCTCTTATGGATTCACCGTGATTCCCCTTTTCGTGCTGATGGGTCAGGTGGCCTCCAATTCCGATGTGGCCAAACGCCTTTACATGGCAGCCCACAAGTTTGTCGGGCATATTCCGGGGGGCCTGGCCATGACCACGGTTGTGGGCGCTACACTTTTCAAGGCCATGTGCGGTTCAACCCTTGCCACTGCTGCCACCTTCGCGGGGATCGCCATCCCCGAGATGGAGCGATTTCATTACGACAAGCGTCTCTCAACAGGCGTGGTGGCATCGGTGGGGACTCTCGGAATGCTCATTCCCCCCAGTATCGTCCTGATTATTTTTGGAATAGTAGTGGAGCAGTCCATCGGCAGGCTCTTTCTCGCCGGCATAATCCCTGGTTTGATAATCGCCCTGTTCTTTATTTTTGTTATTTACGGCTGGGTTCGAATCAATCCTCAGATCGCCCCCATGGCACAGAAGGTCGCAATGCACGAACGGCTTCGGGCCTTACCGGAATTCATCTGGGTGGGCGTCATCTTTCTCGTCATTATGGGCGGGCTCATGTTCGGCTTCTTCAGCCCGACCGAAGCAGGAACCATGGGAACGATCGGCGTATTTGTCCTTGCCGTAACACACAAGGGGCTCACCTTCAAGAAGGTGATTCAGGCCTTTGACGGATCCCTCAGGACCGCCTGCATGACCCTTGTGCTGATTTACGGCTCCGTGGTTCTTGGGCACTTCCTTGCGATCACGGAGATCCCCTTCAAGGCGGCAGACTGGATCACCGCGCTACCGCTTCCGCGCTCCATGGTAATGGTCTGTATCATCATGGTATATCTCATCGGCGGGTCATTCATTGATGACCTGGCCTTCATGATCCTTGCCACGCCTATCTTTTACCCGGCGGTGATCAAGCTGGGATATGATCCCATCTGGTTTGGCATCATGATCGGAATCACCATCATGATAGGTGTCATTATCCCTCCTGTGGCCATCTGTGTCTTCGTCGTCAAAAACATCACAGGGATCCCGTTTGGAACGATCTATCGGGGTGTATTGCCTTTCCTGTTGAGCCTGTTTGCCTGCGCGCTGCTCCTGTTCCTGTTTCCAGGAATTGCCACCTTTCTACCCGATATGCTTATGGGGTCATGACAGAACCGGTTTCAGCAGCGAGAGAAACAAGTCCAAGCGCTTTAAGGGTGCAGGACGCATAAGATCCATAGTAAAAGGATAATATCGAAGCGGCTAACGGAGTGCCATCAAGAGAAATTACCGTGCCGACAGCTTAAGCCTTGAGAGGTTGTGAATATGTCCATCTTTGAAGAAACGGAAGAACAACGGATCTTCAGGCAGGAATTCAGAAAATTCTGCGCCAGGGAAATCACCCCAAATGTGGAACTGTGGGAAAGGCAGAGGGCCGTTCCAAGGGAACTCTGGCGAAAGATGGGAGAACAGGGCTACCTGTGCGCCTGGCTTCCGGAGGCCTTCGGGGGGCTTGGTCTGGATTTCCACTTTTCGGTTATCATCGGAGAAGAACTCATCCGTGCTGACGGCTTTGGGGTCGGTGCGCCACTTCATAGCGATGTTGCCGTGCCTTATATCTTTTCCTATGCCTCCGAGGCCGTCAAGGAACGCATCCTGCCCAAATGCGTCACTGGAGAGGTCATTACCTGCATCGGGCTTACGGAACCCAACGCGGGATCAGATCTTGCCGCGATCCGCACACGCGCCGTAAGAGACGGCGACCATTATGTGATAAACGGACAAAAGACCTTCATCACCAACGGTATATTTGCCGATGCCGTAGTCCTGGCCGTGAGGATGGCAGAACCCGGCGAATCAAAAGGAATAAGCCTGATCCTTGTGGAGGCGGGAACACCCGGTTTTGCAAGAGGGCGGAAGCTGGAAAAGCTTGGCTATCACATGCAGGATACTGCTGAACTGTTCTTCGAGGATTGCAGGGTTCCGATGGAGAACCTGCTGGGAGACGAAGGCCGCGGGTTCAAGTATATGATGGAGAAGCTCGCAAGGGAGAGGCTCGAAGTCTGTGTCAAGTGCCAGGCCATGGCCGAGGAATGCCTCAAGGAGGCGCTTTCCTATTCCAAGATGAGACACGCCTTCAACCGGCCCATAGGCACATTTCAGCATAACGCGTTCAAACTTGCGGAAATGGCAACCGAGGTGGACATAGGCCGCACCTACCTGAACACCCTTGTGGCCGAATTCGTCAAGGGAGATGATATTACCCTCAAGGTCTCCATGGCCAAGGCCTGGCTTGGGGAGATGGTCAACCGGGTGGCCTACAACGCTCTCCAGCTCCACGGAGGCTATGGCTACATGGAAGAGTACCGGATCAGCCGCCTTTTCAGAGACGCCCGAAGCCTTTCGATCTTTGCCGGGACCACTGAGATCATGAAGCTTATCATCGCAAGGCGTCTGGGCCTCAATCCCGTTTGAAGAAACATATCTCACGCTGACTCAAGCCTCTCATTGAAGCGGAACCTCTCCGCAGAGGACAAGGCGCTTTTTGCGGTGATCGAGGAAGTGAATTTTCTCTGATCCTGGAAACGGCCTCCTACCTCAGGCTTGACAAGTTCGGAAGGAAGGGCTTAATCTTCTCCTTACTTGTAACTTCTTTGTAGATTGAATTTGAAATCCGCCGTAAACCCTATCTTTGAAGAAGGAGTAAGAGCATGAGACCCTTCAAAAGACCATTTATCGGAACAGCCTTTTTCCCTCTTGTTATCGCAGCGATCCTGTCGTGTTTTGGGTATGTTTCTTCCTCTTTTGCCCAGGTTGACATCTCAATTAGCGGCAATATGGATGTAACAGGAGATCTCTCCTTGAGCACCGTTGGCAAAGGGGTTGTTTTCCCGGACGCCAGCAGGCAGACCACCGCGGGCCAGAAAAAATACGTGAGCACGGTCGTGATAAGCCCCGGGGCAACCGATGCCGACAGCGGCACGGCCCTCAGAAACGCGATTGACGCAATCGCTGACGCCACAGAAGCGACCCCCTATCTCATTAAGATAGAGCCCGGAATCTACGACATAGGCACAAGCGCGCTCCAGATGAAGCAGTATGTTGACGTGGAGGGATCAGGGGAGACTGTAACAAAGATCCTCGGCACAGTAGCCGGATCTACAACCGGAGTGGTTGTGACCGCCGACCGCATGGAGTTGATATCTCTCACTGTAGAGAATGATTCCAAGGGCGAATACGTAATCGCCATCTATAATGCATCAGGATCGCCCAGATTGTCCCATGTAACCGCCCTAATAAAGACTGCCATGGTAGTTGCTGCAGGGGAAGAGGTGATAAAACTGAAGGCGCCTCCGACTCCGGTCTCTCATAGATACGGGATTTATAATGACTCCGTATCAGCCGACCTAAGAAACATAACAGTTGATGTGGGAGGTACGAACTATTCTTACGGCATCTACAACTTGGACTGTGGGTCATATCTGACCATGAATCTCATTTCAATCAGGGTAATATTTGGGACCTATTGTTACGGTCTTTACAATCGTGATTCATCGCCGACAATCACAGGGCTGTCATCACAGGCAAGTTACGGCACAACATGCTATGGCATATATAACTATAGTGTGCTTTCTACTTCAGCTCCGTTTCTCTTCAACGTTATCACCCAGGCAAGCGAATGCAGCAACGCCTATGGAATCTACAATTCAACAGCAAGTCCTACCATGACAAATCTAATTGCAAAAGCCACGGGTGGAACAACTACTAATCGAGGAATGATGAACATAGGTTCAACCAGCACCATAAAGGCTGACAGGTGTTCATTTATAGGCGCCAGCTATAGTATTTACAACGACACTGATTTTACACTCTATTTTGGGGCAAGCAAGCTGGACGGGCCGGCAAATACGGCAACCGGGACCTGGCAATGCGGCCAATGTTATAATGGAAACTATCTAACTCTTCCTTCCAACTGCGCTGAGTTATGAACAGGTTACCCCGGAAGGGGCAGGGATATTTTGCTGGTTTATGACAAGCACCAGTTCCTTTTGCCGGGAACTCATCTGAAAGATTTGTCTTGATATATTTTTCTGTTTTGCCTCAGCGGCTGTTTATTAATGAGGACCTTGCCGCTGAGGCGGCAGTTCGCTCATACTGCATCCGTATCCGTCTCGCCGGTTCTTATGCGAACGGCCTTTTCGACAGGCAGCACGAATATCTTTCCGTCGCCTATCTGGCCGGTATAGGCCTGTTTCTGCACAGCCTCGACAACTGCGTCCGCCATATCATCGGAGACCACAACCTCTACCTTTATCTTTGGCAGGAAGTCAACAATGTACTCCGCGCCCCTGTAAATCTCCTTGTGCCCTCTCTGCCTCCCAAACCCCTTGACCTCCATGATAGTGATACCGCTTATGCCCAACTGCAAAATAGCGCTTTTGACGTCATCCAGTTTGAAGGGTTTGATGATGGCTTCGATCTTCTTCATATTTGTCCTCCGCTTTTTCCAATGAAAGAATCTTTCCGCGACACGGAGCGCATTCTTTCAGAAAGCGGGGACGGAATCAACACCTCTGATATCCGCACAGGAAAACATCAGAGCAGGACAGCTCTATGTCCATTCATCAAGACCATCATCTAATATTTCAGGCCCCTTTTTGGGCCTGACCTTACGATATACATCAAGCGGATTCTTCTTTTCATTCCCAACCATCAGGAGATCCCTGTCAACAGAGATACCGAATAGTCTTTCATTTTCAAGAAGGTATGGAAGCACCAGTTTCCAATCATCCTCAGATATCGGCACTATTTCTCCACCGTTAAGGTGCTGTTCGTCAACCAGGTGATATGGATCTCTTGCATATATGGCCCCGCCGGAGGCAAGGGAAAAAAGATTTGATCCCGGGTATGGGTTTGCCAGTGGAACAGCATTTCCTTCATCATCAAATGTCATGGCATTAAGGATCACAAAGCCTCCACCATTATGTGGGTCTCCGGCCATGAAGGACTCCGCAAGATAATCAAGGCAGGTTCCGTTTATCACTACACGCGGCTTTCCCACTGCGTTTATGAGGGGCCGGCCTGCCGCGTTTCCCATAACATAGACCTCCCCTCCCTTTGCCCCGTACATAAATGTTTGTCCCACATCACCGTAGATTATAAGTTTGCCCGCCTTCATTATCTGCCCTATCTGGTCCTGAGCGTTACCATGTACGCAGATGGAAAGGCCGTCTATGCCCGAACCCAGATAGTCACCGGAACTGCCAAGGACATCAATACTCACCCCCCCGGAATCGGGCCCGAAACCGCATCCATGGAATCTCTGCCCTCTGAGCCCGAATACAACAAAGTGCCTCCAGCCTCTGAGATATGCCTCCACCATGAGGCGACTGTCGCAGTTGTCTCCCTCCGGGGGAAAAAGCGAAGCGTCCACCACCAGTACCTTTTCATCGTATGATGGTCCTCTGAAAAGGTGCCTCGTCTCCCAGTCTATTAGGCGGTGGGATCCCTGTGCCTCCTTGTTTTCAAGGGTCGGAAGATTGCGCAGTATGTTTTCAAGCGTCTGACTGACCATCTGGAGAACGCTCCGCCGTTTCTTGTCGTAAGTGGGATAACGCATATCCAACAGCCGGATGAGGGCCTTGAAGGCAACATCGAAGTGGGCGCCCCCCCTGAGCGCCCAGTTCTTAATATCCTTGAGACACTCCATAAGCGCCGAATAATCCCACTTTCTTATTCCCTCAAGGATATACTCATACAGTGCGTCCGGTTGCTGAAGCTCGAAGAATCTCGATATGTCGAATCTGCCGGCATCCACCACAGGCATCAGATAATAGACTGTCCCAGGAAGATAAGGAATCTGCCCTGACTTAACTGATATGGGTCTGCCGAATTTGTCAACACAGCTCAGTTGCCTGACAAGCGGATCTCCCGGCGTCTCATCAAGATTGAATATGAATGATCCGCCATCCGTATAGCTTCCTCCCCTCGCGTTCCAGTATCGGTCTGCGACGGTACCAATTCTGGGATCTTCTTCGGAAAGGCTTTTAAGGGTCGCGTCTATTGCCTGTTTTTCAGAGCAGATGAGCCCCACCTGCACCTGACCGTCGTGCAGGGCGAAAACCTGGGGCCTGAGCATGGAGGTATCCGTTATCCCTATGAGCTGAAGTCGCCCTGTGTCGGTTTCGTTTCTTGCGACGATAAAAAACCAGGGGCCATCGGGAGAACCATGGACGTGTGTTGCCTGCAGGGCCCTGTAGATGGATTGCTTATCCGCGTCAAGCTGATCAAAATCCCTCTCCATTGTGGGGGCCAGGGCCTCTATAACGTGTTCGAGCGGGTAGCGGTACACCCTGCTATAAAGGTCAAATAGCAGCACGGAAACCTCAGTATCCGTAAGGAAGAGCGGATAGATGCTTCTTTGCCTCAGATACTCGCTTACTGAGTGGTAATTGGCAAAGTCGCCGTTATGCACTAAGGCCTCATTCAGACCGATAAAGGGGTGCGCCCCGGCAGGATGCCATACCCTTCCCTTCGTGGGATACCGCTGATGGGCGATCCAGATATGAGCCTTGAAATCCTCGAGTTTATAGTATTGAACCACCTGCTCGGCATATCCGACTATCTTGAGGATGAAAAAATTCCTTCCATGAGAGAGGACAAAGGCAAGCTTTTTCCCGTAGGGTTCATAGTATTTCTTATTTATTAAAAAACTGTTCTGGTAGATGAACTCATCTTCTGCCTCGCGCGATTTGAGCCCCCGAAGCCCCTTCTTCTCAACGAAGGCATCAAGCACCTCGGGCCTGACCCTGACCAAGTATCTGAATACCTCTGGCGGCGCTGTTTCAAGACCCTTTATATCCCTGTAATCTTCAACATGGGGAAGGCGCTCTCTAAGCTCAACCCGCAGGAGCGGCGTGATAAAACGCTCCTCCAGATCGTCTATTACACCTTCCTCGAGAACCGCTATCTGAAGGATATAGTCTTCATTGAGGGCATCTCTGCTTATTCCGAGCATCCGGTGGTCAAAGCCCATGGCCGCTATGCCGCCCCCCCGACCGTTTCCCCGATTGTGCATCTGCCGTGAGGGCTCGAATATATGTCTTCCTCTCACCGGTATGCTGCAGGCAAAGCCGGTAACGCCGCATCCTCCTTCAGCCTCGGTCTCGTAACGTGCCTCCGAGGGTAAAACGTCCATAAGCCCCCTTCTCGAGGCGAGTATAGCATCTACATTGTTTAGCGATTGCATCCTTAAAGATATCTCCAAGCCTGTCAAGTTATCGCAACGGCTTTAACTTGTTGTAATATTATTAGTTATAGTCGAGATGAATAAGGCACTCCTTCTTCCCGACAAGTTCCTTGAGGCTCTTCATCCCGAGTCTCGTGAGTATCCTCATAAGTTCTTTACGCCATGCCATAAACATATTGATTATCCGCTGAGCACCCCAGTCCAGGGATACCAGATCCGTGAGTTCCGGATCTGTTGTGGCGATTCCCCTGGCACAACCTCGTCCGCTTTCGCAATTGTGGCAGCGAATGCATTCAAGGGCGACAAGGTCAGCGGTTCCGGTGCACACCGCGTCGGCCCCAAGGGCGATGATCTTTGCGACATCGTGGGGTGTCCTTATGCCGCCGCTGGCTATTACAGTGATCTTGTCCCTGACCCCTTCCTCGGTAAGAAACCTGTGCACCTTGGGAACGGCATATTCGATGGGCATCGCGATATTCTTCTTTGCAATGTCGGGAGCTGCCCCGGTCCCTCCGTAGCTTCCGTCAAGATGGATTATATGCGCCCCCGCGTAGTAGCTTCCTACGGCAACCATGTCCACATCAGTGGGGGTTGAGACCTTCACGGAGACAAGTGCTTTTGGATTAATGGCCTTTATCCAGTCAACGTGCTTTTTATGGTCCTCAACCGAATAGACACTGTGGAAGGGAAAGGGAGAAAAAAGCGGATAACCGACAACAGCCTCACGCATCCGGGCTACTCCAGGTGTCACCTTGTCGCCGAGCAGATGGCCTCCAAGCCCCGGTTTTGCGCCCTGGGCATACTTGAACTCAACAATCTTGACCCTCTGAATGGTTTCCTCACGCACTCCAAAAAGTCCAGTTGCCACCTGAGTTATAACGTTTTCGTCATAGGGCTTGAGTTCATCGGGATATCCCCCTTCGCCGGTGCAGCAAAGGGTTCCCAGCGCGGCCGCTGCCTTCACCCTGCTGAGCATCGTGTTGATGCTCACAGAACCGTAGCTCATGCCGCCGCCGTAAAAGGGCACCTTTATCCTTATCTTGTGGGCATTATCGCCTCTTCTGTTAAGCTCCACCCCCAGATCGGCTTCGGTTTCCCGAGGCATATCTCCTGAGTCCTTTCCTGCCGGTCTGGGTCCAAAGACGATGCGCAATTTATCAAAGCCCCCGTCCGAGTTCCCAATCCTGTATTCGAGACCCTTTTCAGGGGGCAGACCGAATTCGGCCATGTGCCACGTTGAGACAAGGAGATCAGGAGGCCATCTGAAGTCCCCCATCACCTCGAAATCGGGATTTCTCCTCAATGAGAGGGCCTTCACGGGACATGCCTCATGACAAGGCTCCGGGCAGTCGCCTCCTATGCACAGATAATGATTGCGCACCACGACCTTTCCCTTAACCATGGCATGAACTCCATAAGGGCAGATCTCAACGCATTTGCCGCAGGAGATGCACTCCCTGCTTCTATTAAGTCGGTATTTCCCTATGGGATTTCTGAAACGCGAAGGCGTGCGTTTAACCAAAGGAAATTCAAAGCCCCCTTCCCTATTCAAGCTCACAACCCTCCTCGCACCTTCCAAGGTTTTGAAAGGTGCTCTTATCAAGCTCTTCAAAAAACATGGCCCTTCCAGTCTCTCCCCTCATACGTCTGGCGTCCCTTATACCCATGGCGCCCATGATTTCAAGAATCTGGTTGTGCCATGCGCCGATGAGATTGACTACCCTCTTTGCCACCCAGGGAGGCGATGCCTTATCCAGTTCTACCGGACATGGCAGATCCATATCGCATCTTCCGCAAAGGCGGCACTCGATCGCTACAAGGAGGGGCAGATCAACAAATACCGCGTCCGCCCCGCAAATAAGGGACTTGGGCACATGTTCGGCCATGGCTATGCCTCCGCTCACAAGGATGGTGACACTGTCCCTTATGCCGGCGTCAACGAGCTTGAGATGAGTCGCCATGATGCCCTCCTTCAAGCTCCTGCTCGGATCGTCAAGGAAAGAGCCTTTCCTGCTTGCTTCGATGTGTATTATAGAAAAGCCTTCCTTAGCCGCAGCCAACACCTTCTCCTCTATCCCTGAGGTCATAGGAAGCCTGACACAGACAAAATGGGCATCGCTCTTCGACTTTATGAACTCAGGAGCCTTTCCCCCTGAGAAAGCAGTCTCCAAGATCCTTACGCCGTTAAGAGAAACGGCCGCCCCATCCAGGACAGGCATCATGAAGGGACGGCAGCTCTTAGGCGCCGCCTCCATCTCGCCGGCTCCTACCGCCAGAAATGTCCCAAGCCTCTTTGCGGCTACCGCCCAGCCGCTTATCATATTAGGACTCACCTTTACTGACCGGGGAGCCCTGAGCAGGACAGGCAACGGTATATCCAGCACATGTGGCTTAGGACCTGAAATCCGGCCGTCTTCACCTAAGGATAAACAACGGGCAGTACCTCCCAGATCAACCGCGGTGCTTATATATTCCCTTCCGTGGATGCCGTCTCTTGTGGGGCGTACAATCTCAGACATGTCTGTCCACATTGAATCAAATCCCGGACCGGTGAATGGGCCTGGATAGCCGGCACCAGATACAGGGATCTTACCGGTCTGGGCCTGATACCAGATCTTCGAGATGATATCGGGACTCCAGTAGTCATCCCCCATGGCCGCATACTCCGGGCTGACGGATTTGTGAATAAGCTCTCTGGGACATCCCTGCACACATCTGAGGCAGTTCATACAAAGGTTGTCTATGGAGTCAACCATCTGCCTCGGATTCAGACCGCGCTTTTCATAGACCTTGTAAACGCATCTTTTTTTTACACAAACGGCACACTTGAGGCACCCTTCCTCCCACGCAATGATCCCCGACTTGGTAATAGGCTCGAAGCGGTTGGCAGCGGGGCTGGTATGTACAAAATACTTGGCAGGCATAGTCCCTCCTAGTCAACCTTAGGCCTTGGAAGCAGTTTCGCCCTCTCAACTATCTCTCCAACCGCGTCTTCCCACTCGATAGCCATGATATGAATACCCTTAACTCCTTTTATTTCCTTGAGGGCCAGGATGGTCTCAACACAGATGCGTATCCCCTCCTCCCTTTGCCTCTCCTTAGGAATTCCCTCCATCCTCTTAAGAAGATCATCCGGGATATCCATTCCGGCGACCTTGTTTTTCATATATTTTGCCATGGCCGCGGACTTGAGCGGCGTCACCCCTCCAAGTATATATACCTTTTCGGTAAGCCCTCTATCCTCCGCAAGGGAAATCCACTTCTTGAATCTCTCCATATTGTAGATGCACTGCGTCTGGATAAATTGAGCCCCCGCGGCGATCTTCTTTGCGAGCCGCACCACCCTGAAATCAAGAGGATCGGCAAACGGATTAGCAGCGGCACCGATAAATACCTTAGGCGTGCTCGCAAGAGATTCCCCTCCCATGATAGTGCCGGAATCCCTCATTCCCCTGACCGCTTCGATGAACTGCATCGAGTCAAGATCAAAGACACCCAGGGCCTGCGGCTGATTCCCAAAGCTTTGATGATCTCCAGAAAGGCAAAGAATGTTTCTTATGCCCAAAGCGGATGCGCCAAGAACATCCGACTGGAGGGCTATGCGGTTTCTGTCCCGCACTACCATTTGAAGCACCGGCTCCATACCGGCATTTCTCAGGATGGCGCAGGCAGCAATGCTCGACATCCTTACTATGGCCGTCTGATTGTCGGTAACATTAACTGCGTCCACCTTTCCCTTAAGCAAACCGGCCTTTCTGAGGATTGCCTCAGGATCGGCTCCCTTGGGAGGCCCGCATTCAGCGGTCACGGCAAAAAGACCACCGTCCAACAACTGTTTTAACTTGCTTTCATCTTTCACCTTTGCTGATCCTCCCTGACTATCTTCCTCGGCCCCCTGCCTTGCTTTCTGGACCAGTCTTTTGCCGGATAAACCTTTTCAAGCCTCTCAAGACCCCCTATTTTGTTCAGCCTGTCTATTATCAACTGCCAGGCACAGGGAATCTCCGGATCAACCTCGCATCTGCCATCCCTGGACCCTCCGCAAGGGCCGTTCATAAGCTGCTTTGAGCATCTGGCAAGAGGACAGACCCCGCCGAAGTAATACAGCATACAATCGCCGCATCCGACGCAGTTCTCAGTCCATAGACCCTGATCCTTGGTCTGGCCCAGAAATTCCGTATTCAAGGCCGGGATTATGGGCATATCTGAGAATATCTCCGCCACCGCCTGCACCCCTGCCCCGCATCCAAGGGATAAAACAGCCTCGTATGACTCAATCGTGCCATCGAGCTGTACAATAAAATCCCTGACGCACTGACGATCAATGGTCCTTTCCTCTATTACCGCTTCCTCTTTATTCATCTTGGCAGCCATCCTCAGTGCCGATGCAAGCATGGCCGTCTCTTTTTCCCCTCCTGCCGCACACTCTGCAACACATGAACCGCAGCCAAGGACAAGTATCTTCCTGTAAGGCGCGATCATCTCTCTAATCTCTTTAATGGGCTTCTGTTCTGCCGTAATCATTATAAGCTTTTTCCTCCCGCAACGAACCAAACCATATTTTACTTAAAAGAAATCATAATTTTTGAGAACCGGCGACGGCCCTATCTGAGAGACCATCTTTATGAATTCGCCGGTCAATACCGACAGATCCTTCGGATCTTCCGCTGATTCAGCAACCATACCCACGCGGGCGCCTTCAAGTCCTATACTTTCTATGAGCCTTCTTGTCGTCTCAAGCCTCTTAGCCGCCCAGCGGTTGCCTTCAAAATAGCGGCACGTTCCAAGAGGACACGTGACAACATAGGCGCCATCCGCGAACTCCTCCAGTGCCTTGAGAAGATGGATTGCGTCAAGCCTGCCGCTGCAAGGGATGGAAAAGAGCCGTGCGGAGCCCCTATACTGCTTCTCTATTGCATGCCTCTCTTCTTCCCTGCCACCTGGCACATTCTGACAGTAAAAGACAGCCACAACCGGCCTCCATTCAGGACTCATGGTTAAAACTCCCCTCTCCCAAAATCAAACGCGCGCTTCAATGCGAATTTTTTTAGGCTAGCAACCATCCTTTCCTATTTCAAGCGAAATTTTGCTCTATTAATTTAGATTAAAAATTAAGCTATCATGTTAGTATGGCTAAATGGAATAGAACGTATAGGAGGTTCATGGCGCATGGAACTTTACCGTGAAAATAGACTCACCAAGCCAGGGGCCAGGGGCTGGGGGCTGGGGGCTGGGGGCTAGGGATCAGTAAGAGAAGTCTGCTCTCTCATCTGTGGGAAAGGGGATTTTCATCCTCAAGGGTGACAAAATATTTCCGTCATGAACGTTTGGTTATAAAGACAACAAAAAGGGAAAGGCATAGTTAGCCCTAAGCTGCGACAGGCCGGGACCAGCGCAGCAGGCGGACTTTTTACAAAGCCGTCATATTATGCTCCCGGAAACATTTTCCTTGATAAAGGGGGCTTTTCTTTTTCCAAAGTTCGTGCTAGTAATGACCAAATACTAACCTCTAATAATAAGAATCCATGACAGGAGTAGCAGCATGACCCTCACAAAGGCATCCATAATCAGTCACGTGGCAGATGATGAAATGGGCAGAGCCAAGGCGGTACATGTAGTTGAAAGCCTGCTCGAAATCCTCAAAGCTTCTCTTCAAAAGGGAGAAAGTGTCCTTGTAAGCGGCTTCGGCAAGTTCTCAGTGAAAGGAAAAAATGAGCGAAGGGGACGGAATCCTGCTACAGGTGAGGATCTCATGCTGCGAGGCCGCAGGATAGTGGTCTTTAAGACCTCTACTGTCTTAAGAGATAAAATCAATCAAGGCTGACAGACCGTTCCTTTGCCCAGAGCACGCAAAGGTTGCATATCACCTCAACGGCCTTTTCCATCCAGCGGAGCGAGACCCACTCAGACCTGGAGTGAAAATCGGAGCCGCCTGTAAAGAGGTTGGGGGTGGGAAGGCCTCTGAAACTCAGATGCGCACCGTCTGTCCCACCTCTAATACTCCTGATGACAGGCTCCATTCCCGCCCTTCTTATGGCTTCCCCGGCCAGAAGCGAGACCTTGGGAGTACGTGAAAGGAACTGTTTCATGTTCTTGTAGCCGCCATCGTCGGATAACTCTATACGGGAACCCTGATGGCGGCGCATTATATCCTCCGCAACTCCATTCACCATCGCGAGGGATCGGGCCAATCCTTCTTCCTCAAAATCCCTTACAATCATCTTCATTTCCACCCGCTCCGCATCTCCGCTAAGAGATGTGGGGTGGATAAAGCCAAGCCTTTCGTCCGTGGTCTCCGGCCTCATTACGGACGGGACAGAGGCGATCATCTCCGATGCCAGATGGAGGGCATTGATCATCTTGCCGCGAGCCCTTCCAGGATGGGCGCTTATTCCCGTAATTACAACCCTCAGATTGGATGCGTTGAAGTTCTCATCCTCCAACTCTCCTGCAATACCGCCGTCAAGCGTATATGCGGCCTCGGCACCGAATGAAGCTATATCAAACCTCTCTATTCCCCGCCCGATCTCCTCATCGCTTGTAAAGGCCACCTTGACCAGACCGCAATTAGCGCTTGATGAGGTGACAAGACGGCACAAAGCCTCCATTATCTCTGCTATGCCAGCCTTATCATCCGCCCCAAGGAGGGTAGTGCCGTCTGATGTGATAATGGTATGGCCTAAGGCCTTTCCAAGATCAACATGGATGGCCGGAGATAAAACCACACCCCCTGGAAGAATTATATCTCCGCCCTGGTAATCCGGGTGAATGATTGGCTTAATGGAATTACCCGGCACACCCGGCGCTGTATCCATGTGGGCAATAAAGCCTATGGCGGGGCAATCCCTCTGAGGCCCTTCATAAGTTGCCGTCACTATACACCCTTCCCGAACCACTGCATCCTTGAGCCCGATGGCCAGAAGCTCATCTTTAAGCCTCAAGGCAAGCGTGATCTGACCCGCGCTGCTTGGCACATCCTGGGACTTCTCATCGGCTTGCGTATCAAAAGACACATATCTAAGAAACTTCTCGGCAACGCCCTCTTTAAGAAGCTTTTCTCTGTCCATTTTCGACCCCCGTTCCTCCGCCACACTGATGAGGCATTTGAGAATTGATGAACTGACAAAAAGTCCAGATTGTGACGTCAAAGAAAAAAACCCCGGATAAAAGTCACGCACATGGTGCCCCGACCTAAGGGTGGGCCGTCTAAGCTCAGAGCACACAATCCCACTGAGCCAGGCATAATTGCACCTGGCCAGCAACGAAGATGGATGCAGAGCAACCCGTTAGATAGACTTTTTTTTCGAAGCCGTCAGAATTGGTAAAAAGGCTATTGGACTAGCATGACCATGTCAATAAGGAACCACCTTCACCCCCTAAAGATAGTGATTCTTGCCTCACAGGGTGGTTTGGATTAGCATAGCCTTCCATGGAACCCTTGAGCCCAACATTTTCGACCTCTTCAACACGATCTGATATCCTTGAAGATCCCGCGAGCCTCAGGAGCCACATAATTTCAACCCTTCAAAGAAACATTCTTGATAAAAAGATCTTTCCAGCCGGGGCCGCGAGAGGCCATGAGAGTTCCGCAGTGCTTTTTACCCTGGGGATGTCTCAAGCCGGAGTAGAAGGCAGAGCTGAGATATGCCTTATACTCAACAAGCGCTCCGCAATGGTGAGGCAGCCTGGGGATCTATGTTTTCCCGGGGGCGGTATAGCACCGAGGATTGACCCCCTGATATCAAGGATCATAACTCTTCCCCTGATGCCGCTCGGAAAATGGCCCCATTGGGGGACGCTTCTAAGGGAGAGAAAAAATCAGGCCAGGAGACTCTCCATACTCCTGGCTACAGGCATGAGGGAAGGGCTGGAGGAGATGGGTCTGAACCCTTTCAGGATGGATTTCCTTGGCCCCCTTCCGTCACAGGACCTTGTCATGTACAGAAGGACAATCTACCCCATGGCTACCTGGCTCTTTGATCAGAGACGATTTCACCCTAACTGGGAGGTGGAAAAGGTAATTTACATACCTCTTAAAGATCTGCTTGTTCCATATTTCTACAGACGATGCATTCTTAACATAGGGAATGCGCCCGCTGATTTCCCTTGCTTTCTTTATCAGGGAGCTGACGGAGAAGAGATACTCTGGGGGGCTACCTACAGGATCGTGACCGAGTTTATGAGGATTGTCTTCCAATATGAGCCCCCTTCCATAGAGGATCTTCCGGTACTGGAAAGATCTCTTTCTAGGGAGTATCTAAAAATGAGGCGCACCTGATGGAGATAATTACCTATATTATATTCATCCTCACTTACGCGCTCATAGCGTCAAGAAGACTCGCGCTTCTTCCCATAGGAAGGCCGGCAGGCGCCTTGCTTGGCGCGGTGCTCATGGTGGTATTCGGTATAATTACGCCTGAAGAGACCTATGGAGCGATTGATCACGATACCATCCTTCTGCTTTTCTGCATGATGATACTTACCGCCTATCTCAGGGAGGCGGGATTTTTTGACTGGATCAGCTTCCGGATCCTCAGGATCTGCAAGACCCCATTGTCTCTCCTATTTGGAACGGCTGTCACATCGGGCGTTCTCTCGGCCCTGCTGGTAAACGACACCGTTTGCCTTTTTCTCACTCCTGTGTTGATAGCAACGTGCAGCAAGGCTAAACTTCCTTTGGGTCCCTTCCTGATTGGTCTTGCAACCTCGGCCAACATAGGAAGCTCCGCCACCCTGGTAGGCAATCCTCAGAATATGATCATAGGGAGCATAAGCGGCATAGGTTTTTCAAGCTTTCTCGTGCAGGCCGGACCGGCGGCAGGGCTCGGACTCGTGATAAACTTGCTTCTGCTTTGGATCTATTACGGCAAAAAGATGCCGGCGCATTTCCCCATAAATGAAGACGCGGTCAGGGTCAATATCAACGGTTCGAGGCTCTATCTAGTGCTTTTTGTCTCACTCGGGGTGATTGCAGGTTTCTTCGCCGGCCTCCACATGGGTTACACAACTCTGGCAGGTGTGATGGTGCTTGTGATTATTGACAGAAAGGACCCGCGCGAGGTCTTCTCCCGCGTGGATTGGCCTTTGCTTGTGTTCTTCTGCTGTCTATTTATAGTGGTCGCTGGCCTTGCCTCGACCGGCGTGGTGGAAAGGGCCTGGAAAGCTAGTTCCCAATATCTGGTCATATCAAATCCACAAGGGATGGCGATCTTTTCGGCTCTGATGACTATAGGCTCAAACCTTGTTTCCAATGTCCCCATGGTTCTCCTGGCAGGACCCCACATCAACGAACTCGGAGCAGGAAATCTTCCATGGGTTCTCCTCGCCTTCACGACAACGGTGGCTGGGAACCTGACCATATTGGGTTCAGTGGCTAATATCATTGTGGCGGAGTGTTCGAAGGACGTTTATAATCTGGGATTCATCGAGTACCTGAGGTTCGGGGCTGTATCAACCGTCCTGGTTATGTTGGCAGGATGCGTTTACCTCTGGGCCCTGTCATGACAGAAGAAAAAAGACTGCTGGAAGGCCCTTTAAGAGCTAAGCCCTTTATGCTAGATTTCATCATCAATCAAAACTGCTTCTTTGTTAAAAGAGCCTGGAGTTATCGCTATCACGCGATATAAAGTCGCCGGAGGAAGTAAACCTGATGAATCAATGGAATCCAACTCGAGAAGACGCCTTAAGCCTTCTGAAAGAATACACATCCAATGAGAGCTTGATACGTCATGCCCTTGCCGTAGAGGCGGTAATGCGCAGATTCGCGCGCTTGAAGGGGGAACCGCAGGATAAATGGGGTATAATAGGTCTGATCCACGACCTGGACTATGAAAAGTTCCCCCAGGAGCACTGCAGGAAGACCATAGAAATACTGAACAACAAAGGCTGGCCCCAGGACTATATACGGGCCGCGGCCAGCCACGGATGGGGCATCTGCTCCGACATAGAGCCGATGGAATATCTTGAAAAGGTTCTCTATGCCGTTGACGAACTCACCGGTCTTGTGGCCACATCCGCTATTGTCCGTCCTTCAAAAAGCGTCCTGGATCTTACCGCAGCCTCCGTAAAGAAAAAGTGGAAAGACAAACGCTTCGCCGCAGGCGTTGACAGGGGGATTATTGAAAAAGGCGCAGCCATGCTTGCTATGGATCTTACTGAGCTTATAACCGAGACGATCATGGGCATGAGGGATGTTGCAGACGCCATCGGTCTTAAAGGATCGCTCTGAACGCAATAAAATTCCAAGGAGGCCATAGAATGAATCTCGCCAGATTTCCAAGAAGGAGATACACCCGGGGGCCGACCCCCATCGAATACCTGCCAAGGCTTTCCGATGCGCTTAAGGGGCCGGATATATTCTTCAAGAGAGACGATCTTCTCGGGCTTGCGGCAGGGGGAAATAAGACAAGAAAGCTCGAGTTCCTGGTCGCTGACGCGATGGCAAAGGGAGCAGACACCCTCATTACCTGCGGCGCGATACAGTCAAACCATTGCAGACTTACCCTTGCCGCGGCCGCCAGGGAGGGCCTCAAATGCAGATTCGTACTGGAGGAAAGAGTTCCAGGCTCCTATGATCCGGAGGCAACGGGAAACAATCTGCTTTATCGCCTCCTGGGGATAGAAGAGATAAAGGTTGTCCCGAAGGAAACTCCCTTGATGCCTCAGATGGAAAAGATGGCGGAAGAACTTGAAGCTTATGGCCGTAAAGCCTATCTCATACCTGTCGGAGGATCAACCCCCGTAGGCGCGACAGGATACGTGGCTTGCGCCCAGGAAATCCAGACCCAGACCTTCGATATGGGAATAGCGTTTGACTGCATCATCTGCGCGAGCGGAAGCTGCGGAACCCAGGCAGGACTCCTTGCCGGCCTTATCGGCTGCAACATGGACATACCCCTCATAGGGATAAACGTCAGCCGCGAGGGTAAGCCACAGGAAGAACTGGTACACTCCCTCTGTAAGGAAACCGCGTCTCACCTTGGTCTGAAATGCGACATACCGCGCTCCTCTGTAAAGTGTCTCGGAGACTATGTAGGCCCCGGTTATTCTATTCCCACGCCTCAGATGGCCGAAGCCGTGACCATGGTCTCACAGAAAGAGGGGATACTTCTTGATCCCGTTTATACTGGTAAGGCTATGGCAGGTCTTATTGACCTCATCCGCAGGGGTTTTTTCAAGAAAGGCCAAAGGATTCTTTTTGTGCACACAGGCGGCTCGCCAGCCCTTTACGCCTATAAGGACTATCTCTTGAAATACATGGTCGGTTGATGTCGGCATGAAATCCTCCCGGCTACAAAGAAGGCCTGGTTGACGGCAGGGCTGACTTCAGGCTAAGAAAGGAGACGGCCAAGCGCGCTCTCGATCTCGGAATCCACCTCATCAAAACTTATGTTCACAAAGTCCGCAGAGAGTTCCGCAACTAATCGCTCAAACCGCAAACGTTCTTCCAGACCGTTCGCCATCCGCTTTATCTCTGTGATATCGAGTGTCACCCCCAGGAGGCGAAACGGCCTTCCGTTGGAGTCAAGAACCGGCAGCCCCCGGGATAAAACCCATTTCGACGAGCCGTCGTCGGCCTTAATCCGGTATTCAACGTTGACAGGTATGCCTTCCTTCAGGGACCGGGAGATAATCCCCCGGACAAACTCACGATCTTCCGGGTGCACGGATTCCTCGAATCGTTCCAGGCTTATGACTTCTTCCCGGTAGTAGCCGAACAATTCCCTTGCCCGCGCCGTAGCCCAAAAGACACCAGTGCTTGGGCAAAATTCCCAGAGGCCGGCTCCTTGCGGAATCCACAGCGAGTTTGAGTCGATCTTCACTTTCTCGCAGGGCTTGCTCCGAGCGTTTCCGTGCCAAGGCATTGGCGAATACTTGGACGAGCGTTTCAAGCTTCTTCACGAACGGTTCAGGCCAGGTCCGGTTTTCCCTCATGGCGGCAAAGCTCAAGGCGCCAATCAGGGGCTCTCCTCCCACAGATAGTGGAAGTATCAGGAAGGACTGTATACCGTAATAGCGAAGTACCTCTTGGTCCCTGGCCGCCTCAGCCGGCATCCCCTCCGTAGAAGCGGCAATGACCTTTCCGGCTTTGACCTGCTCAAGGCACCATGGGAAATACTCATGTGCCTCCATCCGCTCGGGAACCGGTGGGCCTCCAGGGGGCAGAACGAAGTGGGTGATGTAAATCAAACGCGGCTCTTCGATCGAGAACTGCCAAAGCGCGGAATGATCCACCCCAAGGCGCTCGCATAATCGGTGCAGAGTTTCTTGGATGAGGCCTTCTACACTGGCAGCCGGCATGTTGACAAACTTCGCCGAGATGTCGCTTAAAAGCGACTCTAACATAAGTCGCTCATTCAATTCCTCTGTTTTATGCCTGAGGGACGATTCGGCGGCTTTCCTGCGTCGCTTGTGAATTAGCAAAAGAATGATTAACAACGACTGAGTCAGAATAACCGTAATGGCAGCAATAATATAAAATCTATAATCCCAGACCGTCATCTCTTTATCAACTATTATACTTGTTTAAAGCAATGCGGATTGGTCCAACTTCCACCATCAGTTGTCCAAACGTTCATGACAGCAATATTTTGTCACCCCCGAGTATGAAAATCCCCTTTCCCACAACTGAGAGAGCAGCCCTCTTTTACTGCCCCCCGATCCCTGATCCCTGCCCCCCTGGGTTGGTGAGGGTATTTTCACGGTAAATTATCCTTCCCGGCTAATTTGGAGAGCAGTGAGGCCTGAGCCGCTTTCAAGGAAGATCAGGATGAAGAAGCACATACAATAACATGCAATGCTACATCCGATTCGGCTTCCGCCCGACATTTTCGGTCCTTCGATCATAAGATGCACATCGGCCCTTCGGATCTCACTCGTCTGCCTCGCGCGATATGAGGCTGCCTGCTTACAAACGTCATTCTGCTAACGGCGCTCTGAATTCGTATTTCCTACATCACCGGCTTTAAAAAAACAAGGACTCATCTCTGTTACAACAGCTCTCCGCCAACATCATATACCTCTTTATTAATTACTGCCTTTCCATAATCATAGCGCTTCAATGGCGCACTTCGCTCCCGGCCTAATTTCAAGCGGATCGTTGTTGATAAGAATTGATACACTCGCCTCTGAGGGGGATCGGCAATGGATGAACTTGTCATTGACGAAAAGGACTTAGCCACTTATCTTACAGAAGCCCTACAGGGCAAGGTCGCAGCCCAAAGGATCCGCGTGGGGGCTCAAATCATGCAGATGGGCGTTTTTCAACAGCCTGTGAAGGTGGAGTAAGGTCGTGACATCAAGAAAAGAGCTGAAGGAAAGACACTTTGGGCCTGTCTGGTTTCTGCCGGGGGACAACTACGGAAGATATCCATATTGTCATTCCCTTTACATAGAAGGTCCTGGGATATTGATTGATCCGGGCTCAAACCGTGAAAGGTTGATGGAGATAAGGCGAGGCCCAGGCGTAAAGGAAGTGTGGCTCAGCCACTTCCACGAAGATCACTTCCTGAATCTTGATCTCTTCGATGACGTTCCCCTGAAGACTTCCGAACCTGAGGCAAGGGTGATGACCGACATAGAACTCTTCCTGGACGCCTACGACACACCCGCCGACCAGAGGCATTACTGGAAGGAACTTTTCATAGAGCAATTTCGATTCAGGCCAAGGGAAGCGGCAGACTTATTGAGGGGAGGGGAAACAGTAAAGGCAAAAGGTGTCCAAATCGAAATCATAAGCGCACCGGGGCATACACCGGGGCATACCGCCTTTTTCTTCAGGGAGCCGGCCATTATTTTCCTCGGAGACTATGATCTGTCAGGATTCGGCCCCTGGTATGGAGACAGGCATTCATCCATAGAGGAGACAATCTCATCCGTCAACATGCTGCGAGGGATAAATGCCGATGTTTGGATCACAGCTCACGAAACAGGGATCTACGAAAATGAACCAGGTTCTGCATGGGATCAATATCTTGATGTGATAGGGAAAAGGGAGAAGAAGATACTTGATCTCCTCAATGAACCACTGAGTCTCGAAGATTTAATGAATTACTGGATCATTTACGGGAAGCCGAAAGAGCCAAGGGTCTTCTTTGAACTTGGAGAGCGTCTCCATATAGGAAAGCACCTGGAACTGCTCTTGAAGAAAGGCGCGGTCAAGCGCCTTGATGGAAAATACATCAAGCCAGATGCCCTCTAATAACTCCTTGCGGTAGCTAAGAAATGGTGCTAATAAACGCCCCTCTGCCCCGCACATGACAGATTTTCTACAGAGGTTCTATTTTGGAACAGCATGAAAAAAAGATCATAAGGTTAACTACGTCATCCCATGCCCTCGTGCATTTACTCGAAGGGGTCATCCCTCCATTAATCCCTCTCCTTATGCTTGAATTTTCAACCGACTACTTTCACATGGGAATTGTGGTCACAGTCCTTTCCTACGCCTTTGGGTTAGGTTCCCTTCCAGCGGGTTTTGTTGTGGACCGCCTCGGCCCCAGGAGATTGATCACGGCCTACCTCTTCGGCACAGGAATCGCCTCGCTCCTTGTCATGGGCGCCGGTTCTTTGATGACCTACGGCATATTAATGGGCGTGGTGGGCCTTTTTTGCAGCCCTTATCATCCGGCATCCAATGCACTTATCTCAGTTGCGATCAAGGAAAAGGGCAAGTTCTTCGGAATTCACGGCATAGCAGGAAGCCTAGGGGTAGCCATCGTGCCTCTCGTATCTGCCTGGATCGGGACATACGCCGGCTGGCGAGGGCCGCATGTCCTTTATGGAATCATCGGACTGGGCCTTGGTTTTTATTCTTTAACCGTGCGGCGGCAGAAAACGGCAAAAAAGACTGACGCTGATAAATCAGAAGATAAAGGCGCCGAGCAGCAGATCTCCATACTCAATCTGACATTCTTTTTCATATCGGCCATGGCCCTCGGCCTCACATACAAGGGGATCATGACCTTTCTTCCCGCCTACATGGGTGAAAACGTCACAATCGCAGGCATGAGCGTCAACAAGGTAACATTGGGTGGAACCGTTACTACGCTTGCACTCCTTTCCGGAGCGGCAGGCCAATACATCGCAGGAAGACTGGCTGACCGCGTTTCTGTGGAAAAGCTTTACCTTCTGTCCATAGCTGTGGGGACGGTGTGCGTATTCATAATGTCTGTGACCAAGAATGTCTTGCTGATCGCAGCCGCGGTGGTCTATGCCTTTTTCTATTTCTCTACTCAGCCCATCCAGAATTACCTCCTCTCAAGGTACTTCCCGCCTAACCGGCAGGGCATGGGCTACGGCATACATTTCTTCATCACCTTCGGAATAGGCTCTACTGCCGCAGCGGTTTCAGGTTACCTTGCGGATCGCTTCGGTCTAAGTTCCGTTTTCTACTTCATGGGCATGTGTTTTGTCCTTTCGTGCGCCGCTTCCTGGATACTCCTTATCCGCACAAGAGAAAAGTAGGCCTTCAAATACCGTCCCGTATGCCTTGAACAAGTATGATAGCGCGCCCGTCAGCGCACGATTTCAAGGCTTCTCGCGAAATATCGCGCCAGCAGATACTACGCTCCTGACTTTGACATTTTTCTTACGAAAGATGCGTATATTAAATGAGTTGGATTTTTGATGGGGCACTGCACAATTTTTGTTGATTAGCGGATGATGCCGGGTTATGTCATGTGTCTTGGAGCCTCGGAGCACTTAAGAAGTTCGCTTTTTTTGATTTTTCCTGAGGCGGTTTTTGGGAGTTCATCAGTGATTTCAAGATACTTGGGGATTTTATATGACGCGATCCTTTCCCTCAGATATGAGACCATTTCGTCCCGGGACATGGAGGCACCTTTTCTCAATCGAATAAAGGCCTTCCCGGCCTTGCCCCATCTCTTGTCAGGAATGCCGACCACAGCCGCCTCGTAAACCTGTGGATGCTGAAGGAGGACCTTTTCTATCTCCGCTGGGTAAACATTTTCCCCGCCGCTAATGAACATGTCTCCTATCCGATCCACCACATAGGCGTACCCGTCTTCATCAACGGTTGCAAGGTCACCCGTATGAAGCCATCCGTCCTTCATTGTCTGCCTGGTCTCGACGGGGAGCTTCCAATAGGATCTCATCTGGATTGGGCCTCCTACCAGGATCTCCCCAGTCTGCCCTGGTAGAACGGGGGCACCTGTCGGGTCCACTATCCTGACTTCGCCATGAAAAACCGGAATACCCACAGAACCTGCCTTTTCTTCAGCCTTTTCCTGGGGAACCCACAAGGCGATGGATGTCTCAGTCTGTCCGAAGATCTGGCGGGCCGGCAAACCCCTGGCCCTTGCCTCGCGGATGAGATCCGCAGATGCAGGCTCTCCACCCACAAGCATGGAGCGCAGGCTTGCAAGATCAAAGTCCTCAGGGCGGGTCTCCTGGAGGATTGTATTCAACATGGTGGGCACGAGCATGGTCTGGGTCACCCTGTGCATTTGGACCAGGGAAAGGAACTCCAGGGGATCAAAACGATCCCTCAGTATGACCGTGCCTCCAGCATAGAGGGTTGGGACAGCCATGATGTTAAGCCCGCCGGAATGGAAAAGAGGCAGGACGGTCAGCATTATATCGCGGGAGTGCAGATCAAAGTAAATCACCGCATTCAAGGTGTTAAAAAAGGTCTTTCTGTATGGAAGAAGCGCGCCCTTGGGAGTCCCTGTTGTACCAGAGGTGTACATGATAACCTGAGGACTCTCCCACCCTATGGATGGATCTGTTACAGGTTCCTTTTCGTCCCCGGTAAGGATGAAATCTTCATAGTCCTGGAATCCGCTGCTCCCGCCGCCTCCCCAGCTTACGCACGGGGGAGATCCCCCCTTCAAAAAGGCCTCGCTGCTCCTGACAAGAGGCGCCTGATCGGAACCCAGAAATAAAATAGCCGGTCCGCTGTCCGAAATCTGGTGGGCCAATTCCGGAGCAGCCAGGCGGAAGTTGATGGGAACAAAAATCCATCCTCCCTTTGCGCAGGCGAAGTATAATTCCAGAAACTGGGGACAGTTTCTGCTCAGAACACCTAGCCTGTCTCCCACGGCAAGGCCGGTTTTTGCAATGGCCTGACACAGCCGATTGACCCGTTTGTCGAGGTCCTCATAAGTGGAAACCCTGTCGTAGAAAAGGATCGCCTCCCTATGTGGAGAAATGGTGCTTCTCTTACTTAACCAGTTACCGGCATTCATGATACAGCTCTTAATTAGCTTTACGAACCGTTAACTCCACGGCTCTTTCTTCTTGCTCATTAAACTGTTTTGAGATTGCCGGAATGTCCGAATCGCTTTTTCATTAAACTCCCCAATATCAGGATAGCCAGACCAACTGCCTCGGTTAATCTTTTCGGATACATCAGAAGGAAGCCTGAGGCAAAAAATAGGATACGATATACCGGCGACAATACCCCTACTATGTAAAGGTATCCCTCAATCGCTCCTGCAAGCACAACTGCCCCCAGGATTGCGGTAATGACGGTCAGAATAATTTCTTCAATCGGTCCGATCAGGATCATGGTCGGATCAAGGACAAACATGAAAGGTACGATGTATTTTGCGGAGCCAAGCCTCATGGACAGAAAGCCCGTTCGTATTGGATCTGACCCTGCAATAGCTGCGGCGGTTATCGAAGCCAGCGCAACCGGCGGAGTGATATAGGAGAGGCATCCCCAGTAAAGAACGAAAAGATGGGCTGCCATTCCGTTCACACCTATTTCAACAAGGGCCGGCACTAACACTATGGCGAGAAACACATAGCAGGCAGTAACCGTCATTCCTATCCCCAGGATAAAACTCGTAATGGCCCCAAGGACCAAAAGAAGAAACAAGTTGCCGTGGGCAAATAAAACCAGTTCTCTGGAGAAGGAATTTGCCACCCCTGTGCCTGATAGTGAACCGATTATAAGACCGATCCCCGCAAGTATAGCGGTAATCTGGGCCAGCAGCTTGCCCGATTCAACCAGGAAGTCTGCGAATTTCCTCCAAGTGTACCGTGTCGCCTTTCTCAGCATGGCGCATGCGAATAGAAAAATCATAACATAAAAAGGCGCCCAGGCCTCAACCCGCATATAAACCATAATGAAAGTGAGGAGAATAAGGGACCCTATGAAAAACCAACCCTCCTTGAAAACAGTCATGGTTCGTGGGAGTTCGTTCTTTGGAATCCCGCCAAGGCCTAGGAAGGCAGCGTGGGAGTCAACTTGAACAAGCAGGGTTAGATAATAAAGAGATGCAGGGAAAAAGGCCGCAAGCATTACATGGGTGTAAGGAACATTTAAAAAAGAGGCTATCAGAAAGCCTGCTGCGCCCATAACCGGCGGCATAATAGTGCCGCCGGTGGACGCGCATGCCTCCACCGCTGCAGCCCATGTGGCAGTGTATCCTGTCTTCTTCATGGCAGGTATCGTCATGGTGCCGGTAGTGACAACATTGGATATTGCGCTTCCGCTCAGGCTCGCCATAAATGCGCTGGAAAGGACGGCAACCTTTGCTGCGCCTCCCCTATGGTGCCCAAGAAGAGAGAGGGCAAAATCCATAAAAAACTTACCCCCTCCCGAGGAGACCAGGGCTACTCCGAATATTATGAAACCTATAAGGAGATCTCCCACGACATGTGTTGGAATGCCTATTATGCTTTCTACACCCATTGAATGGAAACGCGCTGTCTCGACAAGCGTGAAAGACTTACCCCACAGGAAGCCTGGCATATAGTCCGCAACCAGTGGATAAGCGGAAAAAACTAGACATATGATCGCGAGTATCAGTCCACCGGCTCTCCTTATTCCCTCAACCGCCAGAAGCCACAGCACGGCACTCGCAAGCGTAGGGAGAGGCGGCGCGACATATTCCCATCCCTTGGTGAGAATATTGTACGCGTTACAGGCAAGATAGATGGTTGTGAGGATAGTCAGAGCAAAGAGGACCCAGTCGTACCAGGGAATTCGTCCCTCGGCTTTCTTTGATCCGGGATAAATCAGGAATGCAAGGGACAGGTAGAATGTCAGAATGTAATAGTAGTAAGCATTGCCTATGGGCAGGAACCCTGCAATACTAAGATGGAAGATCTGATTGATACAGAGCAGAAGAGCTCCCGCAGACATAAGGGCAGTCAACCAGTAGGCAAAGCCCCTTAACCTCACTTGATTATCATTTCCCATTTGGCCTGATTCCTCCTCACCTTTATTTGCCGAAGGAGTTACACTATATTTCAGGAGCGATCTACGTTCTCACAATCCACACCAGAGAAACAGATAAACTCGCTCCTGCACAGAAATCAATTCATCAACTACTCACCTACTGCACTTTTCCTTATGCTGAGCCAGAAATCCGGAAACTTGTCAACAGGCACCTTTTTCTCCTCTGCCTCTTTCAGGGCCTTGCCCCAGGCGGCCTTGAGTTTCTTGAAGTGCTCAATTCTTTCGTTGTTCCACTTTTCATGTTCCGCCTTCCAGACACCCTTTTCTTTCAGGTAGCGGATCGCCCCTTCATGGAAAGGAGCGTCCGCCGGAGGAACGCCGGAATCCTTTATGTTCCACAAGGGCATTACTGCATGGGTTTTTTCATAGACGGGAAGGGATTCATCCATGGCCTTTATCAAGGAGTAGACCAGATCAGCATCAGTATCTGCATAGACAGTGATCATAGGATACCGATATGCTGGTAGATATACTGGTTTATCCGCAGAGATCCCGGCTCCCACCGTCTCCAGAAACGGACTCAGGAAAGGAGCAATCTTGACCATCCTGGCCCATCCCGCTTTGTCCTCCGGCGGAAAAGGCGGCCAGTAAAGACCCCTTGGCGAGGTTTCAAGCTCATACATTGTTGAAGCGGTGGCAGAAACAACCGAGATATCCGTCTTGCCCTCTATTAGGGCCTTGAGGCATGAACCGTATGAGGGAAAATCCACCCTCTGCACATCATTCCAGGTCAACCCCGCAAAAGCGAGGAAGGCCTCACCCTTGATATTCAGGGTGGGCGCTCCTGGAATAAAGGAAACCCTTTTCCCTTTTACATCCGCGGGCGTCTTGATACCGGAGTCCTTGGTGGTTGCCATCGCTATTGTTGTCGGATGAGCCAATATGACCCTGAGGTCCTGGGGTCCCCAGTCTTTGACAGAGAAATCATAGATGCCTTCAAAGGCAAAATAAACCTCATTTGCAAGAAATCCGCAATCAACCTTCTTGCCTGTCAGGGGCATGAGTCGCCCAATGGAGGTCCCGGAGGGAACAAGCCTTATCTTCATCCCATAATTCTTTGAAAAGGCATCCGCTATTGCAGATGCCTGAACATAACCGGAGGACCCCACATCATAGCAGCTCCACAACATGGTATTCGGCAGCGAAGTAGATCCAGTCGCACCGGCCGATGAGACAAAACAAAAAAAGAAAAGTGAACCCAAAAGGATAAAACTGATACTACTCTTTTTGAAACGTAATCCTGACATCATCTGTAGCCTCCTTATTGTCATTGATAAATGAGGTTTCCCGCATCAACTATCCCTGGCCTTTTGTACAAACCTCCTACCTGTTCATCACCCCCTTCCGCATGTCAGATGACACGAATTCCCATCCACGCTATTCATCTCAGAAGCTGCTTCTATCCGGCTGCGATTCGCCTTTGCCAATCCAGCACAGCCTGGTGCAGCGCCATTGAAACCATTCGGGCGCAAGGCCATTTGTCCTCAGGCAGCCCGGCGTTTTCTCGGGCAAGCTTTTCTCCATCCAGCAAGAGAGCCTCCTGGGGCGTGAATCCCTCGAGCAACTCAGCAATCAAGGATCCCATCGCGATAGCCGCCCAGCATCCATGTGTGGTGAAAGACGCCTTCCTGATGCGGCCTCCTGCGACTTTGAGATACATCACGAATTGATCACCGCAAACTGGACCGACAACCTCCCCAACTCCGTCCGGTGAGGTCATGACTCCCATATTGCGAGGTGAAAGCATATGCTGCTTTATTGTTTGAGAAAGCATATGGCGCATTCACCAATATCTCTACAAACCTAAATAAGCTTCAACGCCTTATCTAAAAGTATCTCAAAATCCTTTAACTCAGTGCCGGGAATCTCCACGCCAGAGGCATTGTACACCCGGCTCACCTGATCCACGAGGGCTTTTATATCAAGAGGCCCGCCCCGCATGGCATCCTCCATCTGAGTTAAGACCGTCATGGGACTTGGATGAAAATCGGCCAGCAAAATCAAATCATCCACCCGCCCCTCCAATGCTAGAAGAACCACGCCCATAAGACCAGCCGGCGCCTTGTGAAAGGCTTCAACCTTCCGGGCGGATGGGTTGGCATTCTTAAAACGAGTGCGCTCGCTGTTGGCAAAAAACCACTCATCAGAGCTGAACTTATTCTGCAGTTCACTCAGATACTGTGACTCCTTTAAGGTGAATTCGCCTTCCCTGATCTCGATCTTTGGCCCGAATACCCTGCTCATGGTTCTCTCGGCAAAGGCATACATTTCATGGCGCTGTACCGGACGCCCTGCCTCTTCTTCCAAACATGTGAAGCGGCTGCCGGCATCCTTGTGTACCTTGTCTTTGAATTTTTCAGGCCGTGCAATAAGCGCCCTGGACATGAGTTCCCGATCAACCGGCGTAACATTAATCAAACTGCGCAGGGTGAGCACGCCATTTTCCAGACGGGCCGAAGTAGCAACCAGCTTTCGTCCTTGCACTTCAATGTCGTTAACAGGGCGGTAACGGGATTCCAGAGAAAATTGTTCACCGATTACCTGTGCCATCCTCTCCAGATAAAAGGGAAATGCCTCACGAATGCTCTTGAAGGGCACCCACGGCTCACTCAAACGCAAATAGAGGCAAAACATATAAGAACCCTGGTTGGCGAAGATGGCGCCACCCGGATTTTGCCTCCTCCGGACCAGGATTCCTTTCTCAAGGCAGAAATTCAGATCCACTGATTTTTCAGGATCCTCCAGCACTCCTGTCGTGATGCTGTCCCTGCTGAAATAATTAATCAGCAGGGTACTTGGAACACCCCCTTCTTCCATGGCTTTTTCCACTGCAGGGGATGCGCTGGTAGACAATTCTGCGTATGTATAATCCGTCTTAATAAGTCTTAAGTAGTCCATGCTTTTCTCCAGGAATTATCTATTTGCTATCTGCTTTTTCTACAAATTCCCTATAGTGTTCTCTTTGCACTACCAGCCGCATTATCTCGTTGGTACCCACGGCAACCATGCCTCCTCTTATGTCGCGGAAATGCCTTTCCATATCGTGCTTAGTGGTATAGCCAATACCCCCCATGACCTGGAGCGCCTCATTGGCGATCCAGTAGGCATTTTCAGCCGCAAAACCCTTGGCCATGGCAGCAATCTTGGTTACGTCCTGGCCCATATCCAGCATGCGGGCTGCCTTTGTGCGCATAAGACCGGCAGCCTCAAGACGTGTTGCCATCTCAGCAACCTTAAAGCTCACACCCTCAAATTTATATATGGGCCGGTGAAACGCCTCCCTCTCCATAGTATAGGCGGTGGCCATCTCAAGGCATGTGCGGGCTGTTCCCAAAAGGCCGCTTGCCACCAGGATTCTCTCACTGTTGAGCATATCCATCAGAATCGGAAAGCCCTGATTCTCCTCGCCGATGAGGTTTTCGGCAGGAATATCCACGTTATCGAAAATAAGCTCGGAGACGATGCGCAGGCCGCGCCATCCCAGGGTATCGAACTCCTCCATTGCCACTATATTGGGGGTGCCCTTTTCCAAAGCGAATACGCTCATGCCTTTTGTCGGATGGACATCCCGGTTGGTCATTGCAAAGACAATAAAGAGATCGGCAACGGCCCCGGAGGCCTGAAAGCGTTTTTCTCCCTTTATAATCCAGCGATTTTCCTTTCGATCCGCAACTGTTTTCATACGCGCGGCATCAGAACCGCCGGCAGGCTCAGTAATGCATTCGGCCGTGATTATATCCGCCTTGTAGATCCCTGGCAGCCATTTCTTTTTCTGCTCTTCGCTGCCGTAGTTTGAGATAATAAAGGCGCAATGGTGGGGGACGCTGCGAGCGCATGCCAGAGCGTAGGACTGTGCCGCGGTCTCTTCATTGGCAATGGCCTCATGCATCATGTCCAGGCCACCACCACCGTACCTGGATGAAAAGCGTACTCCTATGAATCCGCGTTGCCCCATTTTCCTCAAAAGCTCAAAGGGGTATTTGTTTTCCCTGTCCATTGCAAGGACATGGGGGCGTGCTTCCAGCCGCATAAACTCCTTAACCTCGCTGGCGTAAGCCTGCTCCTTTTCAGAAAAGAAAATTGATTCCATCCCCAACCTCCATTACAAATTTTGCTGCCGTTTGCTTAATTGGCCCCGCCTGCAAGGCACTTGAGATTAAAAACCTCTCCCTTTTCGCTCGTCTACCACTGAAGGTCCATCCTCCAGCTTTACCAGGACTTGGATATCGTTGAAGGCCAGAAGAGTTTCTCGCTTCAGCCTCTTTGCCAGCTCATCAACAGCCGCTCCAGAAGCATCGCTTCCCTCAACCATCAACTGGAGATGATCCACCCCTCCCCTTGTACTAACAATCACACGATATTTATTGCTCAACCCGGAGCATGACCTGAGTATCCCGCTTACCTGTGAAGGCCAGAATTTGACACCCTTGACCTTGAGCATTTCGTCGGTCCTTCCGAAAATACTCCTGGGCAGTGTCAATTCTCTTCCGCATTCGCATCTTTTATTCTCCATGCGGGTCAAATCTCCAGTCCTGTATCTCAGAAGGGGTGCAGCTTCCTTGTGTAGGTGAGTCAATACAAGTTCGCCACTTTCCCCACGAGGTACTCCCTCTCCTGTTACCGGATCAATGACCTCGGCATAGACAAAATCATCCATGATATGAAGGCCCGCACCGTATCTGCAACTCCGTGCAACAGGCATGCACAGGGCCATGCTGTAGGAGTCTATAATTGTAATATCTCCCCCCAGGGCCTCTCTCACCATCTCAGGGTAACCCTCTACGGACGTGAAGGGCTCGCCTCCCACAAAAAGGATTTTGACGCTCGGGATTCCTTTTTGCGCAAGTTTCATGGCAAAAGTAGGATTGGAGATCAGGACAGATATCTGGTAGTCATTTATGAGCTGGACTGCCCTTTCTGATTCCCCGGGGCCCAAAGGAATTACTTTGGCCCCGTAGTATTCCAACTGTCCCTGATAGAAAAGCCCTGCAACAAAGAGATGATATCCGAATGTTACCGCGCAGATATCCCCCTTTTTGACCCCGGCGGCCTCAAGGGATCGAGCGCAAACCTGGTGCATGTTTTCAAGGTCATGTTCAGTATGATAGACAGGATAGAGGTCCTGTCCGGACGGAGAAAAATTGATTCGAGTTACATCACCGCAATAAAAAGCTGACTCAGAAGGCTTTTTTTTCAGCTCTGCCAGCAGTTCCGAAGTGGTTGTAAAGGGAATCTTCTCGAAATCCTCCAAGGTTTTTATCGCGGAAAGATCAACTCCGGCATTCTTCATCTTTTTACCGTAAAAAGAGTTCCGCCCGAGTCTTTCCAGTTGAGTTCCAAGTAACCCTGTCAATTCCATTTCTAATCCTCCAGGAGGCTTCTCAAATCACATAGGAATCAGGAAACCGCACATTCATATATCTTCTGGGCCAGAAACTCCGAAGAAACCTTTGCGATCTGAAAACCTTTGCGGCTCAATACCTGTTCAATTTTCAGTTCAAAGACACCCTTATCCAGCGGTTGACCCTTCAATGCCTTCTCTATTTCGTGTACAGGTGAGGTGGGCCTCAGGGGCGAGGCGTGGACTGTGCCTGAGATGAGCAGATCCCTTATGCGATCTCCCTCCCTGAGCACAATGATCCTCATAAAAGGCCCTCCCGGAACCTTGAACTGAATCATCTTCCTGACCACATCCGAAGGAAGGGCGCCAAATTTCGATTCAGAGCGCTCCATAAAAAAATCGTTATTTGTATACTCTTCCTCCATCCCACGGTAATAATCTCTTTCCTTTTCTGTCAGCTCTCCAAGCACAAGCTTTACATCAAAGACTTTTTCAATCTCTCTGAGATATAGATCCCTGATTTCAGAAAGGTCAATACTGCGACCCACGACCTTTTCCAGATATGTGATCCTCTCCTGAATGGTCTTTGCCTCTTTGTCAACGAACTTTTCCGGCGGAGCTGCTATGGCGGCTGCTATCAGATCGGAATCAGGGGCCTTTACCTGTATGCCTGAGCCCATTTGAATGGCCTTTTCTTCATAGACACATGAAGACGGTCCGATTTTTCTCCACATCCCGTCTTCACACCTGACCTCTACATCGTTGAGGGGTCTGAATCTGCATTCAATGCCGAAATGATCCGAAATCCCTTGAGCGATCCCGGTGAGGGTCTTTTCAAACATCGCAGGGGCATCCTGCGGGGCCTTGGGGTTGCTTCTCCTCATGTGAAGGAAGGTAAAGACATACCCGGTATCCCCGAAAATCGGTCCTCCGCTTGATATCACTCGGTAAACCGGTATTCCCTTGCTCCTGCAAAACTCCAGGTTGATCTCCTTTTCGGGATCATTGAGAAAGTTCAGGACCAGGCTGGGCACGGGAAACGTGCAAAAGGAGAAGGTCTCAGGCACTATTTGCTCGCTTACTGCCCGCATAAGAACAGGCCGGTAGATTGCGGTTTGCGCATAGCTCAGCCAATCAACTTCCAGGAATCTCCATTGTTCCATGGTGATAAACCCTTCTCCCTTGGGGCAGCCTCTTTGACAAGGCCGGCCGGAGTTTGTGCTATTTGTGGGTGTGGTATTCGCCACTTCTGACGATTGCAACCACCGTCAATGGACCGTCAATTCTGATGTATCTGTATGTGTGCTTCACGCCTTTGGGTACATATACCGCACAGGGAGTGGTCAGACGATAGATCTCATCTTCCAGTTCCACCTCGACTTCGGCGTCGCCTCTCTTTGAGATGTAAAGATATACTTCACTCTCTTCATGATAGTGTTTGTAAGATATTGGCTCGGCCTGATATATCTTTTGATGAATTCCCCCGGCGACAAAAAAATCCGCCTCCGGAACCAGTTGGCTGTCCATCATAATCTGATACTTTCCCGGAACGTGCGCTTCAAATTCATCTATGATTTTGGGTTTGCTGACAATACAGTGCTCATATTTTTTTGACATAATAGATTGCTCCCCTCCTTTAAAGGCCAAGCTCCTTGCCGATGACAAGGCGCTGGATCTCGGACGTTCCCTCGGTTACGGTATATAGTCTTCCATCCCTCCAGTGTCTCTGGATCGGATATTCCATCATGTATCCATATCCGCCGTGAATCTGCATTGAATAAGACAGGATAGTCTGCAGCGTCTCCGCCGTAAATAACTTAACCATGGAAGCCTCTTTACGGACATTTATTCCATGATCATACATTCTGGCAACCCTAAGCGTATAGGATCTCATGATATCTATATAGGTTGCTATCTCAGCAAGCTTGAACCGAGTATTTTGAAATTGGATTATGGGTTTTCCAAACTGCACCCTTTCTTTAGCATACTGGACAGTCAGTTCATACGCAGCCTGAGCAGTGCCGGTACAGCGCGCGCCATAGGTAATACGACCTGAAAGCAAGGTATCAGCTATCTGATTAAAGCCTTTGCCTTCACTATCGCCAATCATGTTTTCCGCTGGGATCCTGCAGTCCTCAAAGACCAGCTCTGCGGTTTCAGCAGACCTGTTGCCAACCTTGTTCAATTTTTTCGACACCTGAAAACCCGGGGTGCCTTTTTCAACGATGAAGAGACTTATGCCTTCCGCTTTTTTGGCAAGATTTGTGGAAGCGGCAACTATAACGTAGTCGCAAATCGGACCGTTAGTGATAAACATTTTGGTTCCATTGATCACATAGCTGTTTCCGTCGCGTACTGCTCTTGCCTGGAGGGACGCGGCATCAGAACCCACATTCGGCTCTGTAAGGGCAAAGGAACCGATCTTTTCTCCGCTTATTGCAGGGATAAGGAATTTCTCCTTTTGTGCATCTGATCCGAACCTGTAAAGGGGTTGCGTAGCAAGCCCCCCCTGCGCCATCAAGGCTGCACCAATCCCTGAATTTATTCTGTTAAGCTCCTCCACCAGGATACACTCAGTTACCTTGTCGCCGCCTCCTCCGCCCAGCTCCAAAGGATATCTGGGACACAGAAACCCCTGCTCTCCCATCTTTTTGAAAAGCTGTCTGGGAAATACGCCCGTCTCCTCAGCCTGATCAACCAGAGGAGCAATCTCTTTGCGGGCAAACTCTCGGATAGCGTCTCTAAAAATTCGGTTTTCTTCTGTAATCTCAAAGTCCATCATGAGTTCAATCCCCTTCTTGTCATATTGTGAACAAAATTAGAATATCATTCCCCGGTAAACGCAGGTTTTCGTTTTTCCAAAAAGGCACGCCTGCCCTCATCAAAATCACGCGTGGCAAATGCAACACTCTGGAGATTGGCTTCCAATTCAAGGAATGCCGATAGATTCATGGGCCACTGATTCAGCGCGCTCTTAATCATGCCATAAGCTCGTGTGGGGCCTTGAGCCAAAGACCTGGCCAGATCCAATGCCTCCCGATCCAGCTCGGAGTGAGGAACAACTTTGTTGACCAGACCCATTGATTCCGCTTCCCTGGCATCAATTACCCTTCCGGTAAGCATCAACTCCTTGGCCCTCGCAAGCCCTACTCTTAAAGGGAGAAAATAGAATCCTCCCAGGTCAGGCACCAGACCAATCATGATAAATGCCTCCCGGAATTTTGCCATATCGGATGCGATTACAAGATCGCATGCTAGAGCAATGTGCAATCCCGCCCCTGTAGCGAATCCGTTCACTGCGGCGATGATCGGCTTTTCCAGTTCCGTCATAAGGCGAATAAGTTTTTGCACGTTCTTGAGGCGGTCTCGCGCGGCAGGGGCAGTAACACCCTCCATGGTGGTTATATCGCTTCCCGCGATAAATGCCTTCCCCGCGCCGGTCATTATAACGACCTTGACATCCCTATCGGTCCCGATATCCACAAAGGCATCCTTGAGTTCTTCCCTCATTACAAGATCAAGAAAGTTCATGCGATCCGGAAGATTAAAGGTAATTTTTGCAATACCCTCGGATTTCTCTAAAATTATTGTTTTGTAATCCATAATATTTGCTCCCGAATATGCTTTTACGGCTTTATTTCTCTATCCTCTTTCATTGCCGAAAACGGCAACTGCGCTCAGTTGCGGAGGCCCACCAAAGGTATGGGACAACCCGCGATGGACATTCTTGATCTGTCTCTCCGGCTTATCCGCCTTATATTGAAGCTGCTTATAGACCTCATATGTCATACGCAGGCCGCTTGCTCCAACCGGATGGCCGAAGCACTTCAATCCTCCATCGGTATTTACAGGAAGACCTCCCTCCAGCTCAAAAAAGCCGGAATCAATGTCCTCTTTGGCTCCACCCCTCGGGCTGAAGCCAAAATCCTCATAGATTGCGAGCTCCGTTATGCTGAAACAATCATGGACTTCAGCAATATCAATCTCTTCGCGCGGATTCTTTATGCCTGCCATCTCATAGGCCTTGCCTGAAGATCTTTTTAATGCTTCAAAGCTGGTCCACCCAAAACCCGGTCTGGTATGAGGAAGAACAGCGTCCATGGATATCCCGAAGCCTTTGATGTAAATCGGATCATCTCTAAACTTCTTCGCCGTATCTGCCCTTGTGACGATTGCGCAGGCTGATCCGTCGCTGTTTCCACAGCAGTCAAAGAGCCCGAGAGGATAAGCAATGATAGGAGCACTTAGAACCTGGTCCAAGGTTACGGTGTTTCTGAAATGCGCCTTGGGACACATGCTCCCGTTTCTGTGGTTTTTGACTGCTATCTTCCCAATGGTTTTCTTCCCCTCTTCCATGGAAAGCCCGTACTGCTTGAAATAACTGGTAGCAATCAAACCAAATGAGCCAGGCGCTGTTCTGCGGGCTTCATATACAGGGTTCATTCCCCGTCCTGTCCCTAATCCCGCATAGCCTGTATCTTTCAATTTCTCAACCCCGATGGCCATCACTACATCATAGGCTCCTGATGCTACAGCGAGCGCCGCTTCTATAAGTGCCATATGCCCTGCCGTACACCAGTTTTCATTCCTTATAATAGGGATATTTGAGAGTTTCAAAGAGTCTGCGATCGTAGAACCTCCTATGCCATTGACTGGCGCATACATCTGGCCGACATAGCAGGCCTCAATGTCCTCAGGGCCAACTCCTGCATCCTTAAAGGCTTCATATGCAGATTCAATTGCAAGGTCCCCTGCCCCCAGGGACCATCTTTCGCCAAAAACCGAGCATCCCATGCCGATGATTGCAACTTTGTCTTTGATACTACCCATGATAAGACCCTCCGTTTCTTACGGGCCTGCATTTCCAAAAATAATTGTGGAAATTTGCCCCCTCATAAATCCTCCTAAAGGTAAACTCTACAGGAAAGCCAACCTCAACCTTTTCCGGATTGCAGTCAGTCATCATAAGATAGAACCTTGTTCCATCTTCCGTCTCAAATACAGTTTGAACAACAACAGGGTCATCGCTTCTCCCTGCAAGTTGATCTCTGGTAAAGGTAAAAACCTTGCCCTTTCTGTCTGAGTAGCGAATCTCCTCATAGTCATCCTTGCTCCGACATTTGGAACAAATTCTTTGGATAGGAAATTCCGTCTGCCCGCATTGTCTGCATTTGCTTACATAGCAGCGGAGAATGCTTTTCTGCTCTCTCCAGTAGGCTGAATTTGAAGGAAAAAGGCGAAAGGGTTCACCAGCGACAGGCTCTACGATATTTCTGAAACTCAGAAATTTCTGATATGAACTCAAGGTCATTTTACTTTCGAGATGCCCCTTGAGTCCAAGCCTGCCTTTGTTTCCAGCAATTTCTTCAGTTACCCTTAAAACAAATGCATCCGCTCCGTCTCCGTAACTTGCCACCAATATCAAATCACCAGGCTTTGCAGTTTCTAAGGCAGCCACAAGAAGCAACAATGGATGGGCTGCCCCGCAGTTACCGACGTTGCTGTGCAGGTTATCTTGGAGTTGCTGGTCGGCATTAAAGCCAAGCTTCTTTGCTACAGCCATCGAAGACCTTTGATCAGGAGAAGGGATCACCAGTTTTGAAAAATCAGAGGCCTTTAATCCGGATTTTTTTAACAAGGCTGAAATGACATCCTTCATAGCCGCCATATAGCCTTCATTTAATATAAAACGGCCTTCCCCCACCCTTACAAAACGGTCATCGTCGTTTCTCCAGACATCCACAATTTCTTTGTTGATGGATATGGAATGCTCCACCGCTGCGATAATCTTATCTCCTCCGATAACGAACGCAGCCGCGCCATCTCCAAAGAGCTGCTCCTGATCAGAACGTGGATATCCCAGGCGAGCGTCTGCTGCGGTAACGAGAATTCTGCCGGCTGATCCTGCTTTAACGCTGTCAAGAGCGGCTCGCAGTGCCGCGGTGCCTGAGCGCAGGGAATTGGTAAAGTCAGCGGTAAAAACATCGCTTCTTAAATCAAGAACCGTTGCGGCCAGTCCTGCTGAAAGCTTCTCCTTGTAAGGGGCGTTGGTCGTAGCAAAAAAAATCCCGTCTATCATCTTTCTGTCAAGGCCCTTCAGACTGTCCGAACCTGCCTCCACTGCCATTGTCAGTGTATCCTCATCATTGTTTGCGACGCTTCTTTCTCCTTTAAGGGAAGACCGTTCCCACGCTTTGGCGATCAAGTCCCGACTCAGCCTGTAAATCGGAATATATGCCCCAAACGATGTAATGCCTATCATTCCTGTTCCCCCTTTCATAGCCCGATAGTAATATTCCTTCAGTTTTCAAATAAGATCATAATGTCTGTACCGCCATATATTCTCCGAACACCTCGCGCAGGACATCGCAGATTTCCCCCAGACTCGCATAACATCTGACGGCATTCAAAAAATGAGGCATCAGGTTGTCGTTACCTTGCGCGGCCTTTCTAACGGAAGCAAGAGCAGCCCTTACCTTATCGTTGTCTCTGGATCTTTTGAGGGATTGAAGTTTTTCTGTTTGTCTCCGGGCTACTGCCGGATCGGATTTGAACAATGCAGAATGTATTATTTCATCGGTCTTATATTTGTTGACTCCGACCACTATCTTTCTGTCTTCCTCGATTTCCTTTTGAATTTCGTATGCTCTCTGCTCTATTTCCCTTTGTATGAAGCCCTTTTCAATGGCTGCAATGGCGCCGCCCATTTCATCAATTTTATTGATGAGTGCGCTGATTTCCTCTTCCATCTTCATGGTTAAAGCTTCTACATAGTAGGAGCCGCCCAGGGGATCAACGGTATCTGTTACACCTGCCTCATGAGCCAGGATCTGCTGCGTCCTCAAACTGAGTCTGACGGATTTCTCCGTAGGAATTGCGAGAGCCTCATCAAAAGAGCATGCAGCAAGCGACTGGGCTCCTCCCAGTATGGCCGAAAGGGCCTGATAAGCCACACGGATCAGATTGTTTTCAGGCTGCTGGGCAGTGAGGCTTACCCCTGATGTCTGAGTGTGGAATCGCAGCATCCATGACTTGGGATTTTTTGCATGGTATCTATCCCTTAGAAGCTTGGCCCAAACCTTGCGCGCAGCCCGGTATTTGGCAACTTCCTCAAAGATCTTGTTATGGGTATTGAAAATCCAGCTTATCCTTGGCGCGAATGAGTCTATATCCAAACCTGCCTTAAGTGCCGCTTCAATGTAGGCAATTGCATTTGAAAAGCTGAAGGCGATTTCCTGGACCGCTGAGCAACCGGCTTCTCGCATATGATATCCCCCAACATTTATCGTGTTCCATTGGGGGATCTCTTTACTGCAAAATTCAAAGATATCCGTTATCAATCTGATGGAGGGCCGAGGAGGAAATATGTAAGTCCCTCTTGCGGTGTATTCCTTTAATATATCGTTCTGAATGGTGCCACGCAGCTTTTTAGGAGAGACGCCATTTTTTTCTGCAACCACAACATACATAGCAAGCAATATGCCTGCCGGCGCATTTATAGTCATCGAGGTTGATATTTCATCAAGAGAGATTCCATCGAACATGATTTCCATGTCTTGAAGGGAATCAACAGCCACTCCCACCTTCCCAACCTCCCCTTCGCTCATCGGATTATCGGAGTCGTATCCTATCTGCGTAGGAAGATCAAAGGCGACTGAAAGCCCTGTCTGCCCCTGCTCAAGCAGGTATTTATAGCGCTTGTTCGTATCCTCCGCAGTGCCAAATCCGGAATATTGTCTCATGGTCCATTGGCGCCTCAAGTACATGGTGGGATGGACCCCCCGTACAAAAGGATACTCTCCTGGGAAGCCGATTTCGGAAAGATAATCAAGGCGCTCGATATCAGATGGGGTGTAAAGCCATTCAACAGCCCCCCCCCAATCGGTCAGAGAATTATTAATAGGCTTCTCTGAAGACGTTTCAGCCCAGCGTGCCTTTTCCTTCCGGATTACATCAGTATCATTGGCCATTTTAACTTATCCTCTCTTACGTAGAAAAATAGTTAGCATTTGAAGTTTATAAAATCTAAACGTTATGAGTCTGCTAACGCATTTACGATATAGTTCTTAATTTCTTTTATGGTTGTTCCAGGACCAAAAATCTCTCGAATCCCCTTTTCTTTCAGTGAACCGACATCTTCTTCAGGTATAATCCCACCTGCAATCAATAGAACACGGCCCATCTGCCTTTCCTCAAGCAAAGCTGCAACTCTGGGCAAGAGCACATCGTGAGCGCCAGAAAGAATACTAAGTGCAACTACATCCACATCTTCTTCCAACGCAGCCGATACTATTTGATGGGGGGTCTGGCGAAGCCCGGTGTAGATGACTTCCATGCCGGCGTCTCTCAATCCCCGGCATATAACCTTTATGCCCCTGTCATGTCCGTCCAGCCCCGGCTTCGCTGCCAGGACTCTAATCTTTCTGCTCATGAGCATCACTCCTCGATATTACTGGGCATCAAGTCTCTAGAAAATATGGTCAGAATATTGAAGCCCGCCATTATAGATTCATTATGGCTTGAAGGCGCTTCCATTGCCGAATATTGAAACAGAGGCAGGCCTCGCAAGTCATCCTGTTTTAGACTGTTGTTCCGTCTAGTCCCCGCTGAAAGACGGGCTTCTCTTCTCAAAAAAAGCCTGCATCCCTTCAGTACGATCCTTGCTCGTGAAAAGAAGGCATTCCACCATTGCTTCGTAGGCCAGGCCGGCGCTAAGACTTACTTCCTGCCCCATCGCTATTGATTTCTTAGCCCATTTTAGTGCCAGGGGACTCTGTTTGGATATACGCAGCGCCATATCACTGGTAAGTTTTTCCAGTTGGCTTGGAGGACAAACCCTGTTGACAAGTCCTATTCTCAATGCCTCATTGGCATCTATCACAGCCCCGGTAAAGATAAGCTCCTTGGCCAGACCCGCACCCACAAGCTTGGTGAGTCTCTGGGTGCCTCCCCCGCCCGGGATAATGCCTAGAAGGATTTCTGGTTGCCCAAATTTTGAATCATCGGAAGTTATGCGTATATCACATGCCAACGCTAGCTCAAGGCCTCCTCCAAGGCAAAGTCCTTGAATCATGGCTATAGTAGGCTTTTCAAGCTCGGCAAATTGCGTATAAAGACGCTGTCCCAAGGTGCTGAGGAATTTCTCCAGTTGAAGCGGGCTAAAGGCTGAGAGTTCGTTTAAATCCGAACCGGCTATGAAGCTCTTTTCACCGGACCCAGAAAGGATAAGCACCCTGACGTCCGGATCGGTCCGTGTGTCTTCAAGTGCGTGGGCGATTTCAACTCGGGTCGAGCCGTTCAATGCATTTCGCTTTTCGGGCCTATTTACTCTAATATGAGCAATACTGGCATCCTTTGTATAAATGATATTACTATAATTCATTTTGTCACCTATAATATAATTATGACTTTAATAACATTAAGCTAAACCCATTCGCGTTCATCTAACGCCTTAAATCTACTCCCTAAGCGGTTGTCAGAAAAAAGTCGTCTATCCTTCGGTCATTCTTTCTTACAACACTTTCAATAACGTATTGCATTCCCCTTCTGATATGATCCCTCATTATGCTGACTGTATCTCCCACATCAGCCCTTCGTAACGAATCTAAAATGGCCCTGTGTTCTTTTATGACTGCCCTGACCCTTTCATCCCCTAAATATTCTGCTCGGTATTTCAAATAGATCTGCTCAAAAATATCTTTCAATATCCTATGAATGGTCTCATTTTTACTGAATTCACATATTTTAAGATGGAATTTGCAGTCCAGGAGAACAAGCTCTCGTCTATTGCCACCGTTGATAGCCTCTTTGTAACTCTTGAAGGTCTCATTGATGGAATCCAAGCTCTTGGAGTCAAGATTCTCAATTATTGCAGGGATGGGAAACAGTTCCAGGGCCTCTCTGGCCTGATACAAGTTCCTTGCTTCAACCTCGGTTATTACTTCAACAAAGTAACCTCTATTTGGAATATATTTTACAAGTTTCGATGTTTCAAGCCTATTTAATGCTTGAATAACTGGTGTAGCACTTATATTAAGTCTTTTTGCTAAATCGCTGTAGATGATTTTCTGGCCAGGGGCCAACTCGTTTAGATAAAGCATCTGCTTGATCCTGAAGAACGCCTCTTCCAGGGCATTTCTCCTCTTGTCTTTTTCGATCACAGCGTCATCTCTCCCTTTAGAGTCCATATCAACATCTCCTGCAATTTTGGGGTTTAAAGTCAGGTATAGCCACTCGGAAAGAGTGCTCAGCTCCAGGGATTTCATGCAGCATCATTGATCGAATCTTCCATACAGGAAAAGGCACGAATTTACCGAATGGTTAATTCGGTTATGGCCCTGTCCGAACAAAAGGCTTATAAGGCTTGACCCTGCTCCAGAATTATTTTTCCAAGGGAAAATCCTGAAAGCAGAAACCATGCCGCCAAATTTGATTATAATGTTAATATCAAATTTGATTTAATGTCAACAGTAAATCTTAAAAAAATTATTTGTCGGGAATACTATTCTTTCCATGAGCCTTGGTCATCCTTCATCCGTCTTGGAGGTTATCAAGTGCATCCTGTGATACACTATATCATTTAATATAAATATGTTACGCAATTGCCACCGAATATATGAAAAATCCTAATTTTTTTCTTGACACAAAAAACATATCATGATTTGATTTGTAATCAAATTTAGTACATTTATTACTTACCAGATTTACATGTCAGGAGGCAATATGGACCTAAAAGAGGTTTTCGTAGTTGGAAGTGGAACCATGGGAAGCGGTATAGCCCAAGTATGTGCTCAAAAGAGAATTAGTGTGACCTTGTGCGACATATCCCAGGACATGCTGAGCAAGGCTGTCAAGAGCATAGGCTGGTCGGTGTCAAAGTTCATAGAAAAGGGAAAGGTCTCTGAAAAGCTGGAAGATGTCATGGGCCGGATAAAGACATCTACTGGGTATGACCCTGCTGCAGATGCAGATTTAGTTATTGAGGCTGTATTTGAAAAGCTTGAGATTAAACACGATGTTTTCAAGAACCTCGACCGAGTCGTAAAAGCAACGACGATCCTGGCATCCAACACATCCGCGATACCAATCAGCCAGATCGCTTCCGTCGTGTCTCGACCTCAGAGATTTCTGGGGCTTCATTTCTTTAACCCCGTACCCATGCTTGATGCAGTGGAAGTTGTCAGAGGCATTGAGACAAGCGATGATACGATCCAATACGGAATTGATTTCGTAAAATACCTGGGAAAAGAGCCTATTACGGTAAGTCGTGACATTGCAGGCTTCATTCTAAATAGAATTAATATGCTATCAAATCTTGAGGCCATGCGGCTTGTGGAGCAGGGAGTTGCCAGTCCGGCCGATATAGACAAGGGTATGAGGCTTGCCTTTGGCCGCAAAATGGGCCCTCTGGAAACATCAGATCTTGTCGGCCTGGAAGTGCAACTCATGGCCTATACAAACGTTTATGAGGAGGAAAAGGATCTTCGATTTTATCCTCCCTCCATCTTGCGAAGAAAGGTTCTGGCTGGCCACCTTGGCAGAAAGACAGGGAAGGGATGGTACGAGTACAACAAGGACGGCTCACTAAAAAAGTAATAGAAAGGCAACATGGAATTTTATATGCTAAAGACAATAAAACTGAAAAGATAGCTAATTTCACTTTTGGTTCAAGACTTTTGTTAAATTAGGCGATTAATAATATACTAAATACCAAATAAACGAACTAAATTATATAGTATTGATTAAATGAATATACTAAAGATAGATCGTTTGTCAAAGAGGTTTAGCGGCCTTAGTGCTCTTACTGATGTCAACCTAACTATTGAAGAGGGGGAAATTAGAGGACTAATCGGGCCAAATGGAGCTGGAAAAACAACTCTTTTTAGCGTTATTAGCGGCTATTATAGCCCTTCCTCAGGAAGGGTTTTGTTTTATGATAAGGATATAACGGGATTAAAACCTAATCAAATCGCAGGGCTAGGATTAATCCGAACTTTTCAGACAACTACTCTTTTCCATGAAATGACGGTTCTACAAAATTTGATTTTGGGTTTTCATATCCCTATAAGGCCTAGAGTCCTATCAGCCCTTTTTAACACACGCTATAATCGTAGGCAAAATGAGGAACTTTTCAGCAAAGCGATTTCATTATTGGAATTCATGGAATTGGAGGAGATCAAGGATGAGGTGGTTAAAAATCTGCCTCATGGAAATCAACGTGCGGTAGCCACTTCGATAGCTTTAGCGGCAAATCCCAAACTCCTTTTGTTAGATGAACCATTTACAGGAATGAATCCAAAAGAAAAACAGGATATGATTAACCGAACGCGAAAAATAAGAGATGAGATGAATACAACAATAATTATCGTAGAGCACGATATGAAAACAATTCTCGATCTCTCCGACAAACTGACAGTGCTAAGTTACGGGGTTAAGATTGCCGAAGGGTTGCCCGAAGAAGTTATAAAAGATCGAAATGTTATAGATGCGTACCTTGGCATGGATGAAGGAACCTAACGATGCTCTTTGAAACGAAATCGCTGACCGTTCATTATGATAAGGTTGCCGCGATTAATAACGTATCCATGAAGATAGATGATTCATCAATCATTTGTATAATTGGTGCGAATGGTGCAGGAAAAACTACTTTCCTCAGAACGGCTTCGGGATTAAAAAACGCGAGCGAGGGAGAAATCTGGTTTGATGGACTTCGGATAGACCGGCTTTCACCATCTAAGATAGTAAAGCTAGGTATTTCCCATGTTCCTGAAGGTCGGAGAATTTTTCAAAAAATGAGCGTAATAGATAATCTGCTTTTAGGATGCTATATACGTAGCGATCATGAAAATATTAGTAAAGATCTCAATAGAATGTTCCATTATTTTCCCGTCCTGAAAGAAAGACAAAAACAGTTGGGAGGTAGTCTGAGCGGTGGAGAACAGCAAATGCTAACTATTGCTCGTGCCCTTATGAGTCAACCGAGGCTTCTTTTGCTTGACGAGCCTACCTTAGGTTTATCTCCTTTACTTGTAAAGGAAGTGTCCAGAATTGCAAAAACGATAAATGAAGCGAATGTCGCTATTATTTTGGTAGAACAAAATTCTCGGATGGCTCTTCGTTCATCACACCGTGCTTATGTTCTCGAATTAGGGCAAATAGCTATGGAAGGAAACTCAATGGATTTGCTTAACAGCGATCACGTAAGAAAGGCATATTTAGGGGCATAAATAAGAAGAGAGGGGGTACGAGCATTTTTTTTGGACATCCAGATTCTATCATACATCTAAGGAGGGTAACATTATGATAAGAGAGACAAGAAGATACATATTATTAATCTCTATCTTTACGTTTGCGGCTGTATTAGCGCTACATAGTGTTGGGGTCTGCGAGACTTTATTAATCGGTGGCAACGCTCCACTGTCAGGTTCGGGTGCGTCTTATGGAATTGGCCAGTCGCGAGGTATTGAAAAGGCGATTAGCGAAGTTAATGCGAAAGGAGGTCTCAATATCGGCGGAACTAATTATAAATTGCAGTTCAAGGCCTACGATAACAAATCAAAAGCTGATGAGGCTGTTTCTATAGCCAACAAACTAGTATATCGTTCACTAAATAACATATCAATAGTCAAACTGTAATCTCATCGAGTTTGTAGCTCCATTTGAAAACAACCGGCGCCGCATTGACCTCTTCGATGTATCTCTCTATCCTCTTCTTTAGCTCT
>JBGSUA010000004.1:0-19223 GCA_041753575.1 Desulfatiglandaceae bacterium
GGGATCATTGTTATCGCCGATGGTAGGGGCGGTTCGTGTTGTAGGGGCGGTTCGCGAAACAATTATTGTAAGGGCGGTTCGCGAACCGCCCCTACAACGGTAAAACCTGTTGGTCGTTTGATCGGCGCGTTCAAAACGGTATCCACCAAACAGATTAATGAAATGCGTCAAACACCCGGGGTCCAATTGTGGCAACGCAATTATTGGGAACACATTGTCCGTAACGAATCAGAATGGAACCGCATTCGGGAATACATCAGCAACAATCCGGCAAAATGGAATTTGGATAAGTTGCATGCCGGAACATCCACGGAACCCCACGAAACATTGGCACAATACGGTACGGAGGAGTGGATGGTATGACCAAGAAAAATCAATTGATCCGCAACAGTACAGCCGAATTCCTCATTTTTACCGGGCAGGCCGGGGAGCAGAGCATAGAAGCCCGTTATGAGGAGGAAACCATTTGGCTGTCGCAGAAGCTGATGGCGGCCTTGTTCGCTGTGGATGTCCGCACAATAAACGAACACCTCAAAACCATTTATGAACAGGGAGAAGTCGAGCCGGAAGCAACTATCCGGAAATTCCGGATAGTTCAAAAAGAGGGAAATCGTGAGGTTATGCGTAACGTCGATTTCTACAATCTGGATGTTATTATCTCCGTGGGTTACCGCGTCAATTCCGTGCGGGCGACCCAGTTCCGGCAGTGGGCGACCCGGGTGCTGCGGGAGTTTGCCGTCAAAGGTTATGTGCTGGACAAAAAGCGCATGGAAAACGGCGCATTCCTCGGCGATGATTATTACGAGCGATTGCTGGAGGAAATACGGGAAATCCGCCTCAGTGAACGCCGATTTTACCAGAAGGTGACCGATATTTATGCCACCAGCGTGGACTACAATAAGGATGCCCCGACAACCAAGGCGTTCTTTGCCAAAGTTCAGAACAAACTGCATTTTGCCGTTCATGGACACACCGCCACCGAACTAATCATGCGACGGGCCGACAGTGCCAAAACCAATATGGGACTCACGACCTGGGAAAAGGTGCCGGATGGCAAGATACTGAAAACCGATGTTTCCATCGCCAAGAATTACCTGACCAGGGACGAACTGGAATCATTAGGCCGCATCGTCAACGCTTATCTGGATTTGTCCGAAGACCGCGCCCGCCGCAAAATTCCCATGACCATGGAAGATTGGGCAAAACGACTGGATATGTTCCTGGAATTTGATGAACGGGAGATTCTCGAAGACAAGGGGCGGATTGCGGCGGAAATTGCCAAGGCCCATGCGGAAAGTGAATTCGAGAAGTACCGTATCGTTCAGGACCGGCTGTTTGAAAGTGACTTTGACCGGTTGATCAAACAGATCGAGGACAAAAAATGAGCAAGATCCAATGGGAATACAATCTGGTCGAAAGGCCTTTTTGCGAGCAGCTTCAAACCATGGGTTGGTCATGGATCGAAGGCGACGTGGATGTTCCGGAACTGACCGAGCGCGGGAGTTTCCGAGAGGTTATCCTTGCGGGCCGTCTGGCGTCCGCGCTGGCACGGATCAATCTCCGTGACGGAAAGCCTTGGCTTGATGAGGCACGCATCGCCAACTCGATCCGTGATCTGGCACCGGCCACTGTGCATCGTCTTATGGAGGTCAACCAAGCCACAACGACGCTCTTGCTCAAAGGGACCGTGGTCGATGGCTTGCCGGATTGGGACAACGGCCGGCCGCAGCCGATTCGCTATATAGACTTTGAACACCCTGAGAACAACGATTTTCTGGTCATCAACCAGTTCAAGGTGGAATTGACCAGCGGCCGGGGACATGTCATCCCCGATGTGGTGCTGTTCGTCAACGGCATACCGATTGTGGTGGCCGAGTTCAAGAGCCCCGGCATTGAAAATCCCATGCATGAGGCCATCAATCAACTGCTCCGCTACTCGAACCAGCGACGCGAGCTTTTTCCGACCCTCTATACCGACAACGAAGGCGTGGAAAAACTCTTTCACACCAATCAGCTTCTGATCGCCAGCGACTTTTTCGAGGCCCGGGTGGCGACCATCGGCGCACCGCCGGAGGCGTATCTGGAATGGGCCGATACCGGTCCGGTTCCCATGAGCACGGTCGCTGAAGAGCTGGGAGTCATCTCCGCCAATGAAGATCTTGAAGAGGCCAAGGGCGAGTTGCAGGTGGTAGGACCGGAGCAGGCTGAACGTGTCGGCACGCCGCTTTTCTTCCGTCAGCAAGCACAACGCCCTGAGGCATTGCGGAGCGCCCAGGGGGCGGCCTTGCAAAGCCAGCAGGTTCTGACAGCGGGAATGCTTCGCCCGGCGCATTTGTTGGATCTGATTAGGAACTTTACCGTCTTTCAGCAGGTGGATGGAAAGACCCGGAAGGTGGTCGCCCGTTATCAGCAATTCCGCGCCATTCAAAAAGCGGTGGTCAGGCTCCAGGAGGGGCGTACAAAGTCGCAAGGTGCAAAGCAGGATGAAAGAGGCGGTATCATCTGGCATACGCAAGGATCGGGTAAGAGCCTCAGCATGGTGTTTCTGGTTCGTAAAATGCGAACGCTTGAACGGCTGAAACAGTACAAGATCGTAACGGTGACCGACCGGACCGACCTGGAAGTCCAATTGCGAGAGACGGCGAGACTTTCCGGGGAAGCCGTTCGGCCCACGGATCTAGACCTGCGCACCCGGGCATCCTCCACCGCACTCACCCAGCGCATTTTATCCGAAACGACACCGGACATCGTCTTTGCCATGTTGCAAAAGTATCAGGATGTCGACCGGCAGGCCATAAACGATGAGAAGGTCGCCATGACCATTGTCCGAAAGGAAAAGAAACCCGGCAAGGATGAACCGGTCGTGGAGAAAGAAGTCACCTTAGAAGAAAACATTCGGTTCGCGGAGTTTCCCGTTCTAAATGAATCCGCTGAAATTCTGGTGCTGGTGGACGAGGCACACCGCTCCCACACAAGGTCCCTGCACCGCAACCTGCGACGCGCTCTGCCCAATGCGGCAATTATCGGCTTTACCGGCACGCCGATCCTGAGCAAAGAAAAGACGGAGACTCGTGAAATTTTCGGCGATTTCATTGACAAGTATCTCCTTCAGGATGCTGAATTGGACGGCACGACGGTCCCCATCCTCTACGAAGGCCGCACCGCGGACGGTCTCGTCAAAGATGCGACAAGCCTCGATAAACTGTTCGAGGATATGTTCCAAACCTATACACAGAAAGAACTGGCGATTATCAAGGCGAAGTATGGGACTGAGGGCGATGTGCTCGAAGCACCTTTGCTGATCGAACAGAAGGCCAGGGACATGATCCGCCACTATGTGGGCGTTGTGCTGCCCGAGGGGTACAAAGCCCAGGTCGTCGCCACCAGCCGCCGTGCCGCTGTCGTCTTTCACGACAAGCTTCTGGCTGCCAGGGATGCACTCATCAGAGATTTAGAGGGAATCCCTGTGACAACACTCGCCCTGCCAGACCATGAGATTGAGCGGCTCGACCTGAAAACACGATTCCTTGTGCGGGCGCACGCGTTGCTTCCATTGATCAAAGCGCTGGACATTGCGGTGGTCGTTTCCGGAGATCATAACGATTCGGAATCGTGGTGGAATTGGTCAAATAAAGAGAGGCAGGACGAATACACCAAGCGCTTCAAGCGTAAACTGGCGACCGAGCGCACGGATAAGTCTGATCCAATGGCCCTGATGGTCGTGAACAACATGTTGATAACCGGTTTTGACGCCCCTATTGAGCAGGCGATGTATCTGGACCGAAAGGTCGTAGCGCATGACCTTCTACAGGCTATTGCTCGTGTCAACAGAACCTGTGGTCGAAAGAAATGTGGCTATGTGGTGGACTACATTGGCGTTGCGCGGCACTTGAGCGATGCCTTGAAGGACTACGACGGTGAAGATATCACGGGCACGCTCATCGATATCAGTGTGGAATTGCCAAAGCTGCTCGACCGCAGAAATCGGGCCGTGGCGGTTTTTACCGACAGAGGCATTACGGATCTCCAGACTGAGGTTGAGGCGTGTGTTGATCTGTTGGCGGACCTAAAAACGCGTGCAGAATTTATCAATAAGCTACGCATGTTCTATGAGACGCTGAATATTTTGGAGCACCGTCCGGAAGTGCCTAACGATGTGTTCCGGGATGCTAAGCTCCTTGGTTTTATCAACAAGGTGGCGGGGAACCTCTACCGAGATCCGGCGTTGAACCTTCTGGGTGTCGCGGAAAAGGTAAAAGCGCTGATCGATGCGCACATATCGGCGCGCGGCGTTGATCCGAAGATACCTCCAACGGCGATTACGGACGCAGAATTCGAGAAAGTTCTACAAGCTCAAACCAGCAGTCGGGCAAGAGCGGCCCAGATGCAGCACGCCATGCGATATCACATCATCGGTTTCAGCACTCAAAATCCTCTTTTTGCCCGCAAGATGAGCGAGAAGCTGGAGGAGATCCTGCAACGTTTCAAGGATGACTGGGACGCCCTGGAAAGGGAGTTGCTGAAATTTATGGACGAACTGCGACGGGGTGATCGCAACGACTTCCCTGACCTAGATCCGCGTGTTCAGGTGCCCTTTGTTCGCTTGATCCTCGAAGCCTGTTCGGAGAGACGTGAGTTGGATGACGTCCAGAGAAAAGCCGCAATCAGTACGACCCTTGATATAGTCGAACGAATCCGCCAGGAGGTCGCAAAGGTCGGTTTCTGGAAAAACTTGGATCGCCGTGAACTTCTCACAAAGCAAATTGTGCGGGATCTCGATGCCTCCGATGTATGTCCTCCAGGAAAGGAACGAGATATTGCGCAACGTCTTGTCGCCCTTGCAAAAGAGAACCACGAGAACCTGGTAAGAAAATGAACGAAGTGCTTAAAGTAAACAATTTGGAGTTCGAAGTGAGGCGGAGCCACCGCCGCAAGAGGCTCGGGTTAACCGTTGATCGTGCCGGAGAACTCGTTGTTCATTCCCCGGAAATGGTGAGTGATGCTGAACTCCACAAATGGGTCGAACAAAAGCTCCTCTGGGTCCATCAAAAGCTGCTTCGCAAAGAGGAGCACAACCGAGGAATTCACAGGCTCGAAATGGTCAGCGGCGAAAGCATTGCTTACCTGGGGCAAAACTATCGCCTCAGAATTGTTAAAGAACAGCCCACTCCATTTCATTTCGACGGCCAATGGTTTTCCCTGCGTGAGATTGATCGCCACGATGCCCCAAAGCATTTCCAAGCCTGGTATCAAGATACCGGAGCCGAATGGTTGAATGAGCGTGTCCAGTTTTGGGAGCCCAAGGTTGGCATATCTGCCTCAAAGATAGTCGTTAGTGACTTAGGTTTCAGGTGGGGTTCTTGCGGAAAGAACGGCGTCTTGTATTTCAACTGGCGTCTCCTTCAATTGCCTGTGTTTCTAGTGGACTATGTCGTTGCCCATGAGCTTGTGCATCTTCACGAGGACAACCACACCCCAGAGTTCTGGCGGATACTTGGACGGGTGCTGCCAGACTGGAGGGAGCGGAAAGAGGATCTAAGCTATAAACGATCAGAGATGCTCTGGTGTATTGACGCCGATGACCCAAAAACAAGGACCAGGGAGTAGAAATGTGTTATGTCCGTGAAGACTTCCGCTACAGAGGTGCTAAAAAATGCTCCAACTCCATCTCAGGGATGGCTATTCGGTCAGCTTGCCGGTGATGCTTTGGCAGGGACTCTCTGACTCAGATGTGAAAGGGGGAAGACCTTATGGCGCAGAAATCCAAGATCTCCATAGTCAGGATTCTGCTCAACGATTACCCGGCGTTTCTGCCGGTGATGTTTGCCCTGGTGATGTGGGGGATCTATTTGGTGTTGATCATCGGGTGGGATGTCCCGGACATAAGACCGGGGGGCAAAGGCGTTTCATCTGAAGATGCTTGTATTGTCTTTTGGATAGCGATTGTCGTTACTATCGCGTTTCTACCGGTTGCCCTGTGGCGCATTCGCCTCATAAGGGGTGTTTTCGCAAGGGGAATTGTCATAAAGGGGAAGATAGTGAGACTGAAGAAGATAAGGGCGAGGGGGCTTCAGACAAGCGCGAGGGTAAAGTTCAAATACTCATATAATGGAAAGGAGTTCGTGAAAAGCAACTGGCTTTTGTCCTGGGACCTGGAGAAGGATGAGGGAGACTCTCTCGACCTGGCACTGCTTGCTGACAAACCGGGCAGGGCGCTGATCAAGGAAGTCTATGACCCTGAATAGTCACTGCGATGAAATCTGCTGTTGGCAGGTCAAGGTTATAGCGATGGAGAAAAGACAATTCAGATCTCGGAGCGATGAGAATCAAAAGGAGGTAGGAGCATGTGGAACGAGGATAAATGCAATTTGTGCGGAGATTGCCTCGTAAGGTGCGCATATACGAACTATAGCCGGAGCGAAGCTGTCGCGCAGGTCGAGCTTCTCATCAAGGGCGGGGAGCCTTCCATTTTGAAGGAGTGCGTGACCTGCTGCGCCTGCAACGAGTACTGCCCTACCGGGGCAAATCCATTTGACAGGATTAACGAGCTTCAGGAGAAATACAACTCCCTTCCGATTCCCCCGAAGATGAGGCAGTTCATGGATGCCGGGGCTGTCGTCCCATCCTATTTGGTGAAGGGAGACCCTTCAAAACCGGCTCTTTCCCTGTGCGTGATGGAAAGGCCTCTTCCGAAGGATGCGATCGGCGGAAAGATGTTTGAAGGCATGACCATTGCCAAGGGAGGGGACTATTTCTGTTACCTGGGATACGTCCACATAGGGATGGAAAGCCCGCTTAAGGAAAACGCTCAGAAGTTCATAGACAGCATCAGGTCCCTTGAAAATCCGGAGGTGGTCTTCCTTCATGCGGACTGCCATGCCATGATCGCCAAGATGCCCGAGTACGGGATAGAGGTGCCCTTCAAAGCGGTTCATATTATCGAATACATGAGGGATTATCTGAAGAATCATCAGGAGGACGTAACCCCCCTGGGCAAAAAGATAGCCTACCAGAGGCCATGCGCGTCGAGGTACTCTTCGGACATTGAACCTGCGCTGGATGAGTTTTTTGACCTGGCAGGGGTTGAAAGGGTTTCGAGGAAATATGATCGGGAGTCGGCCCTGTGTTGCGGAGGGCTTTTTTCCCGGATATACCCTGACCGCATCAATCCGCTTATGGAGGCCAACCTTAAGGACGCGAGGGACGCGGGAGCCGACGCCATGGTCTTTCTCTGCCCGCTATGCATGGTAACGCTCGGGGCCAAGGCGATGGAGAACGGGATGAAGCCGCTTTTCATCACACAGGTCGCGAGAATGGCTCTCGGTGAAATACCTTATCCCGGATAGCTAACCGGGCTTTCGAAATTGGGGGATAGGATGTTTGCCTGCAAGATACTTCCAATCGTCATGGGGACAAAGGTCTTTTGAATGGGGCCTGGCCCGATGGGGTTTATAGCCCAGAGTGGATAGGGCATATAAAGTTGCCGGCGTTCGGTTTAGAGGGAAGCATCTTTGTGATTTCATACTGATGTTCTTTTTGCATGAAGGAGGATTTGGAGTTGGATAAAGCAAAGGTAAGGACACTGTCCGACGTTGAGGAATATGAAAAGACTCCTTTGGAGAAGAGGCTTACGGCCTGCAATACCTTTGATATGCTTAAGCAGGGGACGGCCATAAATCCGGATGCCCCTGCCATGAGCTTCTTTTTTGCAGGGGAGGACTGGGCATCTCCCCAGGTCATGAGTTACAGAGATCTGATGGCAGGGATAACCAGGGCGGCAAATCTGTTCCACGACATGGGTATTGGCAAGAGAGATGTCATCTCTTATCTCCTTCCCAATCTTCCCCAGACCCATTTCGTACTATGGGGAGGGGAGGCGGCAGGGATCGTAAATCCTATCAATTATCTCCTTGAGCCCGCAACGATCGCAGACATCTGCAGGGCCGCGGGCACCAGGATTCTTGTAACGCTGGGGGATCTTCCGGGATGGGACATCCGGCAGAAGGCAGAGATCGTAAGAAAGGAGATTCCAGGTCTAAAGGCGGTAGTGACGGTCATGGGCCGGGGAGATGAGAAAGAAGGCATTTATTCCATGGATGAGATGCTGCCTCGATATAGCGCTGAGAAACTGGATTCTGGCCGCGTAATTGATCCGGAGGACATCGCGTCCATGTACCACACGGGCGGGACGACCGGCACGCCCAAGCTCGCTCCGCACACCCACTTCAATGAGGCCTTCATGGCCTTCGTTACAGGGGTTACGACGGAACTCAATACCGGCGAGACGACCATGTGCGGCCTCCCTCTTTTCCATGTGAACGGAACCACCGTTACAGGCTCTACCCCGTTTTTAATGGGGGCGCATGTGGTGCTCCTGTCCGCGAGGGGCTACAGGGACCCGGCGGTCATAAAGAATTTCTACAAGATAGTTGAGCGCTACAGGGCAGTGACCTTCTCATCTGTCCCCACCATCCTTTCAGTGCTTCTGGATACCCCGAAGGGAGACTCGGATCTTTCTTCTTTGCGGTATGTGGTCTGCGGGGCTGCTCCGCTTTCGGTTGAACTGTTCAAGCGATTCGAGGCCCACTCGGGAATGAGGATCATAGAGGGATACGGACTCACCGAAGGGACATGTGTGTCATCGCTCAATCCATTCCACGGGGAGCGGCGAGTGGGCTCCATTGGACTTAGACTGCCGTATCAGGACATGAAGGTCTTCGCGGTGGACGACGAAGGAGTTTTTGTAAGGGAGGCCGGCGCTGACGAGATAGGGTCCGTTTGCATAAAAGGGCCTAATGTATTCAGGGGTTATCTTGATCCCGCGCACAACAAGAAGCTCTGGGCAATGCCCGGCTGGCTTAATACAGGAGACCTTGGGCGTCAGGACAAGGAAGGCTATATCTGGCTTACCGGCAGAAAGAAGGAGTTGATCATCCGGGGCGGTCACAATATTGATCCCGCCTCTATCGAAGAACCTCTTTACCGGCTCAAGGAGGTGAAGGTTGCCGCGGCTGTTGGAAGCCCTGATCCTCACGCCGGGGAGGTGCCGGTAGCCTACGTGGAGCTTAAAGAGGGAGAAAGCCTGACAGAAGAGGAGATAATTTCTTATCTCAAGAAGACAATTGGAGAGCGGGCCGCTGTCCCCAAGCGTGCCTTTGTTATCCCCAGGATGCCCCTTACGCCGGTGGGCAAGATCTTCAAGCCGGCCTTGAGATGGGCGGCCACAAAGAAGGTATATGAGGATGAGCTTGCGGCCCTTAAAGACCTTGCCCAAGGCATTGATGTGAAGGTAGGCGAGGACAAGATTCACGGCCTCCTGGTGACAATAACAATGAGGCCCGCCCCAGGCGTCTCGGAGGAGACTATCACAAAAAATGTAAAAGACCTGGTAGGGAGATATGTGGTGCACTACAGGCTGACTTTCGAGAAATAAGGAGGAAGGGGTATTCCGGATAAACCCCCTTTCCCACTTAATCTGGATATGAGCGGACGTCAGTGCCTCGCTCACGGTAGATCGGCTGAGGTCATGTCGGTAAGAAACACTTCTTGACTGAATCTTACCTCTCCCGTATTGTAAGCTCAACTGAGGGATTCTAACTTCGGATTAGGCACGGAGAAGAGCAAGATGGAAGCCTTTTCATCAAGAGTTACATCCAAGGGTCAGGTGGTGATCCCCAAAGGGCTGCGGGAGAAATATGCCATTGTTCCTGCCACAAATATCCGTTGGGTTCCAATTGAGGAGGGTATTCTGATGGTGCCCGAATCTGCTGATCCGATAAGGGCGGCAAGGGGCATGTTGAAGGGCTCGGGCATATTAAAAGCCTACATGAAAGAAAAGAAACTCGAAAAGCAGCGGAACGGAGAACTGGATATGGCCTGGCTCAGATCCAAGCCGCCTTTCATTGAAACATGAAAGATGTGTATCGCTAAACAAGAGGGACTTACTCCCCAAAGAGCCTCAGATTTTCTGTTGCGACACCTACAGTTCCATAGGACTCCACGGGCCGTTTCAACCTGTCCGATTAATGGAAGAAGGTTCATGCCGGCATAGGATGGCCAATTAAAGACTGTTACTCTGATTGCTTGCCTGAGTTCTCCTAGAAAGAGAGGCTGACTGGCTTCTAGCCTGTGGCTGAGTATTGACAAATCTGGAGAACCTTTAGGTCGCAGGCCGCCCGGAAATGCATTGAAGTGCAATGAATACCACCAGTTCACTGGTGGTATTCATTCCCATATAAAAAGGATTGTCAAGCGGAATCAAAAAAACTGTCAAATTGCTATTGCCTGCTCTCTTATGACATGCTCCCAAAAGGGAGAGAGTTGGTTTAATTCAGTTTCGCCGGGTGTGAATCCCTGTGCCTGTATGGGCTCCATAATTCTCGCTGCGGCAATGCCCAGAAGCTCCAACCTCTCGCGGTTATTGTACCTGGCCCAATCATCTGAGACCACAATAAGATCTATGTCGCTTCCTTCGCGGGCAATCCCAACGGCATAGGAACCGAAAAGCATAATCTGCAGGGGAGTAATACCCATCTTTTTCAGTTGCAGTCTGAAGCGTTGTATTATTTGTTTAAGTTCGGGTGTTGTTTGAGCCATTGAAGTATTTCCTGGGCTTTTTCGAAATCTCTCACCAAAAAATGGTGAGAGTATGATTTTGTAACATATAATATTATTAAATGATTAGGCAAATACCTGTCAAGGTTGAACAGTGGGTCCACTTGTGTCCGTCCCGGAAGACAATATTTCTACAAAGGCTTAAGACGGAGATTAGCTTCTTATATTACAAGGCCGGAACCTGGAGAAAGAGCCTCTGTCTCAAATCAGTATGACCTTTTGGATTTGCCTGGATAATATAAAAAAACAGTTAGTTCCCGAGGGTATAAGACTTTGTCCCTCACTTCAGCCAAGCCTTGCGCAGGGCATTGACTATAAAGCCCGAATCCGCCTGATTTATGTATGGCATCGTCTTTGCAAAATAACCCAGAGATCAGTTGGGATTTAGTTTAAGCAGGGCCGCAATCTCCGCACGGGCATAATCTTCCGGGCCCATGGAACTTCAGCAGGCCGCTAGACGAGGACAGCTGGTGGAAACTAAGAAAGCCGAGAGCTTGGGTAAATTCCTAGGGCCAAATCGGTTTTTAAACTTGATATATGGAAAATATTTCTATAATATGTCATTGTGACAACTAAACGCCGCTTTCATAACAATAAATACCGGTTTCAAATCCGAGAGCATGACCACGCGCCCCCGCACGTGCATCTTGTTGGTGGTGAATATGACGTGGTGATCTATCTCGATACTCTTGAAGCAGAAGGTGAATGGCCCAGGGGTTTAAAACAGGAAGTGTTGGCATGGGTTCAACAGAACCGCAAAAAGCTCATGGAGGAATGGGAGCAATGGCACAAATGAAAAGGCCCCGTCTTAAAAAGATCAAGGTATTGGGTAGTCATACGCTGCGCTGTACATTCATGGACGACAGTACTTACTTTATTGATTTTATTGAACTGTTCAACGAATCCCCCGGCCTTGCGCCGCTCAGAGATCCTGCTGAGTTCTCGAAGGCGACTCTTGTTCCGGGTGAAGGATGGAATGTGGAATGGACTGGTGTAGATATTCAGATAGGCGCAGATACTTTGTGGCTGGACGCTCAAGCCCAGAACGCGACTGATGAAAACACCCGTATTTTTGCCAGATGGCGGGCCAGGCACGGTCTTTCCCTGAAGGCTGCCGCCGCCGCCCTTGGAGTGACGCCTCGTACAATCAGTGCATACGGTACGTCCGAGCGCCCTGTGCCGCGTTATATCGCCCTTGCCTGCAAGGGGTGGGAAGCGGAACAAGGCCATTCAACTTGAAGAAAGAGTATCTGGAGTCCTGATGAAATCTCTTCCTTAGGATAGTGGAAACCTGCAGCAACATCACCCATTGACAAAGGGTTCTATCAGTATTCACTCGGCAGAGATTCTTCGCAGGGTCCTGATTTGATTTTGAATTTGAAGGACGATTTCAGGTGAGCTACCATGCAAAGTCAAGTTATATGGGGCTGTCTTTGCGCGATAGGCGAGGATGAAGTTGGGGCTAAGTCTAAGTAGTATCGCGATCTCGGCACAAGCATTATGAATGCTCACTTGTCTCTTGGAATTCTAATAGCAAGGGGTTATAATGCTATTTATCCAGACATACCACAATAAGATTGCCATATGGAAATAAAAAGACAATTGCGCCTGGCCCCTTTGCTGGCGATGAATTCATTTTTTCTTTTCGGTCCGCGGGCTACCGGAAAGACAACCCTCATCAGGCAGGAACTTGCAGAATCCGCAACAATCATAGATCTTCTTGATTCACGCTATTTTCTGAGGCTCAGCAGCTCTCCCCATGAACTTGAATCCCTGATTGCAGCAATGCCGGCGGAGATCGTCGTCATTGACGAGATTCAGCGAATTCCCGAACTCCTTAACGAGGTACACCGTCTCATCGAAGATCGGCGTATAAAATTTCTTCTGACCGGCTCAAGTGCCCGAAAACTCCGCAGAGGGAAGGCCAACCTCCTTGCCGGTCGCGTTTGGGAAGCAAGGATGTTTCCGTTGATTTACCGTGAACTGGAGGATTTCGATCTTGACCGCTATCTACGTTACGGCGGCCTTCCTGCGGTGTATCTTAACGATTATCCTGAGGAGGCCCTTGGCGCGTATGTCAATACATACTTAAAGGAAGAAGTAATGGCCGAGGGGCTGATAAGGCGTCTGCCCCCGTTTTCCCGCTTTCTGGAGGCCATGGCATTGACAAACGGAGAAATGGTCAACTTCACGAAAATCGCCAATGACTGTCAGGTCCCTCCCTCTACGGTGACCGAATATGTTGGTCTTCTTGAGGACACCCTGGTGGGATTCATTCTTCCTCCCTGGACGGGATCAAAAAAGCGCAAGGCGATCAAGACCGGAAAATTCTATTTCTTCGACCCTGGTGTAACACACGCGCTCTGCGGAACTCAAGCATTGGACCGCAACTCCAATCTTTATGGAAAGAGCTTTGAGCAGTTCATTGCAATGGAATTGCGGGCCTACCTGAGTTACACACGAAAGAAGGCGCCTTTGCGTTACTGGAGATCCAAAAACGGCCATGAGGTGGATTTTCTGATTGGAGAAACAACCGCCATCGAGGTAAAGGCATCGAGAAAGGTCAGCAGAAACGACTTCAAGGGATTGACTTATTTAGAGGAGGAAGGGGTATTCCGGCATTTTATTCTGGTCAGCCAGGACCCCGTTAGCAGTCGTGTGGATCAAATCCTGGCCCTGCCCTGGCAGAGATTCCTCAAGGATCTCTGGGAGGACAGATTCATTTGAGATTGAAGCGGCAACTCGTACGATTTATTGAAGTTCAGGGATTATCTTGTAATCGTCTCGCTGAAGCGTACAAAACGGATGTTGAGATGGGTTTACTCAAAAACGCAACTCAGTGAGGATGGTTAAAAAAACTAAACCGCAGATAAAAAGGATTGTCAAGGACAATTGGAAAAAGTGATGGAGAGATAGAAAGGGCTTATAGGCATTTCTCAGCTTTTGAACCGCTATTCGGAACCGGATTGACAGGCAGGTTGAATGGAGGTAGGGTTATTGAAAGTAAAACGTACTGGATTTATTATTCATTTAATAGGGGAAACCTTTGAATTTGAGTGAGAGGGGTTTTTTATGCCTCAGATGGAAAGAATTGAGCTTAATCCAAGAGTTTGTAATGGACGCCCGGTGATCAGAGGTACAAGGATTCCGGTTTCCGTTATTCTGGATCAAATAGCCGAAGATGGTTCTTGGGACAGACTCATTGAAGGTTATCCGGAGTTGACCAGAGAGGACATTCAAGCAGCCTTGAAATATGCCGTTTTAACTGCCTGAACGCAAATATCAGGCAGATTCCCCCGCAATACTAAGTCTGGATAAGAGAAGGAATAGCTATACATCTCGGCGATAGCCAGATCTTCCTGACACAAAAAAAGCCTCCGAACGGATACGGTTATCCGCCGGAGGCTATCTTGTTGCCGCCTTCTGGAGACATGAAGCCATGCCTTCCCCGCAAAAGGTTGGGGTTGTTCTGATGGGGCTTTTTACATATCGTAAATCAAACCAGTTTATTGCAAAGCCTAATTACAGAAAAAAGAGAATGTCGAGTTGAATTTGAAAACAGCCCAGTGTGCCCTTTTTGTTCCATGCAACTGGGCTGTGCTTAAAGACGGCGAAATATAAAAGCGATTATCTAAACGCGCTAAAATCAACGCCCCTTTGTCTCGCACGCTCGTCAAACCAGGCCATCTCATCAGCGGGAGGGATTACAATCTCTTCCGGCGCTTTTCTTACAAGCGTTATCGCCTCTGACGGGCATGTTCCGACGCATAATCCGCAGCCGATACATCTGTCCTTGATTACCCTGTAGGCATCCTCTACTTCCTCGATCGCCTTGACCTGACAGCGCTCCTCTGCGCAAAGGCCGCATGATACGCACTTTTCAGGATCAATCGTTGCGAAATAGTTAGAGTTGACTACCCTTGTTGCCGGAATGCCGAGATCGTTTATGCTCCTTAAGACGCCGCAGCAGCAGCCGCAGCAGTTGCAGATGAAAAAATGCCCGTTTTCCACATTGAAGGTGAGATGCACCAGGCCGGCATCTTCGCATTTGTTTAGAAGGGCATAAGCCTCATCTTTTGAAAGTACCCTGCCTACCTTATACTTCTCGAAAATACCAGGAATCGGCGCAATGGCCATGCAGACCTCAGTGGGTTTTCCGCATGGGCTTCCAAGAAGCCCTTTTTCCTTCTTGCAGATACATTCCTGAACAAGAAAGGATTGCCCCGCCTCGATTATTGACGAAACGCGCTCATAGGTCACGGACTCGTGGGATGCTTTGATCTGCCTTTCTATGGGCACGACCTGCATAAGCTGCGGGCTCTTATCAAAAAACTGCCTGCCGTAGGCCTCCATGAACTCCTCGCACATCTCGGCAAACTCCTTGTCCATGTGATCGAGCTGGAATTCATAAATGCCGAAGGCCCAGGGCATCATCTTGAAGAGTTTCATGCCACCGTAAGATATGCCGAATATCTGCCCTCTCTTCCACATCTCAAAGAGTCTGTCTTTGATCTCCGAGAGAGGTCTCCCTGTTCTCTCGGAGATCTGCTCAGGCGTTTCAAAGGTGAGCCTGAGCTCGCAGAAAAGTTCCGCGTCCTCCGGCCTGAATATCTTCTTCAGTATCTTGATTTCTATTCCGCTTTCCGTGGCTGGAAACCCGTTTGGAAGGGTGTCCAGGACCTTGGCCAGTTTGTGGTATATTTCATCGGACATGATATCGCTTTCCTCCAGTATTGTATTTTGTGAGCATATTTAAATGAACCATGCAAGAATAAGTCAAGCGGGAATTTGAGCAGGATGCTTGAAAGCGTTGTGCCTCTGTGAGAATATCCCAAAGAGAACGATTTTATCTCTCTGCTTTCGCAACGCTAAGGCGACAGGAGCAGAAAGGGGTTTGGGGAATGAGTCGAACCTGGAAGTACGCTGCACTGACGAGGGATGATCAAAACGCGGCAGATGGGCGTTTTTCAAAGGCCTGTTAAGCGGGAGTTAGGAATGGAAAACCATAGAAAAACATTTAATGCCGGAGATGCTCTCAGGATGCTCTGGACGGTTATAGTTTCGGTCTTTGTTTCGGAGGCTATTGTGATGATTATGGTCTCCTATTTTTTTGATCAAACTGCCAGGGGCGCTGTGCTTTTGGATGCTGTGCTGCTCGTGGTTGTCCTATCACCTGTACTTTACCTGTTGATTTATCTGCCCCTTAAACGAAGCGTCAAGATCGAAGAGAGTCTGAGAAAGAAGACACTGGAGAACGAGGAGATGTACAAGAGCATGATGGAGTCCATGAAAGACCTGGTCTACATCTGCTCGGACCAATATCGAGTGATTTTCATCAACCCGGCCATGGAGAGGAAGGTAGGAAAGGATGCAGTAGGCAAAGAATGCTACAAAGTCCTGTATCAGTACGATGAGATATGCCCATGGTGCGTTAAGGACAAGCTTGAAGAAGGAAAAAAAGTGGAGGATGAAATTCTTAGTACCAAGGATGGGATGGTATATCACGTTTCCCATTCCTCTCTGCTTTGGCAGGACGGTAAAAGCTACACCATGACAGTACTGCGGGATGTTTCCGAACTCAAGCAGGCTGAGCGTGCGATTGAAGGTCAAGCCTTCATAAACAGGACACTTGCAGGGCTGGCCAGGAAGATTCTTTCCAGCGTCTCAGTGGAGACCATCTCAAGACTGGCGCTTGAGGAGGCGATGCGCTTTACCGCGAGCAGCATCGGATATATCGGTTACATTGATTCAGAAACAGGGAACCTGATATGTCCGGCCCTTTCCAAAGGAGTGTGGGATCAATGCAAGGTCTCTGAAAAGGGAGTGACATTCAAGAAATTCGGGGGGCTCTGCGGCTGGGTTCTTGCCCATAAGCAGTCTATCATGAGCAATGATGCCAAGACCGATTCGAGGGCTTCAGGGACTCCGGAAGGGCATATCAAAATAAACAACTTCCTGAGTATCCCTGCGATATCAGGGGAAAAACTCATAGGGCAGCTCTCTCTTGCCAACGCGGGACGTGATTATACGGATGAAGATGTACAGATGGCCGAACGAATTGCAGACCTTTATGCGCTCGGTTTCCAGAGAGTCAGGATAGAGCAGGAACTTCGCGAAAGTGAGCAGAAATTCAGAGTGATAGCTGAGACCAGTATTGATCTGATCTATCAAATTGACATGGAGGGGAAAGTTGTCTACTGCTCTCCAGCTTCCATCAAGATGCTGGGGTACTCGCCGGAATATCTGGATGGTAAAGGGATTGGGGATTTAATTGCAAAATCCTATCAAGAAAATGCGCTTACTGCTCTCAAGCGGCTTAGGGAAGGCGAGAATATCACTTCACTGGAACTCGAGCTTATATCGAGGGAAGGAAAGCTTGTCGCTGTTGAGACCAACCTGGTTCCGATTGAGAGGGAAGGGAGCATAGTCGGAGCCCAGGGGATAGCGAGGGATATGACTCTGCACAGGGAGGCAGAAAAGGCGTTGAAGCGTTCTCACGATGAGCTGGAGGCCCTAGTTCATGAGAGGACGGCAGACCTTTCTAATGCGAATCAGAGGCTTAAACTTGAAATTACCCAGAGGGAGAGGGCCGAATCGGAACTGCGCCGCTCAGAATCTGAGCTTAAGCGCATGTCGACCCAGCTTCTGACCGCACAGGAGGAAGAGAGAAGAAGACTGTCACGCGAGCTTCACGACGGTCTGGGCCAGAGTATAAGCGCGATAAAATTCAATCTTGAGAATTACATGAGGAGCAAATCCGATTCAAAAGCCAGGGCTGAGAAGCCGCAGATTGCTCGACTGCTTGAAATGCTTAAAGATGCTGTGGACGAAGTCAGGAGAATATCAGCGGACCTTCGACCACCTGTGCTTGACGACCTTGGAATAATAGCGACTATAGGGTGGTTTTGCAGGAATTTCGAGCGCACTTATAAGGGAATCAAAGTGACGAGAGAGATATACCTCGATGAGTCGGATATCCCACAGACCCTGAAGACAGTCATTTACAGGATAATCCAGGAGGCTCTCAATAATGTTGCCAAGCACAGTGGAGCAGATTCAGTAGCCATATCCTTAAGCAAGGATGAAGGGACAATCCTTATGACAATTAATGACAGCGGAAGGGGTATGGACCGTGCCATTGCTCTAGGCAATGGTGAGTCAAGCCAGGGCATTGGTTTATTAAGTATGAAGGAGAGGGCTGAGCTTTCAGGTGGACAGTTTTGGATTGATTCAGCAAAGGGAAAAGGAACGGCGCTCAACTTCAGGTGGAGTTATGATAACGTCTTAAGCATGGGGGATGCTACCGCGAAATAAGCCCCTTTCTTACAGCAAGGGAAGTGAGTTCGGCGACATTGTGTATCCCCAGTTTCCTCATTAGATTAGCCCTGTGTTTTTCAACTGTCTTGGGGCTTATGTAAAGGTAAGAAGCGACCTGCCTGTTGGTGTATCCTTCAGCGATAAGTTTCATTATCTCGCGCTCTCTTGAGCTCAGGGAATCCCAGACGCCGCCCTCCCTGCCGTCTTTTCTCATTCCCAGATAACCTTCAACTACCTTGTCCGAGATATCCGGGGAAAGATATTTCTTCCCATCCATGACCTTTTTAATTGCAGTGATTATTTCTTCGTAACCCGAATCCTTGAGGAGATAGCCGTCGGCTCCCTTTTTCAGGGCATCGAGGACGTACTCTTCATCATTGTGCACAGTCAATATCACTACCTTTGTTCGCGGGTTCAGGTTTTTTATCTCCTTTATAGCATCCAGTCCGTTAGTCCTGGGCATTGAGATATCCAAAATGACCACGTCAGGCTCAAGTTCTCTTGCCATTCTTACCGCATCGCGGCCGTCGCCGGCCTCTCCAACTACGGTGAGTTCCTTACTCAAAGAAAACAAGGCTTTCAACCCCTCACGTAGTATGCGGTGATCTTCTGCTATGAGTATTCTAATATCAGCTTTCATCCCACTTATAGAAATGCATCCAAAAATTTACTATTCAGAGGAATTGCCCAGAAAATTAGTCCTTGTACCTCCCTCAAATGGGGTGATCACCCCATTCCATTAAACCAATAATCAAGTCTAAGCTTAATCTACTTATAAATAAATAAAGGTCGTAGGTCAATATGCCAGGCATACTATTGGTGGAAGACAGCGAGATCTTCCGTGACGCCCTAAAGGAGGTTCTAAAACAAAGGTTCCCCCATGTCATAATTGAGGAGGCATCTAACCAGAGGACAGCTATTGAAAAGGCTACGGCTCTCTCGCCTGACCTTATTGTTATGGATATAAGGCTCCCTGACGGTGATGGGTTGAGCCTGACAAAGAAGCTGATACAGATACTCCCAACCACCAAAGTAGTCATACTGACAAGCTACGACATAAATGAATACAGGCAGGCTGCCCAGATGAACGGTGCCATAGGATTCCTTATCAAAGGCGAGGTTACCTCTGAAGAGCTGATGGATGAGGTGGAAAGGATTTTGAAAATGAGTGAACCGCAGAATAACGAATGAAGGCAGGCAACCCAGGCTAGGAGGGACACATAGAAATACAAGAAGGGAGCCCTCCTGAATGGGTGAATCACCCCATTGCCTGGGACCGTCTGGCTTTATAA
>JBGSUA010000005.1:0-3612 GCA_041753575.1 Desulfatiglandaceae bacterium
GCTCCCTCCGTTCTCCGTCCGCCAGCATCATACCATGTAGCGTAATTCAAACCCACTTTTGGGACACAAATTCAGAAACGGCGCGAAAGCCTTGCTTTAATAAATGGCGGCCAATTTCTGCTATCAGCGGCTCTCCTAATCTGATCTATAGTCTATCAAATCTATATCGGTAATTGTTGTTTTATTTCTGCCAGTTTATGTCATGTCAAGGTATGTTGAACTTCCAAGTGCTCTGCGGGTCGTTGGCTTTTCTTTTAGGCTAAGGCTGAAACAGAATAGAATGGGCCGCGTCTTTTTCGCCCCTCACCTCGCATGCCATAGAGAGGCCTTTATTGAAAAGATCGCAATCGGTATTAAAGGATTAGCAATTAGGTTTGCATATGGGATCTGTGCGATTACGAGGCGATTTTTCCCGAGCTTTCGGGTAGAAAGGAGATTGACCATGAACGCAGTGAAACTGATCAGAAACGGACAGGCGGCCTTAATCCTCTGCGTGATGGTTCTTCTGATACTAGGAACAGGAACACCTTCATGGACGCAGAGCGGCCCCTGGCGCGATCATGCTACCCCATTTGATTTTCTTTTTGGAAACCACATTGACACACATCAGGAGACGAACCTGATAACGACAGGAAGTTCGGAGAGCCTGTTTGGCAGGTTCTATATATATTTTATTGGTGATACCGATCCGGCTTCAGGCCTGCCGGTCGCTCGTCACCCGCGTGGTCCGAGTCAGAATGAGCTTTGCGGGCTTGACGTTGACTGCGTCACCGGCTGGGAGATGCGCGGCATGCCGGGCGCGGCCAAATTCGTCTCCCACAGCGGCGTGAACGGCGAAGACCACCCTCTCTGGCTGGTCAACCGCGCGGAGGAAGCAGCTGCTCCTGCAGCCGGGATGGTCATTCCCCAACCGGGCAGCTTTACCCATTTCCACTGGATCACGACCACCAGCACTGATCCTCGGGCAACCGATGTTTCGGCGGCATGTGACAAGGACGATGCCGGTCAACTGCAGAATTCGGCGCCAAGCGCTGTTAATCAGGTTTGTGAGGGTTGGTTCCTGGAGATCAAGGCTGTGAGGGCATTCGCTTTTGAGCACGGAGGTGAGCTCATTCCGATACGCCCTGGCATGGACAGCCGTTCACACACTAATGTCCTGACAAACTTCAACAATGATGTGGTGATCACGACCACAAGATAAACGGTGCACGCCTTTTAGACGATGGGGGCCGGCATCAGTCGGCTTCCAGTGCGGTCTCTTTGCCTAGGCATTCGGAGCATGAATCAGGTATGCCTGTGTCTATAGGGCAATATAAAGGCCACTTGCCATGCGTCATTTTTAGGCTTCTGGCAGCCTACGGGGACCTATCTGCTATTTCGACTGGTGCTTTCCTAGCAAAAAGAGGATTTCAACTGGAAATCGCATGGGTGCGAGCGGCGTAAGGCCCTTTGGGGATGATATCTGCAATTGCGGTGTGTTTTCGGTTAGTTGCTTTCCTTGCAAAAAACCATACGTTTCGGGAGTTGGGAGCGGCCTATTTCGCGCCTTGGTTTTATCCAAGCCACGCGTGAACCCTGATTACTGATTTGGTCAATGATTCCGCGCTCGCTGATGTTAGGAGTTTCAAGAACTGCGGCAGGGTTGTCGGATCCGCTCCGCGCGATCGCACGACATAGAACTGCATCACCTGGCCGGTTGAGTTCTGGTCGGCGAAAGTGAAGGCGGCTGGTATCATCTGAGGGAACCTTAACCGTCTCAGTCCGGCCACTGGTCTCGACATGCCCATTAGGCTCATCAGAAATCATACAGGAAGCGGGTTGTGAAGGTATCTTCATTGTCCAACCGCTCCCCCTGAACGGTGATCGGATCTTCGAACCAGGTGTGGTCATAGTTGAACTGAAACCTGATGTGCCGGTTGGGAAACCAATTGAGCCCGAGCGTAACGGATTGAGCCTTGTCGGTGCCTGTCGCGAGCCCAAGATTGAGGATCTCGTCGTCCGTCATGAGGATTTGGTATCGGCCCACCACTTCCCAGGCCCCCCATCCCCCCTTTGAAGGATCAAACACGCTCCGGGGCTTGATGGCGGCATCACGGGCCGCATTTTCCCCGGACAGCACATATCCCAGGGTCACATAAAACCCGTCCACGTCGAGATCGCCGGACTGATTTCCGCTTTCGATTTTTTCGAAATAGCCGGCGAGATACTCGCTCCTCATATGGAAGGGGCCAAGGAAGTACTCCATCTCAAGGCCCCAACGGGTCAGTCGGTCGTCCTGGGAGACGCCGGACTGAAAGTCGAAAAATGGGGTAAGCGCGTGCGTCCTGAAGTCGCTTCCACCCAGGCCCCTTTCATTGTTGCCCGTGCTGAAGGATCCCCCCACGTAGAGCTCTTTGAGCAAACCAAGGGATTCAGAGTGGAGGAATGGCTTGTAGACCAGGCGCGTCGTGAAATCCTTGTCGTTCACAACGGCATCGGTATTGCGACCCTGGCCGTTGAAAAAGCCCATGGCCCAGATCAGCTGATCCCGATAAACCTTTCCGAAAGCCATGATGCCTATGTCTTCCTGAGGGGAGAGGGCGTTGACGATCATGGCCCGCTCCATAAAATCGGTCCAACGGGCGGAATAGACCGCCTCAAGGCTGAAAGGTTCGAACACCTCGCCTGCCCGGATGCGAAATGCGCCATATTTGCGGTATTCAAGCCACCCTTCCTGGAGGATTCCGTTCCGCTCGCCTATGAGTGTTCCATAAAGGCGGTAGCCCCAGTCATTCTCCAATACGCCCCTAATGTCCAGCCTGGCCCTTCGGATTTCGAAGGTATTGTCGCTGGGGTCGTCTTCGTTAAGAAACCATCTTGAATCCCCTTGCAGCCACCCACCGATCCTCAATTGGTCGTCAACGCCCTTGAGGTAAAACCCTTCATCGTACAATGTCTTCAGCCGTTGCTCCTCTGGCGTTTCCTCTTTTTCGGTCAACCGAATACTCTCCATGATATGGCGGAAATACTCCAGATGCTCGGGTTTTTGAACCGCAGCCTCGACCTTCTGATCCACGGTCTCGGCGTGTTTTTTGAGCTCTCCTTTCAGACCGTTGAGCTCCTCCTCATAGTGCTGCATCGTTTTCCTATAGTCCTGAATCACCTTCTCCAACCGTTCGATGCGCTCCATCAGCTCCTTTTCCGAACCCTGGGCATAGGCTGAAGGATTGGAAAACAAAAGGCAGCAGAGCACTGCTGCAGCCCAACGAAGAACAGGAAATTCTTTGCAGGTATAACCCTCTCTCATTTCGTGCATCCTCCTTTCCGAGCCTTGTGGGATTTGGGATGATAGAGCTTCCTCTTATAGGGTAAACTGAAGATACAATCTACGATAACGGCGTTCCCCTCCAAAACTGTCAATGGGGTCAATCATGTATTTTGGAATTAGAGTGTATCTCTCCCTTAACCTCTAAATTCAAGGGAAAGGAATCAACCTCGGCTTGATTTTACTCTATACGTCACTAATTTCGGTTCATCCGACTAAAGCGTACTTTGAGTGATGGATAGCCATGATTTTTAGTTTGAAGAATTCCATGTCTCTGAATCCATAGGCTTGCCTTTTCATGACTTTGA
>JBGSUA010000006.1:0-2597 GCA_041753575.1 Desulfatiglandaceae bacterium
ATGAAATGAATCCTTGTCTGTAAATATTAATGCAATGGTTTCTCCTGACTCAGGATGAAATTGATTACATAATGTGTGTGATTTTAGATTACTCATTGATATTTTTTTAAATTCATTTGTTCCCATTGTATACTCACCATAAGTGTCTTCTTTATGCATTGTTCTCTTAGACAGGCAATATTCTATAAGCTTTAAAATAAAGCAATAAGCCAATACAGTAAGGATGAGTATGATTGCTTCCATCGATACCGGTCCTGGAAATCTCCTATAATAAAGCAATTAAAAAAAGCTCCTGCCTCACCAAAGGTGAGCACAGGAGCCATCAGCGTCTTCGCGGTTCGGGTGGAATATTCTCCTCCCGGGCGGACCCCATCGCCTGGTCACAAATTAAGGCCACGGCTGAACGAATGCAAGGATTATTTTCCCGAAATAGTTAATTCCAAGCGGACAAATGTATCTATCTATGTGAGTGTCGACGTTTCACCGTTTCAACGCCAGGAGGATGATGCCTGCTCCAACGAGAAGTATGCCAATCCACTCCCGGGCGACCGGTCGTTCTCCGAGGAACAGAACCGCAAAGAGAGCCACGAGCACAAGGCTCAACTTGTCGACTGGCGCAACTTTTGAGGCATCGCCCACTTTTAAGGCCCGAAAGTAGCAGACCCAGGATGCCCCGGTCGCCAAACCGGACAACACCAGGAAAACCCAGGTCTTGGGGTGAAGGTCGAAGGGGTTACTGTATTTTCCAGTGAAGTAGACGAAGCCCGCGAGAACGATTAGGATCACGACGGTGCGAATGAGCGTCGCAAGATCTGAATCGACGCCCTCCAAGCCGATTTTGGCAAATATCGCCGTAAGAGCGGCAAAGACAGCCGACAATAAGGCCCAGGCAAACCAACCTGTCCCGGCGGTCATGAGCGTTTCACGCGGTTGTGCCTGATGTAGAGGCAAATCCGGCGCGCAGCAGGGCATCACGGCTGACTATGCCTTTAAATTTTCCCTGTGAATCGACCACGGGCAGGCGTTTGATCGCTCTTTCGAGCATCAGCCGGATGGCCTCATTTATCGGGGCATCTTCCTGAACCGTTACGATATTGGTGTTCATAACCTCCCCCGCATTTCTGGCACTCAGGTCCTCCCGGAGTTGGGCCTGCTGTCGGCCCCGCTCGGTAAAGGGAATCTTGCTCACGAAATAATTCCATATACCGGGATGACGGTCGGAAAAAGCTGCCAGGAGGTCCCGATCAGAGATCAACCCCAGAAAATTCCCCTCTCTGTCCACAACGCAAACCCGCTGAATATCGTTGCAGTCGATAAGGCGAATCACTTCCTCGACCGAAGTATCCGGAAAAACCGTGCAGGTGTCACGGCGCATGATGTCGGAAACGAATTGCAAGTGGTCAACGGCAACCTTCTGCTTCTGGAAGGCCTGCCAATCAGGGCACTCCCGCAAGATGGTATGAAACACGTCCACGCGTGAGAGGATGCCGACAAGTCTTCCTTCGGCATCGACGACCGGAAGACGCTTCACCTGTTTCTTAAGCATCAGATTCACCGCGTCCGTGACCAGCTTATCCTGCTCTATCGTCACCGCGGGCTGAGTCATGACCTCTCGGGCGTGCCTCGGCGCCAGAGCCTCAAGGACCGGGCTCACTTTTTCCCGGTCAGATTCCGCCAGCAAACCGAGCCTCATGGGCATACCTGCCTTATAGATTAAATCGCCCTGAGAAATGACGCCCATCGGCCGGTCCCCTCCGTCCACCACCGGGAGCCCGGTAAAAGTGGAAGAGAGCAGTAGGCGGGCAACTTCGTCCAACGAGGTGTCCAAGTTCACCTTTTTCGGAGTTGGGGTCATGATGTCTCGAACCCTGGTATGTCTCGGCATGAGAAAACCCCGGGTCTTATGGGAAATGACGCTCAAATCCTGAACCGCCACGATGCCGTCTGTAACCATTTCCTCTGCCTTCAACAAGATCCTTTCGGACTCGGCAGCCGGGACGATAATGGTAACACGAACAGGCATATTGTAGGCAAGGACCTCAAGCCTGCCGGTGGCAATCTCCCCACTTTCGTAAGAGCCTTCTATCCCCCTGGTCACCAGGCAGCGAGCGGCGATTTTCAGGTCATGAACCAATTGGACGATGGCAGCATAAAGGGGTCTACCTTCCCAACGGGCTTCTTCACTGGTAAATATCTCGATTTTTTTATATTGCTGCATAATTGGCCCCTCCCTACCGTAAGCGGCCCACCAACATGCCCAAGAAAACCAAGGCTGCACCGATAACATTGTTGGAAAGAAAATTGGCCACCGTGACCAGGTGGGTCCCCGCACGCATGGAGTTCACCGTTTCCAGGCCAAAGGTTGAAAAAGTTGTCAGAGCCCCAAGAAACCCCGTCACAAAAAAAAGGCGCATAGAGGGATTCATGATGTTGATGCCCCGCTCAGCCAAAGCAAACGAGAGGCCAAGGAGAAAGCACCCTGAGAGATTAACGATGAGGGTTCCCCAGGGGAATTTGGCTCCAAAAAGCTTTACGGCCAGCAATGAAACTCCATATCGGGAGAGCGCCCCGATGCTTCCCCCAGCCATCACCAAGAG
>JBGSUA010000007.1:0-73445 GCA_041753575.1 Desulfatiglandaceae bacterium
CGAAGAGCAGATCAAGAGCCTGACCCTGGAAAAAAGGACTCTGGATACCCACCTCCGGCTTCTGCAGGCGCAGATAGAGCCCCACTTCCTCTTCAACACCCTTTCGAACATCCTCAGCCTCCTTGATTCCGATCCGCCCAGTGGCAAGATCATGCTCGCCGATCTCACCCGGTATCTGCGGGCATCGCTCTCAAGGACCAGGGACAGAACGACGACCCTCGGCCAGGAGTTGGACCTGGTTCGGGCCTTTCTGGACATTCACAGGGTGCGGATGGGAAACCGGCTGAGTTACACCATGGACCTGCCGACAGGCCTCAAACAGACGCCTTTTCCACCCATGCTGGTGCAACCAATTGTAGAGAACGCCGTCAGGCACGGTCTTGAACCCCGTGTAGAAGGCGGTGCTATCTCAATTCGTGTCGAGGAGTGCCCGGGGCGAATTCGGTTGACGGTTTCAGACACGGGCTCCGGGCTCTCAGAGCAGGGAAGAGGTGGGGTGGGGCTGGACAATGTGAGGGAACGCCTGGAGGCTTTGTACGGTAAAAACGGCCGTTTGATACTTGAAGAAAACCGGCCTGTTGGGCTGAAAGTCACGTTGGAGGTTCCCTGTGGCGGAAGTTAGAGCGATCATAGCAGATGACGAGAAGCCATTGAGGGAGTTCTTGAGGGCGAGACTCGCAGAAGTCTGGCCTGAACTGGTCATCTGCGGAGAGGCGGAAAACGGTAGAGAGGCCCTGGATCTGATTCTGAAGCAACGCCCTCAAATAGCCTTCCTGGACATCAAGATGCCCGGTCTTACAGGGATGGAGGTGGCTGGAAGGATCGCGGGTACCTGCAGGATCGTTTTTGTCACGGCCTATGACCAGTATGCAGTCGAAGCCTTTGAGAAGGAGGCGGTGGATTACCTGCTGAAGCCCGTTTTCAGCGAACGACTTGAAAAGACGGTGAAGCGTCTTAAGGCCGATCTTGAAACCGGGAACACCCTTACCCCTGAAATCTTTCATCGCCTCATGGATCGCCTCTCAGGCAGGGAGACAATAAAGCACCTTGAGTATATTCGCATTCAGAAGGATGACTCTGTGCGCCTGATACCGGTTGATGAAGTGATATACTTCAAGGCCGAAGACAAATACACTCTGGTCATAACCAGGCAGGGTGAATCTCTCATCCGGAAGCCTGTCAGGGAACTGACCGAAGAACTCGACCCAGGAAAGTTCTGGCAGATACACAGAGGCACCATAGTTAACGTCCGCTCCATAGCCCATGTGAGCCGGTCTTTGACAGGAAGAGGCTTTGTGAGGCTCAAAGACCGAAGCGAAACCCTCACTGTGAGCAACCGCTATATGCATCTCTTCAAGCAGATGTGACAGGCTCGGCAGTGCGTCGCCAAGGGTGGCCTGCTGCAAGTACAGGATGGAATCCCTCGGCCATCGCATTTCCTTCAGCGTCAAGCAGCCGCCCTGTCGCACGGCGTCAATAGTCCATTACCCCAATTAGTTTGCACTCAATGCATGAGATATTGAAAGGTAACATCAAGTTCGAGCCTTTCCAGAAGGCATTGCCGGCCATGAATCAATTCAAAGAGCATTTTGACACGCGGACAAAAGGGGCATATAAAAAAAATTAAAATGGTTCATCCGGTTTCTGGATACTTTCAATCTTTCAGATGCCTTTTTCTTTTGTTCGTCATTCCGGCGTAGGCAGGAATCCAGTCACAGTATGCTATTATATGAGTCCTTCCAAGCAGGGTTATCGCTTTCAATCATTCGCAGTTTCCAAGCTCGCTTCCATTCCTTTATTCTCTTCTCCCTAAGAATTGCAAATTCCATGGTCTCATGAAGCTCGTACCAGACCAAAAGGTGGACATGGTACCTTTTCGTAAAGCCCTCAACCAGATCATTTTTATGTTCCCAGACCCTCTTTCGAAGACTTGAGGTGACACCTACGTAGAGAGTGCCATTTCTCTTGCTCGCCAAAATGTATACGGCAGGCTGCCTATCCACAATCCGTGCCCCTTCTACTGGATTCCGGCATTCGCCGGAATGACGGGATTGGCCATGAGAACGCGGCAGGATTCTTCACTTTTCTCATTTTCAGCCCTTAAAACCAATAAGTACACAAAAACCGGATGAACCAGAAAAGAGACAGCTTGAACCGGATATTGGAAAAGACGCTCACAGGCATTAGAATTTGTCTGACACGAGGCCCAGGTGATTGTTTACATTTGAAACACGTTTTAGGGAGTGAGAAAGCCCCTAAGCCATGCCGATGGGATGATCCATAGGATTAGCGGTTTGACCATCACGCAGTCTTGCCTTATATTGCCTGAAAAAACTAGAGATGAACTGTATCTGGCAGCGGCGGAGAAAGTGTTCCAGGCATCTGAGCCGTTAAGAGCACAAGGACGCGAGATCTGGAGTCGAAAAAGGAGATATCATGGGAGCAAAAGTCGAGAGCACTACCCTGATCCACGCCGGCAGGGTATTTAGACTGGAGAGAGAGCGCCTTGCGCTTGAAAACGGTAACACCGTGGATCTTGACATCATAAGGCATCCAGGCGCGGCGGCCATCGTCCCGCTCAAGAATAATGACACAATCCTTATGATAAAGCAGTTCCGAAGGGCTGCCGGGGGTTATATCTGGGAAATCCCAGCAGGAACTTTGAATAAGGGTGAAGATCCCTTGACTTGCGCCCACAGAGAATTGGAGGAAGAGACAGGCTTTTCCGCCGGGAAGATGGAAAAGATAGGGGAGATAGTCCCTGTTCCCGGTTATTCCGACGAGAAGATAAGGATATTTCTTGCCTCAGACCTTGTGCCGGCCAAACAGCACCTGGACAGGGACGAGATGCTCTCTGTTCACGAAATAAAGACTCAGGAGGTCTTCAAGATGGTTGAGGACGGGAGGATAGTGGATGGAAAGACGATCGCCGGCCTCTTTTTTATGAGCCACAGGAGTAACAGCCGTTGAAAAAAACAGATATAAACGGCTTTATATCCGCCAGGTCTCTGCTTGAGCGGAATCCGGTATCAGCCTCGGCACCATGCAGGATTGATGCGGGCGGAACATTTGATATAAGGGCCTTTGCCCTCACTCACAAAACGGTTTTCCCAACAACTGTTAATATCGCCCTTAGCCTCAGGACATCCGTCAGGCTTTTGCCCTTCGATGATGGATGGGTAAAGATAGGCTCGGAGGGATTTGAAAAAGAAGAGACATTCCCCGCAGGGTCCATGCCTTTTGATTCACCCATGGGAATAATGTTTGCCGCGGTTTCATATTTCGGATTCCACGGCCTTCAGATGAGCATAGATACGGATGTTCCCACACAAGCATCTCTCGGCGGATCAAGCACAGCGCTTGTGGCGGCGGTCAAGGCCCTTTCAAAACTGAGAGAGCCTTTGGGTGGAAAAGGATTGACCCGCGGGCGAACACTTGATCTTGCCTTTCAGATAGAAGATGCGGTGGCAGGAGGCTTTTGCGGCGCGCAGGACCACGCTGCCGCCGTTTATGGAGGTGTGAATCAGTGGATCTGGAGTTTCGGAGAACCCGGAAGACCGGCTGAAAGAATGAGACTTCTTGATCGTGGCGGGCAAAAGGAACTTGGCAGACACATTTTGATAGCCTATAGCGGCATCAAACACGTTTCAGGAGACATCAACAAAGGTTGGGTCGCTGATTTCCTCAAGGGAAAAAATAGAGAGATCTGGATGAAGATAAATAGAGTGGTGCATGAACTTGCCGGTGCGATAAAAGAGCGGCGCTGGCATGACGCCGGAGCCGCCCTCAGGGAGGAGATGTCCATGCGGAGGCGAATTACCCCTGACGCTTTGGTTCCATTCACCGAACGGCTCATTGATGGGGCTGAAGCCTCCGGCTGCGGGGCAAGATTCGCTGGGGCTGGAGCAGGAGGATGCGTATGGGCGCTCGGAGCCGGGCAATCCATTGAAAGACTGAGACCTGTGTGGGAGGCTTCGCTCAAGACTAAGAAAGGGGCTGCAATGCTTGATTGCTCTGTTGACCACGCAGGAGTGCGCTGACCAGTCCCCATGACCTTGGCGTCACAATGAAAAATTAAAAATATCTATAAGTGGGGAACATTTTAGTGTAATGAAACAATATCCTAACTTTTGAGGATTAATTTTTAAGAAGCTTGTAAACCGGCCTTACTTTTCCCGCCTCAAATATCTTCCCGAGTTCAGCCAGCAGCGCGTTGGTGGCCTGCTCCACCATCAGAATATCGCCCTCCAAGACATTAGCCATATCAAGATTGGCCACCTCCGCCTCAAGCTTCTCGAATCCTTTCATGAAATCCCTGCTTCCGTAACGATCACAGAGAATCTTCTGTACATCCATGATAGTAAGAACACAGTTCTGAACCCTTATTCGGTAGTATTCCCTGGCTCTTTGGGCAGGCCCTTTCATAGTTCCCTTCCAACCTCGGCCATAGCCTCGAAGAGCGCCCCATAGTTTCTCTTCTTTTCGGCCATAGCATGGCTGAGTACGTCGCCTAATCTCTCCAGATCATTTGTTCGCACAACCAGGTCCGCGCTCAAAGAGTAGGCATCCATGGCATCACCCGTCTTGAAACCATCTCCAAGGTAAGCGACAATCATGCGCCGCCTGGATCTCATGGGCAGAGAATTCAGATATTCCACAATACTGCTCCTCGACAAGGAAGCGCCGTCAAAACCATCAGAAAGTATAACCAGCTCAAACTGGTGCGATCGAAGTCTGAACAGGGCCTCCTTGCTTGCCGAAGGGCAGATTGACTTGAATCCCAGCCGTTGGGCACCATCCTCAATAATTCGAAGCCTTTTTTCAACGCTTTCAAGGATGAGCGCGAGTCTTATGCCCTCTTCGTAAAAAAAGTCTTCCGGAGTCGGCTCCGCTTCTTCAGGCATTCCAGCATCCAGGGTAATCCTGGCCTTGCACCTTGGGCATTCACCCTCCATCGAGGAACCCCTGGCTATCCTGTCGTCCGGGACAACAAGCTTTGCTCCGCAGTTTTTGCACACTATTTCCATATTACATCTCGTCCAGGTAAAATGTGATTCGGGCGATTAACGCTTTTTTTCGCCTCTCTTCCCATATTCGTCATCCAGGGAAAGCCCCTCTATGGTGGTAGTCTTCTGACCCCTTGCTGACTTTATCTGATCCAGTGCCCTCCCCACGACAGACCTCCTGGATGCATACCTCATGGCAGTCTCCTCGCTGATAATTTCCTTTGCGTAGAGCTCCGAGATGGTCTGATCAAAGGTCATCATTCCGAAGGGACGGCTCCCCTCAATTATCTCATAAAAACTTTTTCCTTCTGTCTCCCCGTTGAGGATGCTCTCTTTCATCCTGAGATTAGACCCCATGATCTCAAATGCTGCCACCCTTCCCCCGGTCTTATTGGGTAAAAGCCTCTGGCAGGCGACCCAGCGAAGTGTGTCTGAAAGCCTCATTCTAATCTGTCTTTCCTCCTCCATGCTGAACATGCCGAGTATCCTGTTCACGGTAAGACCCGCATCTACGGTATGCAGTGTGCTCAGGACAAGATGACCCGTCTCAGCCGCTGATAGCGCTATCTCAACAGTCTCTCTATCCCTCATCTCCCCCACCAGTATGACTTTTGGCGCCTGCCTGAGCGCGGCGCGGATGCCTGATGCGAAGCTGTCAAAATCCGTTCCCAGTTCGCGCTGATTGAAGGTCGCCTTATTTTGCCGATGAACAAATTCAACCGGGTCCTCCAGGGTAACCACATGGACGGCATCCTTTTCGTTTATCTCACGTAAGACGGCCGCAAGGGAGGTTGATTTACCTGAACCGGTCGCCCCCGTAACAAGTATGATGCCGTTTTTCTCGCTGGCCATCATGTGGAACGCCTCCGGAAGTCCCAGTTCCTCAATGCTCGGCACCCTTGTCGGCAAACGGCGCATTACGGTGGAGAAAAAACCCCTCTGGGAGAAGACATTGACGCGGAACCTTGCCGTATTGCCAAGCTGGTAGGAACTGTCGCATGAACCGTGGACTACCAGATCCTTCAGCAGTCGCCTGTGGCCTCCCAGGATGTTGAGGGCAAAAAGTTCTGCCTGAAATGGGGTGATGCTTTCAATGGGCGGATTCAGAGGAACCGGAATCAGTTTGCCGTATGCCTCTACCTGGAAGGGCTTGCCTACGGTGACGTTTATATCCGATACCTCCTCATGGCTTCGCACCAGTCTTTCAAGGATTCGGTCAAAATCCATTCTGCTCACTTTATGAAGCTCCTTTAATCTAAAAACCCTTAATAAAATCAAGCCTCCGTAAAATCGGCCGGAGGATTTTTGAGAAAAGGCAGAAACTATGATTTCTCAACCGATTTTGTGTAGGCGTCCGTGGAATCAATGATCTTTCTTTGCAGGAGATCCATTATGGCATCATCAAGGGTCTGCATCCCGAATTTCCTTCCGGTCTGGATCATAGAAGGAATTTGATATGTCTTTCCCTCCCTGATGAGATTGCGGACCGCCGGAGTTGCTATCATGATCTCAAGCGCGGCAACCCTCCCCTTTATGTCGAGACGCTTGAAAAGAGCCTGGCAGACAACGGCCCTGAGTCCGTCGGCCAGCGTATTTCTTACCTGCTCCTGCTCGGTCACAGGAAAGACCTCGATGACTCTGTCAACCGTCTTGGCAGCACTGGTGGTATGAAGAGTGGCGAAAACCAGATGTCCGGTGGCCGACGCCTCTATCGCGAGGCTTATAGTCTCAAGGTCTCTCATCTCGCCCACCAGAATTATATCCGGATCCTCACGCAGGGCTCCTCGCAGTGCCGCGGAAAAGGAACGGGTATGGGTGCCAACCTCCCTGTGGTTGATTATCGCCTTATCGCTTTGGTGAACGAATTCGATGGGGTCTTCAATGGTCAGTATATGGTCTTTTCTGGTCCTGTTAGCCTCATTGATGATTGCCGCAAGGGTAGTTGATTTTCCGCTTCCGGTGGGGCCGGTTACAAGCACAAGACCCCTGGGAAGTGAAGCAAGCCTTCGAACGACAGTAGGAAGCCCCAGATCATCGCAGGTCATAATTTTCGACGGGATCTCGCGAAATACCGCCCCTATCCCGCATCTCTGCTGAAAGAAATTGGCCCTGTATCTTGCAAGGCCCGGTATCTCATAGGCGAAGTCAAGGTCCCCTGTCTCTTCAAAGACCTTTACCTTTTCCTCGGTTGTTATCTCATAGAGCATAGCCTTGAGGGGGTCGTTTTCAAGTTTGGGATATTTTACCCTTTCCAGATCTCCTCTGATCCTTAGGACGGGCTGCTGTCCTGAGACAAGATGGAGGTCCGATGCCCCCTGCTCGTGCATCAACTTAAAAAAGGCGTCTATCTGTGCCATGGTCTTCTTCCTTCCCCGTCAAAAAGCCTACCACACCCGAAGGATTCCTACAGTTTCCACTGGATAGATTTGCGATTATACAGCCGCCAAAATGAGGCGCAAGGGGAAATAGGCAGCGACGCAATCAAACGTATAAGTATTTGACACAAATGGAGCCGTTTGCTAGGCTTACGAAAATGGCTTTGCGGCAGGAGATGGACCACAGGGTTCACTTCTAGCCGCTATTATGCAAGATCAAGCAGTTAAATCAATGTCCCTTCAGGAGGCGCCGCCTGGATCTTTCCGGTATAGACCGGGACGACAGCCGGTCCTGATGCGAGCCACCACAATCCCAGAGGAGTGCGGGTGCGCCCATTCCTGGTCTCCCCCAGAGCCCAACTGAAGGACCTTAAGAGAGCGGCCCAGGCCGCCTGGAAGGAGCATCCGATGGAACAACGCAAGATTACAATAGCCGATTTTCAGAAAAAAAAGGAATCCGGACGCAAGATCACCATGCTTACTGCCTATGACTTCCCGACGGCAAGCCTTGTTGATCAGGCAGGCATTGATGTGATCCTTGTAGGGGATTCCCTGGGCATGGTGGTGCTTGGATATGGCTCCACAGTGCCGGTTACGATGGATGAGATGATCCATCACTGCAGGGCGGTCAGCAGGGCTGCCAGGCAGAGCTTTGTGATTGGCGATATGCCTTTTCTGTCCTACCAGGTGAGTGTTGAAAAGGCCGTTGAAAACGCAGGAAGATTTATCAAGGAGGCCGGATGCGAAGCTGTAAAGCTTGAGGGAGGGAGCGCCATGGGCCCTGCCGTAAAGGCGATAGTCCAGGCCGGCATCCCCGTTTGCGGCCACATAGGCCTCACCCCTCAGACCGCAACTCAGTTGAGCGGTTTTAAGGTGCAGGGTAAAGACGCTGAAAGCGCGAGGGAACTCCTTCAATCAGCAAGAGATCTGGAGGCCGCAGGAGCCTTTATGATTGTCATGGAATGTATCCCGGACAAACTGGCGGCAATAATAACCAGGAGCCTTTCCATACCCACCATCGGTATCGGAGCCGGCAAGGACTGCGACGGACAGGTGTTGGTTCTTCATGACATCCTGGGTCTATTTGAGCGCTTCACCCCCAAGTTCGTAAAGATATATACGAACCTGGCTACGGATATCAGGGCCGCCGTCGTCAAATATAGAGATGAAGTGGAGCATGGCGTCTTCCCGGGGGAGGAGCACACCTTTTCCATGAAGGCAGAAGAGGCTGATAAGATCTAGACGGAGAGCGACATGGACATTATGGTGGTAGGACCGGGGGCCATGGGATGCCTGTTTGCGGCCCGTTTGAAAGGCGCCGGAAATAACGTTGTCCTTCTGGACTACAGAAAAGAAAGAGCCGCGGCCATAAGCCGGCAGGGAGTGACTGTGGAAGATGCGGCACAGAGTTCAATAGTCAATGTGCCTGCCTTTGCCGGATGGACTGCTTTCGCCCCCGAAGTGATAATTGTCTTTGTCAAATCAGCCCAGACACGCGATGCAGCCCTCATCGCCTCCAGATGGGCGTCGCCAGACAGCCTTGTCCTCACTCTTCAAAACGGACTCGGGAACCTCGAGACACTACAGGATATCTTTGGAAAAGAAAAAGTTACTGCAGGCATAACCGCAGAGGGAGGAACCCTTCTTGGAACCGGCCGCGTGCGGCACGCGGGCCGCGGAGAGACCATCATAGGGCTGCTGGCAGGCAAGGAGGAAAAGATCGGAAGTATTGCAGGGGCATTGAACTCAGCAGGCTTTTCCGCCAGGACCATTGAAAAGGTGGAGGGTCTCATCTGGGGAAAGCTCCTTGTGAATGTCGGCATCAACGCGCTCGCCGCGATAACCAAGCTTACAAACGGAGATCTCCCCGAAACAGAGCCCCTGAAACTCATAATGAAGGAGGCGGTCGATGAGGCCATGGAAGTAGTAAAGGCCAAAGGCATTCAACTGCCTTACGATGATCCCATGGAAAAGGCACTTGAGGTGTGCAGGGCAACTTCAACAAATGTTGCATCCATGCTTCAGGATGTCTTGCGTGAAAGGAAAACAGAGGTGGAGGCCATAAACGGAGCTATTGTGCGAGAGGCCTCCGCGCTGGGAATAGCCTCCCCCGTCAACAGGACTCTTACAAGGATCATCCGGGGCATTGAAAATAGCTATGACCTCAGGGTTCAGGAAATCTAATCACCCCTTTTTAGCGTAGTCGGCCGCCTTTATGCCTGCGACACAGCCTTCTCCCACGGACTTGGCAACCTGCCATGGAGGGCCGCATATATCTCCGGCCGCGTATATCCCAGGGATATTTGTCTCCTGATTACGGTTTACCGCTATGTACTGCATGGTTTCAGAATCGAGTCCCACCCCCAGGGTCCCGGCAAGTTCTATGGCGCCCTTTGCCCCAAGCTCGATGAAGACCCCGGAGACATCCAGGCGCGATCCGTCATCCAGGACCAGGGCCTCTACCGCATCCTTTCCCGCTATCTCCTTCACCTTTTTTCCCGGATGAGCAATCACCCCCGAGTCTGAAAGCTGCCCGGCAAGCGCATCCGAAACATCAAGCTCATCATACACAAGATGAACTTCTTTAGCGTAAAAAAGCAGAGTCAAGGCCCCGCTCACAGCAGCGCTTTTTCCACCCACGAGCGCAACGCGCTCGCCCTTAAAGAAGTTGGCATCACAATCAACGCAATAGCTTACCCCCCTGCCGAGGAACTCCTTTTCTCCCGGCACCTTGAGTTTCTTGCGGAATATACCCATGGCAATTACAACCGCCTTCGCCTTGATCTCTAAACTCCCCTCCATACGGAGCATGAAACCAGAATCCAGGGGCTTTATCTCTGTTACGTCTTCTTCAATGAAGACACCGCCCGAGCTTATCACCTGTTTTCTTCCCTGTTTGAGCAGCTCTTCTCCGGTTACTCCGCTTATGCAGCAGTAGTTTTCAATGTGAGCCCCATATACACTACTCCTGCGTTCCCTCCCCAGGACTAGTACAGAGACCTTTTTCCTTGCCGCGTGTATTGCAGCCTGAAGCCCGGCAGGGCCTGTGCCTATTACCACAACATCGTAGTCGGCATTTTCCATGATGTCCTCCAGCATTACCCAGTTTCAACTACTCTTATCTCGAAAAGCCTGGGCCAGTTCTTGCCTGTCACAAAAACTCGCCCTCCAGCCGCGTCATAGGCAATACCGTTCAGAACCGCATCAGGCCCTCTTGCCCCCGAAAGCTCTCTTAAGCCTCCCAGATTGATCCATCCAATCACGCGGCCCGTCCGTGGAGATATCCGTGCTATTCGATCCTCCTGCCAGATGTTGGCCCAGATCTCCGCATCTATAAACTCCAGTTCATTAATAAGGGATACCGGACCGGATCTGTCTCTGACCCCAATGCGCCTATTTTCCTTAAAGGTCACAGGATCGAGGAACCTCAGGACGCTGGTTCCATCGCTCATCACCAGGTCTTTTCCATCGTATGCGATACCCCAACCTTCGGCAGGATATGAAAAAGACTTTAACAAAATAAGGCTTTTCTTCTCATATACAAAGCAAGTTTTCTCCCTCCAGGTAACCTGAAAAATTCTGTCTCCTGCAAGAGTCATCCCCTCGCCGAAATAGGATTTCTCCAGCTTTCTTGACGCAAGCACAACCCCCGTGAGCAGGTCGGTCTTTCTTAGGGTGGATTTCCCATAGAGACCCGTGCTTTCGTAAAGGAAGCCTTCGTCAAAGGCAAGCCCCTGGGTAAACGCATCCGGATCATGGGGATAGGAGTTAATGACCTCGAAAGAATATAGCTGTTCATGGAGTTCATCCTCCCGGAGGGAAGAGTCTTTGCAGGATAAAGCCGCGCAAAGGCAGAAGGCAATGGCAAACCGCCAAAGCATGGCGCCGGGCTTTTTAATTCGTCGGGACAGCATCTCTACTGCTGCCGGCTTTCTTGAGGATCTCTTTAAGGCCTGCGAGCCCTGCGCTTCTTGTCTCTTCTCCAATGACCAGTCGCAAGGCTCCCATGATCTCAGGATCAACATTTCTTATCGTCTCAAGGCTTCTGCCGAGTCTTTCAAGACCCTGAGCCTGCGCATTGGGATCTTCGCTAAGGAGTTCAGCAATAATCTCCCCCACCACCGAGGAGTCATCACGCGCATTCGGCACGGGTGCGGGCACTTGAGCCCCTTCCTTCCTGGTTGCCTTTACTCCCTTGTTCAGTACGACAACCCGTGAAACCTCGCATAAGGTCGCTGACTCGGCATTCCCTTTTTCCAGCGCAGCAAAGAAAAGATAATAATTCTGGTTCCTGAGTATCTTACGTAAACCTGTCTCCAGGGAAAGATCCTTAAAGGATACCGTAATCTTCTGATCATCCAACGCGCCAAGAACGATCGGAATATTGGCCTTTTTCCCTACCTCCTTCAGTAATACAGACAGATCTGTGTTACCAGCCGACACTGAAAGCTTCCCTCCCTTGAACTCGACAGATGGAGCATCACTCTTGACCGGCGCTGCTGGGGGTGGTCCTGCAAGAGAGCCTCCTTCCCATCCCGATAATAAAAAGAGAAAGGCCATAAACCAAGCCACGCCGCACAAAAATGATGCAGCTCGCACATGCGCCATAAAGATCATCCTCCGCAAAAAAAAATCCTGCCGTATAGTCAGCCCCCTGAATAATACGATTCCGCAGGGCAATTTGAAATGATATAGTGAGAGGCAGAAGGCCTGCAAGATAAAAAGATGGCCCTAAAGTAATTCTAACGAGGGAAAGAAAGATGGGAGTAATTGAAATTGACATGTTTGGGGAGTCAGTTGACGGAACTGATCATCCGGAAGCCGCGGAATTCAGGCGTATTCTCGAGGAAGTTGCAGATGAATACGATTGCCATCTGGATTTCTTCTCGGTTGAGAAGGGAACGGTCTCCTTTTGCTTTGACAGCGACCTGCTCATGGCAGACATCATAAAGGTCCTGCGAGATGGAAGATAGAGTCAAGGCCGAAAATATAACCATTGTCTTGGTGGAGCCGCATCTCCCAGAAAATATAGGCTTTGTTGCAAGAGCCATGAACAATACAGGGCTAAGGCATCTAACCGTCATCAGACCTAAGAATTGCGATCTCAGCCGCGTTCTCAAGACCGCTACCGGGACCTCCATAGATATAATTGAGGAGATGACGGTAGCTGAAGATCTCAAAGAAAGCTTAGGTCTTTTTCAATATATTGTGGGCACGACCGCACGAACGGGAAGTCAGAGGCCGGCCCTCGCAGATCCGAGGTCCCTGGCGGCGGAGCTTGTCGGCATCTCTCGACATAACTCAATTGCCATTCTTTTCGGGCCTGAAGACAGGGGGCTTTCCAATGAACACCTTCGCTATTGCAACACCATAGCAACCATACCGACTGCTTTATTTTCCTCCCTTAACCTTGCCCACGCGGTTCTGATATTTTGCTATGAAATAATGATGGCCTTTCGCCCCATAGAGGAGCTGAAGATTCCGAGGCTTGCCGATAGATTCGAGCTTGAAGGCATGTATGAGCATCTAGGGGAAGTCTTGAGCCGGATAGGCTTCATTAATCCCCAGAATCCCGAGCACTGGATGCTCAACATAAGGCGTTTTTTATCAAGGCTTCCCCTGCGCGCTCGAGAGGTAAGGATAGTAAGAGGCATCTGCAGACAGATAGACTGGTACACTGCCAGGGCCGAAAAAGAGCGCAAAAAAAAAGATTGACATATCTTCTTTACCCTAATAAGAATTATCTGAATTAGGGAGAAAATTATAGATGTACGCCATAAACACACTTGATTCAGTAAACGGCCTCTATTTTTATTTTTACGGGAGGTCCCGGTTGGCCTAGTGTGCGGCGTCATCAGGGACAGGTACAAAGCGGAGCACACGCTCCGCTTTTTTTTTGCTTAATGGCGATAGAGGGTTAAGAGCGATATGGAACCTGCGATAGACAAAGATGATGATAGCCGTCTTGACAAACAAGGGGCTGAACTGACCATACACGACAGGCTTGCTCTCATAGGGCTTATTGAGGAGGGCATGAAGGCCGGCACTTCTGAATGTCCGGCTATGGCTGATCTGTTTGACAACCTCTGGGATCTTGTGAAACGCACTGTCTCCGGCGCCAAGACAGACCGTCTCACGCCGGAGGACTCCCAAAACGGCTTCAGGGTAATCGAGATAAATGCCGAGACAGGGGAAAACCTGGGCAGGCTCAATATGCTCTACCTAAACAAACCTATTCCCTGCTACTACCTCGTCTATGTGGAGGTTGCCCCTCCCTTTAGAAAAATAGGGCTGGGAAACCGCATCATAGAGCACTTCCGTGATTTCCTGGCCGAAAAGGGGGCAGTAGGCATACTGGACAACATTATTCCACCCGACGACCCCACCTTCGATATATATCTGAAGCAGGCATGGGAACCCATAGATGCCGTGATAGGCGCACAGCAGGGACAGACCACCAGCGGATACATGATATACGTTCCGCCTAAACTGCGAAACAGAGACCTCGGCGACGCCCTGGTGAAGCTACTGCATCATCTGAAGCGAAGACGCGCCGCCATAGACATGCGCGACAATGAGATCATGGTCAGGCGTACCATCAAGGAATTCAGAGACCTCTATGAAGCGCTCCTCATCTATTTCAATGATCAGATAACAGAAAAGGAAGCCCCTCCCATCATGCGATTCATGTTCACTCGTTTCGTAACAAAGCTCATCTCATTTAGAAGACGCATAGGAGATCTGCTGGGATACACGGGAGGAGAATCTGTCGAGCAGATAGAGCTTTCCCCTGTGATCGCTTCCCTTCCCATGAAGTCCTACGCGCCTCGGGAACTGCCCTATGGGGAGGTGCTTGTCAGCGGAGAGCTCGGCATTTGGTCCCGTTTGCCCAGGGAGCTTAGAGACAGCCCCGCGCGCTTTATAGAAAGACTCCCTAACTACAGGCGCCCCAGCCTTATCACTTGGCTTAAGGAACGCAACAGAAATACCGAATACAGGATTACAATAGGGAATCTTATGGACCTCGGATTTGACCCTACCAGGCTCAAGGAAATTTCTACTGATGGAAAGGATTTTATCTTCGAAAGGATGCAGGCAAGGCAGACCCAGGAGATGGAGAAAAAAAGGACCGTCCTTCTGCGCCTTGCGCCGGCCATGACCGGACAAAAGGCGGGGGCGACGACCGTCAGGATAAATCCCCCGCTCCTCATCGTAAGAGACAGGGGAAATGCATACATACTAAGGCAAAAGGTAGCTGCCATACACTGGGATGAAGCCCTGGAACAGATACAGACCTCTCCGCCTTTGAAAGCCATGAATCAGGCAATCTTTATTGACAGGATAATCAAGGCGGCAGTGAGCAGAACTCAACAGATTCTGGGCTCTTCCATAACAGATACCGAGAAGTTAGGCCCTGAGGATTTTGCCTATTTTGTCTCGTGGGATCTGGACAAGAACCGTCCAGGGGTCGTCATTGACTTCCATGCCACCTATCTGGAGTCAATATGGGTTGCCTGAGGCTTAGGGCCTTATTCGAAAAAGTCTCATGAAAAAGTTCCTGTCGCGAAACTCGGAGAGCCGCATTTCCTTTTCCCTTAGGTCTCTCTCCAGCATTGCTATTTCAACCGCCAACTTCTCGCGCGCCTCTCGGATTTCCTGGAATTTCAGGCGGTACTCCACAAGGGTGAGTTTCTCGCTGCGTTCAGAGGCCTTTTCCTCCATCTCGGTTATTGTCTTTTCAAGACGGGAAGCCTCCTCCCCAAGCCTCCTCATGAGTTCCTCTCTCGCCGACATCTGAGCACTCAGCCCGGTAATATTCAAGGAGACCTCTTCTTCCTTTTCCATGGTAAGCCAGAGCGATAGCAAGCCAATAACCATTACCACAGCTACAAACCCCACAATCTTCGTCAGAAGCAGGGCAGGGCTAAAAACCGTCTTCACCATTGCGTTAAAGCGATGGACGATTCTGCCGAAGGACTCGGATGCCCCATAGGAGACAGAGACACCGCGGATCCTTTCCTCAACACGCTTGATCTCTATGGCTGTCGCATCCAATGCCTCTATGATTTCAGGGCCCGTTTGGCCTTCGACCCATTTCTTGACGACGGCGGGGTCAAGCTCTTCCAGACCTGCGACAAGATATTCGATGCGGCCCAGATGTCTGTCAACTTCTATCGGCTTTACAGGCCTGCCTACAATCTCATCCATAAGCAATACTGTTTCAGCCTTGATGGCGCCCAGGTCTTTCTTGAGTCCGCTGCCTATGTGAACCAGCGCCATCTCACCTGCGATGGCGTCACGAGCTGATGTAACTTCCTTAATTCTCTCTTTGAATGCTTGCAAGAGAGAAAAGATTACCCTGGCTCGGTCACAACCAGGCATCGCCTCACTGTATTCTTTTTTATCCTTAGCGCTAGCCATTCACTCCCTGAACCAGACTCCTAATTCTCCTCACTGCAATCATCATATTTTTTATATTACCAAGAAGGGGCAAGTAAAGCCAATAGTTCAACAAGCACATCATGCTTAAATCGTTTTCCCATCATTCAGGAGCCATGATAAATCCCTGCTGCCTTATAAGTGACAAGAGCAGGCTTATCATGTAGTATGACATCCGAACTTACGAGCCAGGCATTTATTCTCAGGGAGGACGACATGGATTATTCACGTTCAAGACTGGCATTTCTGATAGCTTGCGCTTGCTTTTTGATATCTCAGGCGCCATATCCGTTGTTTGCTCAGCCCTTCGGCCTTTCGGCCCAACCCTCGGCCAAGACAAACGCGCCGAGTTCTCTTTCAAGCGCGGAAGGCAGGTATGTGTTCGGACAGATCTCAGAATCAGCCAAGGATCAATTTATGCTTGATACGGTTACAGGGAGGCTCTGGAGGATATCTGAGAGCGGCAAGGTAGGCACCCATCTTAAAATAGTCCCTTATTGCGACGAAAAAGGAGATTGCACGCCGCTTCCGCCCAAGTAATCTCCGGAGGCCCGCGAGGTCCTGCAATAGACCCAGGCTGCAAAAGCGCTTCTCACGGTCAGTTCACAAGACTTTGAATGGGGGCTGGTATCCTTCCCCCCATCCTTATGAAATCATGTGATTCTCCGTCTCTCACACTTATTATCGTAGCCTCGCCCAGGAGGCCACCGAAGAACGCTTTTTCCCCGGCTTTTTTCCCTGGAACTGGAATCAGCCTGGCCGCGGTAGTCTTCTTGTTCATAACCCCTATGGCCATTTCATCAGCTATAATGGCGGAAATCGTCTCAGGAGAAGTGTCTCCGGGTATGGCCACCATGTCAAGGCCGACAGAACAAACGCTGGTCAACGCTTCGAGCTTCTCTATAGTTAGAAAACCCTTTTCTGCCGCCTCGGCGATATTCAGGTCTTCGCTTACCGGTATGAAAGCCCCACTGAGGCCCCCGACGTAGGAACTCGCGAAGGCGCCTCCCTTTTTGACGGCGTCGTTGAGCATGGCGAGGAGGGCGGTTGAACCGGGAACCCCTATGCACCCCAGGCCCAGGCTCTGGAATATCTCACCCACGCTGTCTCCCACATTGGGTGTAGGGGCAAGGGAAAGATCCACAACGCCGAAGGGAACTTCCAGTCTGGATGCCACCTCGCGGCCTATCAGCTCTCCTACCCTTGTCACCTTGTAGGCAGTCCTTTTTATAATCTCGGAAAGCTCACCCAGATGGAGGCTTTCTTTAGCAGCCCTTGCCCGGTCAATGGCCTTTTTGACCACACCGGGGCCGCTCACCCCTACATTTATGACCGCGTCCGGCTCGCCTATGCCCAGATACGCGCCCGCCATAAAGGGGATATCCTGAGGTATGTTTGCGAAGACACAGATCTTTGCACAAGCAAGACCATCCGATGAAGCGCTCGCCTGTGCCGCTGACTTTATGGTCTTTCCCATGAGATAGACGGCGTCCATGTTGATCCCCGCCCTTGTTGAAGCGACATTTACTGAAGCGCATACCCTTTTGGTTTCTGAAAGCGCTTCAGGCATTGCCTCAATAAGCGATAGGTCCCCCCTCGCGAGGCCCTTTTCGACAAGGGCGCTGAAGCCACCGATAAAGTCAATGCCAACCTCTTCCGCGGATTGATCCATGACCCTTGCGGTTTTCACCAGGTCTTTAGAAGACAGTCCCGCCCCAATAACCGCTACCGGGCTTACGGAAATACGCTTGTTTACAACAGGGATACCGTACTTATCACCCACTTCGTTACATATCTTGACGAGGTCTTTGGCAAGTGAGAGTATTTTTTCTCTAATTCGAGTCATGAAAATATCAGGATCATGGCTGGAGCAGTCCAGCAAGCTCACTCCCAAAGTGACGGTTCGAACATCGAGATGTTCGCTTTTGAGCATTTCAAGTGTTGAGAGAACTTCCCTTTCCGTAAGCATGGCATGAACCTTTTCCCAGGTTATATCCTGTTTATTTCCTCAAAGATGTCTCTGTGCTGAATGCTGAGATCAAGTTCAAGTTCTTCGGCTCTTCGTGTGAGCGCATCTCGAAACTCAGCCTGATCCAGGCCATAGGGTATGTTCACCTCGTAGATCATGATGTTTCGCCTCGGATCATCCCCACCCCTGAAGATGGCCTTGAGGTTTACTATGTTAACCCCAAAACCAGCCATGACCTCGGTGATTCCAGCCACAAGGCCGAGACGATCAGGCCCCATGGCCGTAATGACAAAGGGTTCCGACTTCCCGGCATGGGCATCCGCTTTCCCTGCTCCCATAGGTTTTACAAAAACGGCAAGTCCGTAAGGAATAAGGTCTTCTTCAAGTTTTCTAGCAAGACCCGCCAGGTCAAGACTTTCAGGAGCGCATACCACGAATATCCCGGCAAACTCCGTCTGGAGTGTTGTCTGGCTTACGTCTCTCACATCGCACCCGCTTTCAAAAAGCGCCTTTGACACAGAGGCTACGATGCCGGGTCTATCTGTCCCGAATACTGAAATCACAAAATTTGACATATCAGCCCTTTTTCTACTCCACAACGCTTGTCGCGGTTCTGTTATAGATCGCAATATCCTGGAGCAAGCCCTTACTTTTTCCAGAATTCCGGGGTAAGCAACACCAACACCGTATATAACTCAAGCCTGCCCACAAGCATACAAAAAATGAGTATCCATTTGCCCAGAGCGGGGACATCCATGTAATTCAGAGTCGGGCCTACCATACCCAGACCCGGTCCTACATTGCCCATGGAAGAAGCGACCGAAGAAAACGCGCTTGTCATGTCAAGGCCGATCATACACATGGCAAGGGTGCAGACAATAAAAAGCAAAAAATAGAGTATCGAAAAACCCCAGATACTGCTCATGACATCACTTGGAACAGTCCTCCCTCCCAGCTTGACGGCGCTTACGGCATGGGGGTGCGCGATCCTGAAAAGCTCCTGAAAGGCGTGCTTCACTAAAAGCACTATTCTCATGATCTTCATTCCGCCACCGGTAGATCCTGCCATGGCGCCTATAAACATGCATCCGAGAAGTATCTGCTTTGAAAGCGAAGGCCATCTATCGAAATCCTCGGTAGCAAAACCGGTTGTAGTTATTATTGAGCTGACCTGGAAGGCTGCCGCTCTGAGAGATCTCCAAAAGGATTCAAACACCGTTCCATACAGGTCGAAGGCTACCAGGCCTATAAGACACCCCACAATAATAAAGTATGTGCGACATTCCGGGTCCTTGGTGAAGGCCCCCATTTCTCCCTTTAGAAACCTGTAGTGCAGTGAAAAATTGATGCCGCCAATCAGCATGAAAAAGATTATTACACAGTCAAAGTATGCACTGTCATAATAAGCAACACTAAGGTTCCTGGTCGAAAACCCACCGGTCGGGATTGTGCAGAGGCTGTGATTAATGGCATCAAGAATATTCATTCCTCCAACTGCAAGGAAACCTATCTCGCTTAATGTAAAAAACAAATATACCTTCCACAGGACCCTTGCTGTTTCTGACATTCTGGGTTTGAGCTTATCCACAACAGGGCTGGGAGTTTCGGCTCTGTAAAGCTGCATTCCCCCAACTCCTATGAAAGGCAGTATCGCTATGGAAAGGACTATGATGCCCATTCCGCCAAGCCATTGGGTCATGCTCCTCCACATAAGGATGCCTGCCGGGAGGGCTTCAATGTCTTTAATTATTGACGCTCCGGTTGTTGAAAAACCCGATATTGACTCGAAATAGGCGTCACCAAAACTTGGTATGGCTCCGGAAAAGAGGTAGGGCATAGCCCCTATTAATCCCGCCCATATCCAGCCGAATGTAACTATAGCGACTCCATCACGGTGATTTAGAGAGGCCCTCTTTTCTCTGGACGTAAGGGCCGCCATTATCACTCCCGCGCCAAAGCTGACAGCAATGGAAATCAGGATTGCATAAAGATCCTTTGTATCATAAATCAGGGACACGATCAGGGGAGGAAGCATGGCGGCCGACATGAAAACGGCCAACAGTCCTGTAAATCGCAGTATAACAAGCCAGTGCATCAGAAATATTCCAGCTTGACGGTCAGGAGTCTTTCCAGCCTTGGCAGGGTATTTCTGAGCGCAAGCATGATGAGTCTGTCACCCGGCAGAACAATTGTATCCCCTTTGGGTATTATTACATCATCACCTCTCACAATGGTTGCCAGTATTGCTCCCTTGGGGAATCCAACCCTGGAAAGGGGAACGTTCACTATATCGGAGGTTTCAAGGGCCTCCGCCTCAATGGCCTCGGCGTGTTCGCCTTTCAGGGGGGCAACGGAAATAACCTTTCCCTTCCTTATGTTCTGAAGTATCGCCCTTACGGCCGAAAGCCTCGTGTTAACCACTGGATCAATACCAAGCGTAGAGACAATAGGCAAATAGCTTATCTTGCTTATTCGAGTAATCGTCCTTTTGGCTCCCAGGGCCTTTGCTAGCAGCGAGACAAAGACGTTGTTTTCTTCGTCCTCAGTGAGGGCCACAACCAAGTCCATCTCTCCGATATTTTCCTCCAGCAGCAGGTCTTGATCGGTTCCATCGCCGTTTATCACAATGGTCTTTTCGAGCATCTCCGCAAGCTGGTTGCACTTCTCGGGATCTCTTTCAAAAAGCTTCACAGCAATCTTTTTCTTCTCAAGCAGCTTTGCGAGTTCGGTGCCCGCCTGACCGGCCCCCACGATAAGGACCCGCGCCACAGCCTCCTGGCTGACCTTAAAGACTCCGGCCAGCACCTCCGGCACTTCCTCAGCTTTTATAACAAGATAGACGAGATCCCCCGCCTTGATAATGTCCTGCCCTCTTGGAATAAACAGAACGCCCCCCCTTACTACTGCGCCGATAAGAAATGTGCCCCTCAGGTCTTGAAACGAACTCAGGGGAGTCCCGTCAAGGGGAGAATATTTCGAGACGGTCAGACCAATAATTTTTACTCTGCCCTCAACAAAGTCTATGACCTCGGAAGCACCGGGAACTTCTATAAGATCCAGGATATTCCTCACCAGTACATGCTCCGGGCTTATGATATGATCAATGCCGAGAAGTTCTCGGTCAAAAATGTTCGGGTCCAGGTACTCATAATTACGGACTCGGGCCACCTTTGTCATGACGGGGTTCAGCTTTCGTGCTATCATGCAGGCAACCAGGTTCACCTCATCGCTGTCCGTAACTGCAACCAGCATGTCCGCGTTTGCTATGCCGGCTTCCTGGAGCAGGCGAGCACTGGTGCCGTGACCAAGCATGGCCTTTACATCCAGGTTTTCATTCACCCTCTTGATCTTGGAGGCGTCCTTGTCAATAAGAATAACGTCGTGTTTCTCCTCGGAGAGCCTCTTGGCGATATGAAAACCTACCTCCCCCGCGCCCACAATCAAAGTCTTCAAATCCAAACACCTCAGAATCCACCCCAGGAGGGTAGAATAAACTATAGTTTCCGAGATCATAGCCCCGAGCATGAAAAAGTCAATACAGGATGAATTAATTATTCTTAATTATAGCTCGTTTTGCTATATTGTTGTACTTTTCCCCGGCTCCTTAAGCCGCTATACGATATTTGAAAAAGCCATGCGCTGTGCTATGATTGCTTTATTGTCGAGGTGCAGAAATCTCAGGGACACCTCCGGGAGGTAAAACCATGGAAGAGTTTCCTCAGGATTTACTGAAAAGAATAGAGCAGCTCGAACATGTCCTTGTGAAGGTCCCCATGCAGGACGAAACCATCTGGGAGGGACTTTTTCTGCTGGACGCCCTGTTCAACGGCTCTCCCGATAGAATTCTCGTTCTCTCCGCCGACGGGAGTATCCTCACACTCAATTCATCTGCAGCCGCCGCTTTTGGAAAAGAGCCAGAAGAGCTTATCGGAAAAAATCCCTTTGCTATGTTTCCTTCTCCAGTAATGCAAAGACGAAGAACCTACCACGATCAGGTCGTATCAAGCGGAAAGCCGGTTAGTTATCAAGATGAGCGTGGCGGTATATATCTCAATACGACGCTTTTTCCGATCATGAGTGAGAGCGGGAAAGTGGCAAAGGTTATTGTAGTAGGCCGTGACTACAGCGTTTTCAGGGCGAGAGAAGAGGTGCTCAGATCCTATAGAGACAGGTCGCAAATCCTGGTCCAGGAGAGGACAAGGGAGCTTGAAGAAGTAAACGCAAGACTCTCCGCCATGATCTCTGGCATGGAAGAGGGAGTTGTCTTCGCAAACTCAAAGGATCTGGTAACTGAGGTAAATGAATATTTCTGCCGTTTTGTCGGAAAGGACAGAGAGGAGATAGTAGGCAAGAATATCAGGGAGTTCCACACAGACAATATAAATCAAAAGGTCTTAGGTCATTTGGAAGATTTCCGGGAGCATCCCGGGGCCTCACCTGTAATCACGCAAAAGGCCATTCAGGGGGTTGAAGTCATCCTGAGACTCCAGCCGATATACTATGAAGATGAATACCAGGGAGTGCTCCTTAACATTATAAACGTTAACCCTCTGGTCCAGGCAAGAACACAGGCAGAGCAGGCCAATCGAGCAAAGAGTGAATTTCTTGCCAATATGAGCCACGAGATCCGCACGCCCCTGAACGGCATAATCGGCATGACCGAACTGGCCCTGGCGACCGAACTCAACAGGGAACAGCGCGAATATCTTGAGATCGTAAAGAACTCTGCGGACTCACTCCTTACTATTCTCAATGACATCCTTGATTTCTCCAAGATAGAAGCCCGCAAGCTTGAGCTTGAGCAGATGGATTTCGACCTTAGAACGACGATTGAGAACGCAGCAGGCACTATGGCAGCAAAGGCCCATGCAAAGGGCCTTGAGTTGACCTGTCGCATCAAGCCGGATGTACCTACCGCCCTAGTGGGAGACCCCACGAGATTGCGCCAGGTGCTCATGAATCTTACTGGAAATTCGATTAAGTTCACAAACAGAGGAGAGATCGCGATTCGTGTTGAGGTCGCCGAGGAATCAGAAGAGGCGGTATTACTCGCCTTCTTTGTCACGGATACGGGAATGGGCATACCTTCTGACAAAATATCACTCATTTTTGAATCTTTCCGGCAGGCCGATGGCTCCATTACAAGGACTTACGGGGGCACGGGGCTGGGGCTGGCCATATCAAAACAGCTTGTGGAACTCATGGGAGGTGATATCCAGGTAGAAAGCGAACCAGGGAAAGGTAGCACATTCAGATTTACTTCGCGCTTCGGCCTGGCAAAAAAACCCATCACGTCAAAACCAAGACCGGCCGTTCATGATCTAACGGGAATAAGGGTGCTGATAGTGGATGACAATGCCACCAACCGTCAGATATTCAAGGAAATGGCGGAATCCTGGGGTCTTGAGGCAAGCGAGGCCAAAGATGCCGAGCAGGCTGTTGAAATCATGGATTCCGCAAGTAGAGATGCCTGTCCCTTTGACATTATGCTTCTGGATTGCAGCATGCCCGGGACAGACGGCTTTTCTCTGGCCCGTAAGGTCAACACCCTTGATCAAGAGAGAAGAACCAGGATAATACTTCTCACCTCCATGGGGGAGAAAGGAGATATATCACGCTGTAAGGAGTTGGGTATAGCGGGCTATCTTCTAAAACCAATAAGACAGTCGGAACTTCTAGAGGCTATAACCATGGCCCTGGGATATAAAGCCAGGGAAGAAGAAACAGTTATAACAAGGCATCTGATCCAGGACGCAAGGAAGAGGATGAAGATCCTCCTTGCGGAAGACAACGCGACTAACCAAAAGCTTGCATTAAGACTCCTTGAAAAAAGAGGTCACTCAGTGGTAATAGCCAATAACGGCAAAGAGGCACTGGCAAAACTGGAAGACGATATCTTTGATCTCATTCTCATGGACATACAGATGCCTGAGATGGACGGACTTGAGGCAACCGGGCTTATAAGGGAAAAGGAGAAAAGAAAAGGAGGCCATGTCCCGATAGTCGCGATGACTGCCCACGCGATGAAAGGCGACAGGGAACGCTGCCTGGAAGCAGGGATGGACGACTACGTATCAAAACCCATAAACCCGGGAGAGCTATTTGCCGCGATTGAAAGGTTCGGGGACGTTTGAAAGACATCCCCGAATGCAATAATCAAAGCATCGCGCACCTCATCAAAGCCGGGAGGAGCTTCTAAGATCTTCTCAACGCTTGTCACCCCTCTGTCTTTGATTCCACAGGGGACAATAAAGGAAAAATATTTAAGATCACAGGCAATATTGAGAGCAAAACCATGTGAGGTTATGCCGTTCTTATTAACCTTTATTCCTATCGCCGCTATCTTTTCTTGACCAACCCACACGCCCGGATACCCCGGAGACCGCTCCCCCGAAATACCGAATCGCTTTAGAGCAATTATGATTACTTCTTCAAGATCTCTAACATACTTCATTAGGTCAATCCCCCTGGGCTTCATATCCATTATCGGATAGCCCACAAGCTGACCCGGGCCGTGATATGTCACATCCCCTCCCCTGTCCACCAAGTGAAAGGCAACCCCTTCGGCCTCAAACTCCGCCCTGTTTATGGGAAAGGAGTTGGGGCTTCCGTGGGCGCCTACCGTATAGGTATGAGGGTGCTCAAGCAAGAGAACTGTATCAGGGATTTTTCCAAGTGAACGAAGAGAACCAAGTTCTTTCTGGAGCAGCAGGGCTTCCTCGTAGCGACGCCTTCCGAGCCAGAACACACTCAGCGGCGAGGCTACATTTTCGCTAGCGCCGTAAAGGGTTATTGGCCTGACCGGGTCCAAAAGGACTAAAGACCTACCAGGCGTAACCAAGAGTGAACATGTAAAGGGAGTCCTCCGATCCAAGGATTTCAAAGGGCATGCGGTATGGAAAGAGAAGGGCGATCTGTGTCGCCCTTCTCTCCAAGACATCTTCTATTTTATAACAGTTATCTCCACGCGCCTGTTCTTGGCCCGCCCCTCCTCTGAGTTGTTAGGCACGGCCGGTCTTGTCAGGCCGTAGCCCTTGGCCGAAAGCTGCTGGGCAGGTACGCCCAAACTTTCGAGGTGCTTCTTGACCGAGTTGGCCCTTCTCTCAGAAAGGCCCTGATTATATTCCTTCGTCCCTATGTCGCAGGCATGTCCTTCAAGCACCACCTTGAGACCCGGGTTGGCCTTGAATACCGAGGCAACCTCTGCCAAATTCTTGGCGTAACCATTCTTTATATCGGTCTTATCAAAGTCAAACCAAACGCCTTCAATTACCCAGCATCCCCGGCTATCCACCATTGCTCCCCTGGGTGTTCCAGGGCATTGATCAACATTGTCCAGGACGCCGTCGCCATCACTGTCAAGGGCGCCTACAGCAGCCACAGGGGCTGCCTTCATGGGACATCCGTCTGCATCTACCTTCACGCCCTTAGGAGTGTTAGGACATTTATCTCTGTCATCCAGCACACCGTCCCCATCACTGTCCTTAACACCGGCTTTCTGTATGAATACCTTTTCGACAAAATCAGCCATTGCGGAAGAGGAGGAAATATCCTTGGCGTTTGAGGCAAAACCGCACCCTCCGGCTGCAGCTACCTGGTCAAGAAGCTGTTTGCCTTCCGGGGTATCGCCGATCTGGATGGTATATATACACAAGTTATCCCCCATGGCCTTTTTAAGAGCAGCGGCTGGGGCAACAGGAGCCTTTTCCATCTGCAACCCGTCGCTTACAATAATAAGGGCTGTTTTCCCAGCGAGTTTTGTTATATCCGGGCCGGCACCCACAAGGGCGTCGTCAAGCGGACTGTTTCCGCCGGTGCACTTAACCTTGTTAACCGCGTCAGCCAGATCAGCCTTCGCATATGGGGTCATACCGTATATCAGAGATGTTGTCCCCTTGGGAAGGCACTCCCCCTGCCCGAAGGTCCTTAACCCCCCCTTGAACGCCAGTTCCGGGATAGTCTGATTCATCCTGTTGACGATATCTTTGGCGAGGTTCAGCTTCATCCTTCCATCATACTTATCTGACATTGATGTAGAACCATCTAAGATTATCAGGAAATTATCTACCTTCTGTACATAGTCCTTTGCCGTAAACTTGTAAGGCTCGAAAACCGAATCGTTCATCTGAGCCTTTTGCGCAGCGCAGCCAAAAAAAACCATAGCCAAAACCGCAACCCCTAACCTTGAAATAACCTTAGTCATCTCATCAATCCCCCATTTCTAGAAAACTTTTTCGTTGATCTCGAACCATACCTGACCCTGTGCATTTTTCTTCCTTACCTAAATATATTTTTTTAAATTAACAACTGTCCTTGAAAATTCAAGAGGCGCCCTTAGCCAAAGAAATAAAATCAATGCAGAGCTTATATTCGGCTGTGCCCGGATCCTGGCATACACCCATTCCCAGCTTCTCCGCAAGGGCAAGCATACTCTTGTTTTCCTTCAGGGCCGCTCCCGTAACGGTCTTAAAACCCCTGGCCTCCGCTATCCTGAGACATCGTTTGAGAAGGCTGGAACCGATGCCCATGCCGTGCCACGGATCCCCCACAAGCACTGCCGCTTCGCCTGTCTTGCCGTCCGGATCTCCCGTTATCCTTGCGACCCCGAGCATCTTCTCGGCCCCGGGACCATCTTCAAGCGCTACAAGGGCTATCTCCCGGTCATAGTCTATCTGAGTGAACCGTGCGAGCATGGCAGGGGTCAATTCCTTTATCCTTCCCAGAAACCGGTGATAAAGGCTTGTGGATGAAACCGATTTCAGGAATTCCGTAAAAAGCGGATAATCCTCCGGTTTAACCGGACGCACAAATAACCGGAAGCCCTCTTCCGTCTTTATATGCGCCTCATATTCTTCCGGATATGGGCTTATCACAAGGTGGAGAGGAGAATGGAAGTGCGCGGATGCGGTCAGAACGCGCGCGTCCACCACTACGGAGCGCCCGTTTTTGATCAGGACAGGATTCATGTCGAGTTCCGCAATTTCCGGAAAATCAATGAGCAACTGGGATAGCCGCACGATCATCTCCTCCAGCATCTCCATATCGGCAGGCGCCCTGTTCCTGTAACCCTTGAGGAGCGAGTAGGCCTTTGTCTCCTGCATGAGCCTTGAGGCAAGAAGCCTGTTCATGGGCGGAAGACCGAGTGCCCTGTCCTTCAAGACCTCGGTAAAGATCCCTCCCATCCCGAAAAGGATTACCGGGCCGAAATTAGGATCTCTCTTTGCCCCAAGGAGTATCTCGTAATCGGGACTTGCGAAAAAGGGCTGCAGGGTTACTCCGGTGATCCTGGCATCGGGCTTATAGCGTCTGCCCGCATCCAATATGCGCCTGAAGGCCGACCGCACATCATCATCCGATCGCAGATCCAGCACAACCCCGCCGGCCTCGGTCTTATGGGTGATATCGGGTGAGTGCAATTTCATGACAAGAGGATAGCCCATCTCCCGGCCAAGCCGGGATGCTTCATCTTCGTTTGCGGCGGTCTCGGTTCTTATGACGGGAAGCCCGTAGGCCGCAAGTATCTCCTTGGACTCCGACTCGCCCATGAACTCCCCCTCGTGAGCCCGAGTGATTAGTGCTCCGGCTTTTTCTGCGTCAAAGGCCATATCAGTTGCGAGCTTTGGGGGTATCTCAAGGAGCATCTCCATGTTCCGGGCATACTCCACCATATAGAGAAATGCCCTTACGGCCCTTTCAGGGGTCTCGTAAGTTGGAATGCCTGCGTCGTTCAGTACCTGAAGCGCCCTCGCGATGCTCTTCCCTCCCATCCAGCATGTAAATACGGGATATCTCCGTCCCTTCATGGCAGCGGCCAGGGCCTCCGCTACCTGAGTAGGCTCGGTCAGGGCCTGGGGCGCTAGGATCACCAAAACGCCGTCTGATTCCTTTGACTCAAAGCAGATCTCAAGCACATTCCTGAAGCGCTCCGCCGATGCGTCTCCCAGGATATCTATGGGATTGCCGCGGCTCCAGAAAGGGGGAAGGATCTCATCGAGCTTCCGCATGGTATCGGGATCGAGGGACGCAGGGGCATGACCGAATCGGGCCAGCGTATCAGCCGCCATGACCCCCGGTCCGCCTCCGTTGGTAACTATGGAAAGCCTGGGCCCCCTGGGGGTAGGCTGTTTGGCCGTGAGTTCGGCGCAGTCAAAGAGCTGCTGGATCGTCTCCACCCGTACGATACCGGCCCTCTTGAAGGCCGCATCATAGACCGCGTCCTCCCCGGCCATGGCCCCCGTGTGAGAAGCCGCCGCCTTTGCGCCGGCAGGGCTTCTTCCGGATTTGAGCACAATGATGGGTTTTACGCGGGAGACGGCCCTTGCCGCGCTCATGAACTTCCTGAAATTGCTAAGACTCTCTATATAGAGCAGGATACTCTGGGCAGAAGGATCGTTTCCCAGATAATCTATCACATCGCCGAAATCCACATCCAGCATTGAGCCTATGCTTACGAAGTGGCTGAAGCCTATCTTTTCCTTGAAGGCCAGATCCAGAATGGCCGTGCAGATGGCCCCGCTCTGGGAGACAAAGGCCAGGTTTCCCGTAACGGGCATCTCGGAAGCAAAGCTCGCATTCAGGTTTCCTCTCGGCCTAATGATGCCAAGGCAGTTGGGACCAACTATCCTCAGTCCCCCTTCGTATGAGATCGCCCTAATCCTTTCCTCTATCTCCCTCCCCTTCTCCCCTACCTCCTTGCCTCCGGCCGATATAACGATGGCCCCGCCGACCTTTCTCTCAACACATTCTTCCACGATCTCCGGCACAGTCTGAATGGGAGTCGCTATCACGGCAAGATCCACCCCTTCACCAATTTCCGTTACGCTCTTAAACGATGCCCTGCCATAGACCTTTTCGTATTTGGGGTTGACGGGCAGTACCTCTCCCCTGAAGCCGCCCTCAACAAGGTTTTTCATTATGGCATTTCCGATGCTGCCCTGCTTTTCACTTGCGCCTACAACAACTATCCTCTGGGGCTCAAAGACCCTTTGGAGATTATACTGTCCCATTCCAAACCCTTTCTAAAAAACCATGCCGGTTCCGTTATGCGTCCATTTTCGTCGTATGAAAAACAACATTGACGGTTTTATAAGAACTCCATCTACAGCGTTTCGTTCAATTCTACATTGAATAATCCTTTTCATCAAGCCGATTCCAATGGAAGGTGCCTTCCCGTCAATCCCAACACACAATGGTATTGATGTTTTTACCGTCTTCTCCCCCCTTCCATCTGAAGAGGCCCCGAGGGACACCTGCCCCCTCGTGGTCTGATACCCTTTCACTTGTGAAGGCCTCCCGGATATGCGATCTTATTCCGGCATAAATCTATACTCTTTTCAGAGGACCATTATGCGAGTCTTGACCTTTAACATTCGCTTTGAAAATGCCACCGACGGGGCCAACGCCTGGCATTATCGAAGAGACCTTGTCTCCGAAATCATAAATCGCTACAACCCGGAAATAGTGGGGACACAGGAGGGCAGATGGAATCAGCTCATGGATCTTAAAGAGCGGCTTCCCGAATACCATTTGCATGCGCCGGACCGTGTCATTGACGACACATGCCAGTATCCCACCCTGTTTTTCCTCAAGGGGGCCCTCACCATATTGGAAGGAGATGAATTATGGCTCTCCGAGACGCCTCGGATACACAGAAGCAAGAGCTGGGACAGCGGGTTTCCCAGGATGATGAGCTACGCGAAACTTAGGTGCGCCGGATCAAAGAGTACAATCTGGGCCTGCGTCACCCATCTGGACCATCTTGGGCCAGAGGCAAGGATCAGACAGGCCTCCATCATTTCTGAATGGGCATCCTCTCTTGATGAGCCCGCCGTCCTGATGGGTGATTTCAACGACGGACCCGACTCGAAGACGCACGCCATTCTTACTTCTCAAAAAACCCGCCTGAGGGATACATGGCAGGTGCTGGGGCTTCCGGAAGGGGTGCTGAGCGCGACCAGCCACGGATTCACGGGGATTCCCAAAAAAGAACGCATAGACTGGGTGCTGGCAAGCCCTGAATTCCTGGTAAGGGACACATCCATCATACGCGACGACTTTCAGGGAAGATACCCTTCCGATCATTTCCCCTACAAGGCTGACCTTGATCTTCCCTGATCCTTCTCCCGCCTACAGGCCCAGGTCCTGATTTATAAGCACCACCCTGATCCTTCCCTTTGGAAAGGACTTCTCTGTGATCGTCCAGGTGTTGCATATCCTGTCGGGACTCTTGCAGTCTTCGCAGAACGCAGTCTTTACACATGGGGTCTTCTTGTCGAGACGCATTGCGTTGGCAGGCGCTGCGAAGTTCTTGATCCGCATCATGGCCTCATCCACATCGGGAACAATCTTGTTCCTTCCCACTACCAGAAGCACATTTTTGGGGCCGAAGGTTATGCCGGCAACACGGTTTCCGATCATATCGAGGTTTACCAGGATTCCTGATTCAGTTACAGCGTTGGAGCCGGCTATGAAAAGATCGGCAAGAAGTGAGCGTCTCCTCCATTCGATAACATCCTCCTTGGGTATGGCCTTGTCGAAGACATCAATGAACTCGAAGCCGGCCATGGACTTGACCTTTTCATAAAGCCCTGTCCCTGTAAAGGTCATTGAACCGCCCCATGAGATCTTCTTTGCCCCTGTTTCCGGGATGATATTTTCGCAAACGAGATTTATGGCCTCATCGGAACTCTGCGCCACATAGGCGCTGAAATTATTGGCCTCCAATGCCTCCCTGACCGCCTCAAGCCTTCTGCGCCAGTAGTTTTCAACGGGTTTATCCATGTATCAAGTCCTCCTCTTTCTGCAAAAAGATTTCTTAACCATCGCAAATCCCGGCATATAATACAATACCAAATTACCGCTTCTGTTTACTTTAAAAATCCTCTGGCAAGGATAGGTCATCAATATCCGTCCTGTCAATCATCTCACAATCAGTCAAATCCGATGAACTCGCAAATTAGCAGCCCCCTCCACCATCCCTGTTACCAGAGTGAAAAGCGGCAGGCCTCATTACGCTTGACTAGGCAGGCGCAGTAATACACACTGCGAAAAAATGAAAACGGAGTTGGATTCCATGCCCTATGTCGAAATAGATGGACTGAAGAGATATTACGAAACCCAAGGCCAAGGCGAGACCATTGTCTTTCTGCATCACGGCTTCGGCTGCAGCAAGATGTGGAAGGAGATTTACCCCTCCTTTCTGGAGATGGGCTACAGGGTAGTAATGTACGACAGGAGAGGCTACGGACTCTCGGAGCCGGGCGAGGATTTTTTCAGCTTTTACCTCAGTCCCTCCTTCAGGGCCGAGTCTGTCAGGGAACTCTTCAGAATCAGAGAATTATTAGTTCTTGATACTTTTCACCTCGTTGGCCAGTGCGAGGGCGGAGTTGTGGCGATTGACTATGCAACGGCCTGCCCCACCCATGTAAAGAGCGTCGTGACCTCCAGCACCCAGTGCTTCAGCCCCGTGACCATGAGAGAGTTCAACAGGGAGAAATTCCAGAAATCCTTTCGGGAGCTTGAATCGCAGCTTCAGGCAAAGCTTCTTGACTGGCATGGCAGGGACAGGGCCGAGGCCTTCTTTGAGCAGTTCAGGACAGAAGGGGGAGCATACGGTTCGGATATATTTGATCTAAGGCCTATTCTCCCCTATGTGCAATGTCCCGCCCTGGTCCTTTTCCCTGACAGGAGCTTTCTCTTTGAGGTGGAGCAGGGAGTTCACTTCTACCGGCACTTGAAGAAAGGGGAACTCGCGGTGCTGCCGCGCTGCGGTCACAATACTTACGAGCAGAAGCCCAAGGAGTATATCGCCATCGTTTCTGATTTCTTGAGGAGAACAAGGGAGGCGGCAAACGATCAAGCCCAGCTCATGGCCACCTGCGTGGCGTCAGGCAAAACCCCCTGATGCGGAACAGCAATTGTCCCGCGCAAAAAGCCCGACACCATCTTGATCTTGCTCGTACGCGGGAAGAAAACCCTCAAATCTTCGGCCGATGACTTCTTCACGCTGATATCCGACTGCGCGAAGCCAGTCAGAGTTCACTTCGCAGATGTGTACCTCTTCATCCAAGGTCTGATATCCGAGAGGTATTGCAGCCTCTGCCTTTTCAGCCACCTGCAAGGGGCTCCATGTAAGCTTCGACTCGAACTGTGTCACCGTCACTGAGCTTTCTCTTCAACCCTTCCGGCAATTGAAAATGGCTCTTTCCATTTATGTAAACATGACGGAGATCATCCCCCATCTCACCACCCTCAGTAAATCTCAAATAGGGGCACCTGTCAGACAGCTTTTGCAAGACGTCCTTTAAGGTACCCTCCCCATCCTTCAGATCCACTTCAACCGGAGGTTCAAAGACGTCCTTTATGCGAAGGTTTGAATCAACAGTCACCTTTATTGTCATTCCCTCACCCTCTCAACAATTGTTGCCGCAACCCGGCCGGCCCCCTCCATGGTCAACCTCAGCTTTCAGAAAGAGCCCCTGAAAGCATAATAGAATAATCTTATAATAATGGCAACCTCACCGTAACTCCGTGTGCCCCTCTATCCACCGAAATTCTAGTTCCCACTCTCAGCAGCTTCATGACCCCCCCCTCTGCGACGGTAAGTGAAGGCTGTCCAACAATTAAGAGGGGCAGGGAAGGCGCATTATTACCGGTCGGAAGGCTGCCCACCTGTTTTTCCAGACCGCGCAAAGTGTAGATTCGGGCCTCGATTGCTCACATTTTAGAATTGAATTTAGCTAATATGCTGCTCAAGATATAATAGACTGAAGAAGTATAGATTTATGTAGTATCAATCATATCATTGAATGGCCATTCAAAATGATATACACGTGAAGTAAGATGGACTAAAGCCGAATCATTGTACTCAGGAAAAACAGCCTTAAGATTCTTATAGACTTATTGTATTGCCGCTTTGGAATACAGATTTACATATAAAATTATCATAAGTTTGCGCTTGACACAATAAAACGAAATCACCCATACTCCGTCACATCTGAAGCATTGCGAGTATTTCTTTGCTCCAAGAGGTTGCCGAATCCGGATCTGTCGGCCGCCTTCTGGGGCCTCGCTGGGACTATATATGGTCTGTTGCCGGGTTCGAGAACAAAGTCTTTTCTGATGCCACTTAGTGTTCATAAGGCTGCAGCGCAAGATTGTCCCGCCGGGCGACGGCCGGTGGGATGCTTTCCGGCACTTGGCGACCTTGGGCTACCTGGTCGCAAGAGCAAGTAACCATAAAGGAGGTGAGGGAGAAACCAGGCGGATTGGATCATCGAGGGGGGATGGCCTCGATCTGGCTAAACCACTATAAGAGGGGAGGAAGAACGATGACAGACATGGATCGAAGAGAGTTTATCAAGACCGCGGCCCTAGGAGGAGCGGTACTGGGATTGGGAGGGGTGATTATGCACAAGCCCCTTGAGGCCCTGGCTGCGGGAAAATACGACATCGGTCAGTGCAAGAGCGTGAGAATCAAGTGTGTGTCGGAGCTGGGGTGGTTGGACGGAAAATACCTCATCGGCCAGATGGAGAAGGGGGGAGGACCCAAGGCGAACCAGTGGGAGATCCCCTGGGACCCAAAGAATGCCGCAGGCAGTTGCTCGCTCATTGATATGGAGACCCTGAAGGGGATCCATCACAAGTTCCTATTGGACACAGGCTGGAATAGGCCCTACATGGATGAATGCTTCAAACGGGAAGGCATAGACAAGATGCTCAAGAGCGGCGAGATTGAGTTTATGGTGATCAGCCACGAGCATCTTGACCATTACTGGGGTCTGGAAACCACGCTTAAATACAATCCTGAGATACCTATCTACATACCCGCGACCTTTTATCCCGAAGGAATGCATTTCCTCAAAGGCGCGGAGTTCATAACCCCCAGCGCCAGGAACGGGATCACTCACAAGGGAAAGCTGATCCAGTGCAAGCCGGGCAACGTCAACAAGCTTTTCGACGGATGCGCTTTGGTCGCCTTTGATTTACCCATCCTGATCCGGGTCAGGGGCGAGCAATCCCTCTATTTCAATGTGAAGGATAAGGGTATGGTCTGCGTCACCGGCTGCTGCCATCAGAGCATCCTGACCTTTGCAGACTTTGCGCAGCAGAAACTCGCGGGCGGTGAGAACATGTACGGGATATATGGCGGTCTGCACATCGCCCCATTCGGCCCTTTGAACGAAAAGCAGGAACAGGTCGTGAAGAGCATGGCCAAGTATAACTTCAAGAAGGTCGCTTGTAACCATTGCACGGGCCTTCCAGCCGTTCAGAAGATGATCGAGCTTGGGTATCCCGTGGTAAAAGGGAGCGGGAAACTCGGTTCAGTAAGCGATCTCTATGTCGGAAACGGAGACGAAGTAGTTTTCGGATAAGTCCAGATGCGGGCTGGGATGACCGGCCCGCATAACCGGCTGACAATAGAGCGCAGCGGAATTGCCAGACCGAGTTGACGCGGTTGGCTGATTAATAAATCAGCCACAAAGACGTAAGGAACCCGATTTCTCTTGATCCTTCGTTATGACCGCCTTTGAGTACCGGTGTGTTGAACTGTCGAAGATCCGGTCTTTCCCGCTGAGGAGGGGGCCTGCGGCATCCGGGTTGACCTTGCCCAACCATTGCCGCCAGTTCGGCGACAAACACCTTCATCTGTTCGGCCTGGGCGCTCATCTCCTCGGAGGCGCTGGCAGACTCCTCCGCATAGGTAACCACCTGCTGCACCACCTTATCCATCTCTGTAACGGCTCTGTTGACCTCCTCGATCCCCTTGGCCGCAGATGTGACGGGAACATATCCCATGACATATGTCTGATCGTCCGTCTCAAGCGCAAAGGACTTGAGATGCCCCCTAGAATCATACATACCAAGTTCCCATACATCCGACATGCTTGCGATATTGAAAAGCGAGGCGACGATCTCCCGAAATGTGTTCTGGGTAATAGAGCTTTCGTCGCCCTCCTCGTAATCGGAAAGGAACTTCATCTTTCCTCCCATGCTGTCAACCGTCGCAGCCTGTTGCGAATCCAGCAGATTTTTTCGAGAACAGAATCCTCTCCAATTACTGATGCATTAACATCAGTAAATACCATTTTAATGCGGTGGCTTCCCGTTTCATCTTATCGTCTTCTTTCGTCGCGAGATAAGCATCGCATTTTGAACAATCCGAACGTTCATGACAGCAATATTTTGTCACCCCCGAGCATGAAAATCCCCTTTCCTCAGATGAGAGAGCAGACCTCTTTCACTAATCCCTAATCCCTGATCTCTGATCCCTGCCCCCTGGGTTGGTGAGGGTATTTTCACGGTAACCCACAGTAAGGTATCATATTACCTCCATCTTGCATTTATATGAATACGAAGGTAACCCCGAGTGGCCCTGCAGGGCCACGATCGGGTGCAAGCGCCTGGTTAGCATCTCACAATCATTTCTCTGCAATTACAAGCATTTCAAAATCTTCAGTAGATAATTCATCATTCCGACTAAAAGCACCAAGCTTCGCACCTAAAATATCAATGGCATTGAAATCAAGGGTTTTTAACAGCCAGGTTATTTCCGAGGGAGTATAATACCTTTCGTTGCAATGGAGTTCTTTTTTATTCCCGAGATCATCTTCGGCATGTACGGTGTTTTGTTCCCGGAAAGTCATCAAATCGAATGAAATGCTGTCGCATTTTGCGTTCCCTTCTTTTGTGCTTGAATCAAGGAAATCTTTGACGGAATGGAACAGAGGGAATAAGGCATTCAGAGTGGTAAATATCAGTTTCCCTTTCTGCGTTAGGGCGTTGGAGGCATTCCGGAGAATCTGATAATTCATTTCATCGGTCTCCATCAGCGGGAATCCTCCTTCGCACAACATGATGACCAAGTCAAATTCATGTAGGAATGGAAGATTTCTGGCATCATGCTTTTGAAAATGAATTTGCAGATTATCTATGGATGCCTTTTGTCTTGCTCGTTCTAATTGTGAATCTGAAAGATCAACCCCCACGACAGTATAGCCTCTTTTTGTCAATTCAATTGCATGTCTGCCTGTTCCGCACCCAATATCCAGTATCCTCAAACTCTTATCATAACTAATCTCTTTTTCAAGAAAGTCGCATTCACCAATGGTGCCTTGGGTGAAGCACTCGTTATCATATCTCATTCCGTAGTTTTCAAATAGTTCTTCATACCATTGTTTCATGTTGTTATATCCTTTCGTTTCAGTGCTAACGCGCCGCATAACCGGCTGGCAATGCAGCGTAGCAAAATTGCCAGTCCGAGAAAAAATGCTGGTTGAACATCCTCGAGGCATCTTAGGCGGAACCCATTTTATGTTCTAAGTCCCGAAAGATTTGCCTTCGTGATGCATCAATTCGAGAGATTTTCCATAGGAACTGGTACAGGTATCCCACTGCACCGGTTTTGAGGCCTCAGGTTCACAATCGCAATCACCGGGTTCCTCGCGATCGCACTGCAAGAACGCCGCCCCTCGAATTATCGGTGCGGCGGCTTGAATACCTGTCGCCATAACGGAAGTAGAAGCCCCAGGCAAACGATGAATCCTTGATCTCCCCCGACCATACATACCAATTCGATGTTTTTAATAAAAACGTCATGTTTCTGGTTCCGGCACCTTGCACGTAAAGACTTTCAAGTTCGCTCAAGGCCGGCATCCGCCATCCGCCACCGTCCAGGTTGATGCTCTGAATCCAGGATCTGGCGTTATGCCAGTTCAGGTTCTTGTCAGGACCGGAGACCCATTCCAGGCCCGTGCTTGTATCTTTCACTATGCCATTGCCATACCGGCAAAAACGACCGTCACGGACCACGCATTCCCGGGCCTGCGCAGGCCTGGCAGAAGGCGGACTGTTCCTTTCGGTAAGCGTGGTAACCCTAAAGCGTACAACCGCATCAAGACCCTCGTTGAATTCCTCAATCGCGGCCCATCGGACGCGCTTTCCTTTGCCAGTCCCAATCCCCTTGCCTACGTCGCCCCAAAGCCCTTTTGGCGTCTTCCAGGTTTTTCCGTCATCCATACTGATTTCCACAATGACCTCATCCCTGACATCGGCTCCTGCTCCAACCAGGTCATAGGTCAATACCGCATCAAGACTCTCCTGGGTGACCGATAGATTCTCCACCCTTGCGCCGCCATCTTCCCTTGTGCCCGAAGACTCCTGGACAGGTTCAAATTTTTGCAGCCGAGCATAACCCGTTTCGGATACAAACGCATGTTGCGGTGGAGATGCGCAACCCCAGAAAGCCAGATACACCGCAAGACCCACAATTAGGAGAACTGAGTGGCTATTTTGAAACCGTAAAAATCCCGCAATGTTGCCTTTGAAACGATGACATCTCATATCCAGATTTTCCCAGCTAAACTGTTTCATAAGTCTGCCCGCGTTGTCCTTATAACCCCGTTCACCTGCAAGCGCCCTACACCCAGTGCGCCGGCGTAGCCTCGGCCCGGCCTGAGGCGGCCTTGAGCACAGTCAACACACAGGCCAGGTCCTCCGTAGGAATGGCATGGATCAACCGGCTTCTCTATCCTCATTATTTGAAGCGTACCAGAACCAGGTTAGGGTCCCCTTCCATTTTGGGCTCCTGGCGCTTACCTGCGAGTCTGCCTGCCCAGTAGGGAACATGTTCAGACAGGTAGCCCCACATCTCTCCCACGGTCACGAGCTTGTCCTGATTCGCATCGGCCTCTCCCTGGAGCGCCTTCAAAAAATAGTAGGTAAACAGGCTGTGCTGTTTGTCGGGATACCAGGTACTCATCTGATCCCCCTGGGAACTTGTGAGAACAGCCCCTTGCTGAAGACCGGCCACAATCTCCCTGACCCGCAGCATACTCGGGCTTACATTCTTGAAAAGGAGCCCATCCTGGGTCCGGCCGGAAAAACAGGCATCCAAGACCACCACCGTCTCCTTTGCGGGCAGGGCATTGAGGTTGGCATAGAAGACCGAAAGGGCGTAGCCGGACTTGCTGATGTAGTCCGGGTCCGCATCCGAAGGAACAAAGTACCCCTCTCCGGTCTCCTGGGCAGGAGCCCCATGACCCGAATAGTAGATGAAGACGCGGCTCACTCCAGGTTTGACCCAGTCATGGAGTTTTCCCCTGTGATCCTGGACGGTACCGAAAAGGGTTTCGAAGGTCCCTTTGGTGGCATCGCGCACTTCCATGATGTTCTCCGGTTTGAGCCCAAATGTATGCACAAGGTACTCCTTCATGATCGCCGCATCCCGGTGAGCATAGACCACATAGGGAACCCCTTTTACCGTGTAATTTCCGTTTGCGATCACCACGGCCAAGTCAAAGGGGCCGGCCTCCTGGCCTTTAGGGATATCGCGCTCTACATCAATGGAAATTGAGGGAACAGTCTGGGATTCCTGGTCCTTCGTCCCTTCCTCTTTGGGTTGGTCCACCTCCTTTTGGGGGGAAGGGCGCGGGATAGCAACCTTCATGCGAAAGCTGGTTTCCGCCCCAAAAGCGGACAGGAGCTGGAGTCCTGTAAGAATGCACAATAGGACCAGGGTAAAGCAGTGCTTTTTTGTCTTCATTTTCTCAGAACGCTCCGTTTCCTCAGAGGTGTTGTACTTGGGACAGTACTTAGCTGCCCAACGTGTCCTTAACCAGCCGAGTGTTTTATCGCCCGATCTTAGTCTGAGGAATTTTTCGCTTGAAGTTTTTTCTGTAGTTCGTCCTTAGTGATTTCACATTCTATTATTAAACTAAACTCTTTCTTTTTATTCCTCTTCAACCTTTATCCCTTATAATTGTTAGCCGTTTTGCTATTTGTTTCTCAGATAACTCACCAAATCTCTGAAATAATTTTCATGCGGCCCGATCATGATCAGCTCAAGACTTTCTTCCCCAATACCTCGTATCCTTGAGAGCGTATCGTATCTTGAAGTCGGTGGCCATTAGTCTGGGATCATGGAAATTACCGAAGGGTCGTTCAATCCTTCGAGAAATATTCAGTCCGATAAGAAACGCATTTTCATACAACGTTTCGAGGCTGATCATTTTTTCTGACAACGGCAGAACTCACTTGCCCGCCCACGAACCGGCACATGCGATTTCGGCGAGGAAAGACTTGGAACAGCTACCAGATAAATACGCGTGCCCGCGGGTCAAGTGCAGCGCATCGTTAGCGCAAATTTTCATAAACCGAGTAACTTTGACCCATGGACAACCCTAAGTATGTACACAGAATCATTGTCAATTTTATATATGGCTCGATATTTTTTAAGAATAAGATGCCTGTAGTTTGTGCCGAAAAAAACATTTTCGGGGATATATGGACACCGCTCTGGCAAAGTGTCCAGACTATAAATTTTCTCTTCCAGCTCTAATATGAAATTCTTCGCATAATTAACGCTGTCAGAAGCAATGTAGAAGTAAATTTGCTCAAGGTCGTTCTGTGCATTGCGGGTGAGACGAATCTTAAATCTCTTTGGCACGTTTGAACTCCTTAAAGAAATCTTTTGCTTCAGTGTAGCGACCTTCTTTGATGTCTTCCTCTGCTGGGGCGAGGAGTTTGAGCAAATCAAAGGCATTAGTAATTTTTTCATATTCTTTTGCGTCAACAAGGACAGCTTCCGCCTTACCATTTACGGTAAGAATAACTGGACGTTTTGTTTGATGAATCTGCTCAAGAACCGCGTTAGTATTTCGTTTTAGTTCAGTAATTGAGCGAATGTCTTCAGTTATGCTAATAGGCATAATGCACCTCCTATGAATCTTTTTTCATGTTTTATTTGATGCTGTATACTATGCGAACATGATGCCAAAGTCAAGAGCTTCTTTACGCGCAATGGGCGACCTGCATCATTCGCTCGGCAGGCTTGGGGGTCGATGTAGAGACCGCTTAGCCGAATGGGCCCTCCTTGGGTAAACCAGGTGGTAGAATCTCGATAAGTGTTTGGTGCAGGATCTCTTTCCAGAACCCGGTTTGAAATAAAGTCGGAATCGCTGCCAACAGGCAAATGGACTCGGAAACCCAGCAGACGAAAAAAGAAAAAGATTTTTCGTTATGGCGTAGTTTTACCCTTGACAGCGGGAGGACTTATAAGTGTTAGCCAAATCGTTCCCTGGACTCTCTTACCGCTTCAAGAATGTCTTTTGTAGTTGCTTTGGTTTGGATCCCTGGCACGTCAAATGGTGATTTTTTACTTTTCTTAAAAATTATTGAGAAGGCTTCGCCTCCTCTCCTCTTGATGACAACCTCTTCACTTCTTGCGATATTGAGCACATCGGCAAGACGTTGTCTCGCTTCAGAATATGTATACACTTTCATAATATCTTACTCCAAAATTGTGATTCCCATCTCCCGCGCCACCTTTTGCATTCCAAGGTCAAGTGTAAGCATCGGGCTTCGGAGGTTTCCAGCGCATTCTAAAAAATAGGCATCGTATGCATATAGGTCATATTTAATCGCCATGCCTAATGCCGATTCGATGTTGGTATGCCTTAGATCAACCAGTATATGTTGAATTATCTCCCACGCTGATTTGACCTCCTCCTTTTTCAAGGCGTTTTTTTTCATCATCGCTGTCAATGCGTTCCCAATTTCAAACGGTAAAACATCAGGAGCAATTAAATCATGGCCTTCAGTAAGCCGTATTATTTTATCCTTTTCAGGCTCATTTAAGGCAACGGCTATGAATGTATTTGTGTCAGCTATTATTTTCATAGGTACAATTGTACGTATTGTATTTTGATTTGTCAAGGCGATATTTGTCTGGAGCCGAACGTGGCGGTGAGGGGCGCGCTCAAGACCTCACCGGAAAATCCGCCGAAGTTTTTCGCCTCTCCCCTCGACTGCATGGGTTGGGGCAAGCAATGGGATGCGGATTGGGCTCTTCATGCCTACTATACCCTTTGTGTTTTGATTTTGGTGTCAGCCTACGCGAGGTCGAAAACGATTTTTAATGCATCGTCAATTTTTGCCATGATCTCGTCTTCCAGTTCACCTCGTACTTTGACTAACCCCCATGCCCCGGTGGAGCACAACGAAATATGAAAATGGTCAACAGGTTGGAGGCATTTTCATATAAATCGAGCGCGGTGATCAATGGGACGTGTCTGTAGGCAATCCGCCACCGTTTTTTTGGTTAACCCGTTATGCGACGATGGGGCAATTTCCGTATTAGTAATGATGCTGGCTTTTCTTTCACTCCATGCCGTTAATGGCACCACCTGGATGACTGGGACACGCGCATTATACGTGTCGTTAGTGACAATCACGCATGGCCGAATTTTCCGTGTTTTCGAACCCTTGGTAGGATCAAGATTGACGTCAATGACCATCCCCCGCTTTAGCTTGCTCATGTTGGCCACTCTGACGCCGCTACATCCGTCCATTCTTGCGTTTCATCATCTTCTTCATAAACATCGGCGTACAAAGCAGCCGACTCGCGCAAGCGCTGCTGGGTTAATTCTGTAAACAAACGGTCGGTGGCGGTACGCACCACGTCGCTTTCATCCTTAAATCCACACCGGTTGCATTGTCTAATAAATTGAATGTGCGATTCTTTGAGGCTAAATTTGGCTTGAATCATGATGACCTTTCTAAATAGTCCAATATAAAGACCCTAAAACAGGCCACTATTCTAAGTCATAGTGATGGGGAGTCAAACCCTTTCCTAAGAGCCAGGCACAACATCTGAGTTAAGCTGAAACAGGCATTCGAAGTCGGCCCATTTTTGTTTCCGTCAGGCCTATTCGAAGCCGGGGAGTTCAAAACTCTATGGCCTGCCTGTTTTCAGCTTCAACGAACTTGTTCGAGTATACCCCTCTTTATGGTGCGAAGCAGTCTTTCCGCTCGGGATCACATTGGGGGAAAGGGGCTTGTTTTGAATATCCATCATATCACTTCCTGCCTCTTCATAAAGTTCGCAGCTCTTATTGTTGTCTTTTGCCGGCTCCTGTCCCGGTAATGGTTCAGCAGAGGTGAGAATTACGCCTGGCTTTCCCGAGAAAACAGCACATTTCATCACCTTCTTTCCTTTCTCTACCAACCTGTGACTCTTACCCTGTGTCCGGTACCCAGTAATGTGCCTGCAATCTCTGCTCGCCTCTGATCCTTTTCCCCCAGCGATCTACAATAAGAGGCAGAGCGGCACGCAACAAGGGACGTCTTCGACATCAGCGGTGAAGAAGCTTCTGCCATGCGGGGCGCCGCCAAGTGATAGCCGAAGCTACTGACCTGCCAGTTTCAGGCCCAGTTCCTTGAGCTGATCCTCGGTCACTGCAGAGGGGGCGTTGGTCATGAGGCACTGGGCAGTGGTGGTCTTTGGGAAGGCGATGACCTCCCTTATGGAGGAGGCGCCTATGAGAAGGGCCACAAGCCTGTCCAGGCCGAAGGCCACGCCGCCATGAGGAGGAGCGCCGTAGCGCAGGGCCTCCAGCAGAAAACCGAACTTCGCATCCGCATCCTCTTTAGAAATACCCAGGAGTGAAAAGACCCTGCCCTGCATCTCCGGATCGTGAATCCTTATGCTTCCTCCCCCTATCTCGACTCCGTTCAGAACAAGATCATAGGCCCTGGCCCTCACCTTTTCGGGGTCTTTTTCCAGCAGATCAAGGTCATCGAGGTTCGGCGAGGTAAAGGGATGATGGACCGCATCGAGCCTCTTTTCCTCTTCGTTATATTCAAAGAGTGGAAATTCAGTTATCCAGACAAGGGAAAAGACGTTTTCCGGGATAAGCCCCAGTTTCCTCGCGACTACCAGCCTGAGCCCTCCCATGATTGCGGAGGCGGCCTTGGGTCTGTCGGCCACCATTATGATCAGGTCGCCTTCCCCGGCGGAGGAGGCATCATTAACGGCTTTCCTGGCCCCCTCGTCAAAGAACTTCTCAAGCGAGGATTGCCATCCGCTACCTGTCACCTTGGCCCAGGCAAGGCCTTTCCCGCCCAGGGACTCGGCCTCCTTTGTAAGCACATCTATCGCCTTTCTGGAAAAAGCCGCCGCGCCGCCCGGAATTGCCAGGGCCTTCACACGGCCTCCTACCTCAACAACCTTTCTGAAGACGCCGAAGCTGGTATTCCCCGCAATCTCCGTTATATCAGCCATCGGCATGCCGAATCTCAGATCCGGTCTGTCCGTTCCATAAAGGGCAATGGCTTCCCTGTAGGTCATTCTCCTGATAGGAAGCGATATGTCCCTTTCAAGCGCCTTGCTGAAGACATCCGAAACCATAGTCTCACAGACGGCCATCACATCATCTTCTCCAACAAAGGACATCTCTATGTCCACCTGCGTGAACTCGGGCTGCCGGTCGGCCCTGAGGTCTTCATCCCTGAAGCAGCGCACTATCTGGTAATATCGGTCAAAGCCCCCGACCATCAGAAGCTGCTTGAAGAGTTGGGGCGATTGCGGGAGCGCATAAAAGAGACCCTTGTTGACCCTGCTCGGAACCAGGTAATCGCGGGCCCCCTCAGGTGTGCTCTTCGTAAGAAAAGGAGTCTCCACATCAACGAATCCCTGCCTGTTGAGGCACTCCCTGATGCAGGAGGCGATCTGATGTCTCTTCAGAAAAGCCTTGAATACCTGGGGTCTTCTAAGTTCCAGATAGCGGTACTTGAGGCGCAGGACCTCGGACGCGTCAACGGCGCCGTCCACCTGGAACGGAGTGGTCTCTGCCCGGTTGAGAATCCTCACATCCTTTGCCCTTATTTCGATCCCGCCTGTTGCAAGATCCTTGTTTTCCTGCCCCGGAAGCCTTCTTGCCACAACTCCCTTGAGCGCTATTACCCATTCATTCCTGAGGAGGGAGGCCTTTTCGTGTGCCTGCGGTGATTCTGCGGGATCAAACACGATCTGGGTAAGCCCTTCCCTGTCCCTCAGATCCACAAAGATTAGACCGCCCAAATCCCTCCGGCCGTTTACCCAGCCCATTATAACCACTTCGCTCCCGACATCTCCGGCGTTCAAACCGCCGCATGTGTGGCTCCTCTTCCAGTTATCCATTGATTCGTTCAACGCTTCACCTCATTTTTTTCCATCGGTTACTGAGAACCGACTGCCTATTTTTAGCCCCTCGACGCCTTATCAAAAAGAAAAATATCTTCCTAAAGCCGACCCGCAAGATTAACGATCTGATCCAGGGGCAAAGCCTCCTGAGCCTTTGTTCCCATGTCTCGAACTATGGCCTCTCCCCTCTTGAGTTCCTCCTCACCAAGTATGATAACCCGCCTGGCCTTAAGCTTATCGGCCCTTTTGAGCTGAGCCTTGAGCCCTTTTTCACCGTATTCCATTTCAACTCTCATGCCCTTTTTCCTGAGATCGGCAATTATGGGAAAGATCCTGCTCTTGCTTGCCTCCCCAAGGGCCGCCACAAAGATATCCGCGCCATAAAAATAGTCCTTGACCGTGTCTTCAAGAAGCGCGGCCACTCTTTCCATTCCCATGGCAAATCCTATTGCCGGCTGCTCGGGGCCGCCAAGGATTTTCACAAGACCATCGTATCTTCCCCCGCCTGCTACCGCGTTCTGGGAGCCCAGCCGGTCGGTCTGTATCTCGAATGTGGTCTTGCAGTAATAATCAAGCCCTCTTACCAGATTAGGATTGATCTTATAGGATAACTTACTGATATCAAGATAACTCCTCACCTTATCAAAGTGATCCACGCAACCGGAACAAAGATGCGCTGAGATAGAAGGGGCTCCCGCTATGGCCTCTTTACATGAGTCCACCTTGCAGTCAAAGACCCTGAGGGGATTTAATTCCGCCCTTCTCCGGCAGTCCGCGCAAAGAGATCCTTTTATCCCGCTGAGATAGTCCTTCAATATATTGCGGTATCCCGGACGGCACGAAGCGCACCCCAGCGAATTGATGCAGAGCGTCAAGCCGCCTATTCCTATCGCCTCAAAGATGGTCATGGCCATGAGCACCATTTCGGCATCGCTTAAAGGCCCTGGATCACCCAGAAGTTCCGCGTTTATCTGATGAAATTGCCTGAGTCTCCCCTTCTGAGGTCTTTCATGGCGAAACATGGGACCGATGGAGAAGAGCTTTTGAACTCCCCCGGCCTCATGCAGGCCGTTCTGGACATAAGCCCTCACCACGGATGCAGTCGCTTCCGGTCTGAGCGCCATACCCCTTCCCTTGCTGTCAGTGAGTGTGTACATCTCTTTTGAGACAATATCGGTTTCCTGGCCTATGCCGCGGCTGAAAAGATCAGTAAACTCCATAATTGGAGTCCTGATCTCAAGAAAGCCAAAGGATGAGAAAACCCTCCTCGCGCATTCTTCTATCTTCTGCCAAAGCCCGGTCTCAGGCGGCAGTATGTCCTTAAATCCTTTAATGCTTATAAACTCCAATCATCTACCTCCAAATCCATTTATTCATCAAAGAGTTATGGCCTCTATCCCTCCGAGCGCATGACGCGACCGTTGAAAAAAATACAGTTTCAGCCTTTCTTGCGGATCAGGGAAGGGTCATATCCGTGGGGTTTTTCATATCCAAGGAGATTTAAGAGGGTGGCGGCCACATTGGAAAGGCCCCTCTTTTCAAGCGCAGATATCTCGTATTCGCCCTCATAAGCAGGATCGTAAATGGCAAATGGAACCGGGTTCAGGGTGTGGGCCGTCTTGACGCTCAGGTTTCCTTTCTTGTCTTTTGCCATCATCTCGTCAGCGTTTCCGTGATCGGCCGTGACAACGGCTATACCCCCGAGCCCTTCAACTATTTTAAGAAGATCTCCCACACACGTATCAACTACCTCAACCGCGGTTACCGCAGCGGCCATAACACCTGTGTGGCCAACCATGTCTCCGTTCGCGAAATTCAAGCGGCCGAATCGGTATGCGCCGCCAAGGAGCATCTCAACAGTCCTGGCCTTTACCTCGAAGGCCTTCATGGCCGGTGCAGTTTCAAACCTGACCTTGTCGGAGGGCACCTCCACATAGGTTTCAAGTCGCTCATCAATGTAACCTGACCGGTTCCCGTTCCAGAAATAGGTGACATGCCCGAACTTCTGTGTCTCGGCAATCGCAAAGCTTTTTATCCCCTCCGCACAGAGATATTCGCTCACCGTCAGGTCAATCGCAGGCGGTATAACAAGAAATCTAGCCGGCGTATGGGTGTCTCCATCATATTCCATCATGCCCGCGTATAGCACATCCGGAAACCGGCCTCGGTCGAAAAAGGTAAAATCCTTTTCCGTAAAGGCCTTCGAAATCTCTATGGCCCTGTCTCCCCTGAAGTTGAAGTTGATTACAACATCTCCATCACAGATCGGGCCCACAGGGTTACCATTGCTATCCGTTACGACAAATGCATCAAGAAACTGATCCGTGGCGGAAGGATCTTCCGCGTAAAACGCCTCGACGGCTTGAGAGGCCGACAAAAAGGGCCTGCCCCTACCGAGGACATGAGCCTCCCATCCCGTCCTTACGATCTCCCAATCCGCTCCGTACCTGTCCATGGTCACCTTCATGCGGCCTCCGCCTGAGGCGATCATGTAGTCAAATCCCATGGAATCCGATATCCTGGAAAGCATCTGTTCAGTCGGCTCCAAATACCTCAGGGCAGATCTTTCCTCCACATCCCTTCCGTCAAGCAGCGCATGTATTCTCACTCTTTTAAAACCGCACGCGGCGCATTTGTGAACCAGCTTATATAATTGACTTATGTGGGAGTGGACATTGCCGTCCGACAAAAGCCCTACAAAGTGGACGGTTGAGCCTGCCTTGGCTCTTTCTCTGATCTCCTTCCACAATGGAGTGGAAAAGATCTCTCCCGTCTCAAGGGCCCTGTTCACAAGCAGCGCGCCCTGCGCAAAGACCCTCCCTGCCCCGAGGGCGTTGTGCCCCACTTCGCTGTTTCCCATATCCTCGTCGCTGGGGAGTCCGACTGCCGTTCCATGCGCCTTGAGGGTACAAAAAAGCCCTGATGAGAAGAGGCGATCCAGATTTGGAGTCTTTGCCATATACACCGCATTATGGTCGCCCGGCGCGCCGATCCCGATCCCGTCCATGATTATGAGGAGCAGCGGTCCTTTTCTTCCTTTGAAATAATCGAGTTCAGCTAAACGTAAGGTCATAATACAACTCTGCTAATCCGTCACTTTAATAAGCCTGAATCCGACAGTACTGTAACGACTTGCCGGATGGGCAAAGTTTCTATTCGCTGAACGGCACAGGTTTCCATATTTGAACCAACTCCCTCCGCGCCGCACCCTTCGGCTGCCTTCGGCAGGCCCTTGCGGATCAACCGAATCCTCCCCGGAATAGGCCCCATACCAGTCAGAGCACCATTCCCAGGTATTTCCGTGCATGTCAAAGATGCCCCATGGATTTGGAGGAAAAGTTTTTACAGGGGCAGGCGAGCCGGCAGGAATCCCCAGATTTGAGGCGTAAGGCCCGCACTCATTTACTCCCTGGCTGTTGTTAGCGTAAAGGGCGTGGGTACAGTCAATGTCATCTCCCCACCAAAAAGCTGTCTGTGAGCCTGCCCTGCACGCGTATTCCCATTCGGCCTCGGTAGGGAGTCTGTAGCTGCCCTGGCCTCTCGCGTTGAGTCTTGCTATGAATCTACTGGAGTCGTTCCATGACAACTTGACGACAGGCAGGTTTCCGCCATGATTTGCGCCAAGCGGTCTCTTGCCCATAACCGCGCGCCATTGATCCACAGTCACCTCGGTGGTTTGAATAAAAAAAGGGCTTTTTATCGTGACCTTATGCAATTTCTCGTCGGAATCCCTTCCTTTCTCTACGGCTGGGCTCCCCATCATAAACGATCCAGCCGGGACCTTGACAAACTCCATCCCAAAGCTATTGACATAGGATTGCCCTCCTGACGCCTGGCTCATGAAAAGCAGGCAAGCCATCAATGCCCCGGCAAACAAACCTGAAAAAGCCCTAATGGGAATTTTCTTGTTAGATCCTTTTCTCATAGCTACCTCGCTCAAAGAGGCTGAAATTTACTTCATCGGCATCAGGGGATACCCGGAAAACCGTTTTGCTAAGATAGCACTAATGATCTTCCGATCAAAGACAAAATCATTGAAAACACCAGCTCTCATCACATATAAGGAAATAGGAGAGGTCACAGAATAAGACGCAGGAAAGGATAGGATCATGGATCAAAGAGTTGTCATTATAGGGGCCGTAGCACTTGGACCCAAGGCTGCCTGCCGCATAAAGAGACTTGCTCCCGATTCCAGGGTTACCATGGTGGATCAGGGAAGCCTCATCTCTTACGGAGGATGCGGCATACCATATTTTGTTTCAGGTGATGTGAGCGATGCCAGTCAGCTTCAATCCACAAGCTTTAACATGATCAGAGACGAAAAGTTTTTCAGAGAGGCAAAAGATATTGAGGTTCTGACCAGGACAAGGGCCGAGGCGATAGACCGGGGGAGGCGGGTGGTCACGGTAAGGGATCTCTCATCAGGGAAAGAAAAGGAACTCCCTTATAACAGGCTTGTCCTTGCGACCGGGAGCAGGCCCAGACGCATTTCGGTCCCTGGGGCTGACCTCAAAGGCGTATTCACCGTATCCAATCTGGATGAGGCAATGGCCATAAAGGCAAAGATCGCCGCTGGAGAGGTGGGAAAGGCAGTAATCATTGGGGGCGGAGCAATTGGACTCGAAATGGCTGAGGCCTTGAGTGATCTCTGGGGGATCGAGACCGCCGTCATTGAGATCGCAGACCAGGTACTGCCGGGGGTTATAGGTAAAGCGATGGCCCACATGGCCCAGAAACATATATCTGAAAAGGGCGTTTCACTTCATCTTTCCCGGCGGGTAACCAGGATTGAGGGCGATCAGATGGTCGGAGCCGTGGTAACAGATCAAGGCGTTATCGAGGCGGATCTGGTGATCATGGCGGCAGGAGTGGTTCCTAACAGCGATCTGGCAAAGGGCGCCGGCCTGAGACTCACGGAGAGAGGTGCTATATGGGTAAACAGCAGGATGCAAACGTCTGATCCCCTTATATATGCAGGCGGAGACTGCGTTGAGATCCCCAACCTCATAACCGGAAGGCTTGGCTTTTATCCCCTTGGCTCAATGGCCAATCGTCAGGGAAGGGTTATAGGAACAAACGCCTCGGGGGGTGAAGCGGAATTTGAAGGCGCAGTGGGATCTTTTGTAATCAAGCTCTTTGATCTATCAGTCGCGAGCGCCGGCCTTACCTTTGAGGCGGCGAAGAATGAGGGATTTGATCCTGTAAGCGCCTTTGTCGTGCAGTTCGACAGGGCCCATTTTTATCCTGAAAAAGACCTGCTCTATCTGGAATTAGTAGCAGACAGGAAAACAAGGCAGATTCTCGGCATCCAGGGCCTGGCTGATACGGGAGACTCAATGCTAGCAAGAGTTAATGCAGTCGCTTCCCTTCTAAGACACAAGCCCAAAGTGGAAGAAATCGGCAATCTTGAGATACCCTATTCGCCCCCTTTCTCATCCGCAATGGATATAATAAATGCCCTGGGCAATACCGCTGAAAATATCATAGAAGGAAGAAACAGGGTTATAGAGCCTGATGAGTTTGCCTCATGGTGGGAAGGCCGCGGCAAGGGCGATGCCTTTTTCCTGGACTGCCGGGGATGGGGCAATGCCGAACTGTTTGTAAAAAAGTATCCTGATCACTGGAAGAGCATCCCCCAGGATGAATTGAGGTCAAGGATGAATGAGGTTCCAAAAGACCGGCCCATAGTGCTTATATGCAACACGGGGGTGCGCTCCTACGAAGCACAGCTTATCCTGAAGCAGGCGGGCATATCCAATACCTTCAATCTTCAGGGCGGAATGGCGGCGATCAAGAAATGCGGCATACCTGTCTGATGCGACGTCTTGCCTTCAAAAGGCCTTTTGAACTCATCATGAGACATGAGAGCAGGAGATGCTGACCATAAGATTAGTGGTGGTTGACAGGACAAGACAGGCCTTTCTCAAGGAGGGGGAGGAGTTTTATATAAAAAGGATAAAGCGGTATGCCCGGATGGAATGGATTGAGGTGAAACCGGAAGGCAGAAAGGCCCTTTCCTCTCCCGAGGATGCGATGGTCTCTGAGGGCAAGGCCATCGCCAGGAAACTCACGCCCAGGGAATATGTGATCTCCCTCGACAGGGAAGGAAGGGCCTTTGACTCCATTGGATTTGCAAGGTTTATAGAGAAGCTTTCCATGCATCAGAGCAGCATCTGTTTTGTCATAGGGGGCGCTCTGGGAATCTCACGCGAGATACTCGAAAGATCGAATGAAAGGCTATCCCTCTCAACTATGACGATGACCCACGAAATGGCCCGACTATTTCTTCTTGAACAGATCTACAGAGCCTTTACCATACTCAACAACGAAAAATACCATAAATAAGGCGGCCTTTTCAGGCCATGGAACCGCCATCCACCGTGATGGTCTCACCCGTGACGAACCTTGAAAGATCCGACGCGAGGAAAAGCACGCATCCGACGACGTCATCCACCTCGGCGATCCTGCCCATTGGAATCATCTTTGTCAGCTCCGGAAGAAGGGACTCATTTCCCCAGAAAAACTTACTGAAACCTGTTTTTACCATGCAGGGGGCCACAGAGTTCACAGTTATCTTTTCCTGAGCAAGCTCCACTGCCAAAACCCTTGTGAGCATCTCAAGACCGGCCTTGGCAATGCAATATATCCCCATTCCCATAGCTGCCTTTCTGGCGGCTATTGAGCTGATGTTGATTATCCTCCCCTCGCCGGACTTCCTGATGAGCCTCACCGCCTCCTTTGTGACGAGATATGGCCCTTTGACGTTTGTCTCAAGTATCTTATCCCAGAGAGACTCATCTGTATCTATTAAAGACGGGGTAAATATATTCATGCCAACATTATTTATAAGAATATCAAGTCTTCCAAACTCAGCTTCAAGCGATTCAATCAGCGCTTTGACTTGATCCGATTTCCCCACATTAGCCGGCTTCACCATCACCTCATGGCCCAGGGCCCTGAACTCCTCCACGACGGCCTTGAGCGTATCTTCCTTTCTTCCGCATATCATAATCCTGGCGCCCCTTTCCGCCAGGGCCAGGGCAATCCCCTTTCCTATCCCTCTGCTTCCCCCGGTAATCAGAGCCACCTTCCCTGAAAAATCAAGCTCCCTTCTATCCATAGCTTCCCTCCTTTTCCTTTTCTATCATCGAAAGGATCATCGCGAAAAATCTTTATACTTAAATCCCTCTCAGTTGGCAAACATGCAAAAATGTTCCAACCTCTATTCGGCAGACGGCCGATCAGCGCTCAAGGCCCTCCAACAACCCCTTCCCGCCTTTAATCTCAATTACAAATGTCTTGCAATTTTCCTGGGATGGTACAAAATTCTTTCCTATATTCTTGACGAGGGAGGAGATCCTCATGAAATTCATCGTTATAGGCGGGGACGCTGCGGGCATGAGCGCGGCAAGCAGGGCAAAAAGAAACATGCCGGATCTGGAAGTGACCGTTTTGGAGCAGGGAGAAGACGTTTCCTACAGCGCTTGCGGGATGCCGTATAACATCGCCGATCCTCACCGAGAAATATCTGATCTTGTGGTCAGAAAAGCCGGAGTCTTCAGAGAAAAGCAAGACATAGATCTCAGGCTCTGGCACAGGGTTGAGGCCATAGACAGGAAGGAGCGCCGCGTCACAGGCATTGATAACAGAGGAAACCCTTTTTCCTTTCCATACAACCGTCTCCTCATAGCTACCGGAGCATCACCCATAGTGCCGGAAATGGCGGGAGTTGATCTTCCGGGGGTATTTGTACTGAAAGGCCTTCATCACGGAAGGGCCATAAAAGATCACCTCAGGAAAGCTAATGCGCATAAGACCGTTATAATTGGAATGGGCTATATCGCGCTTGAGATGTGCGAGGCATTCAGGGCGCTTGGCCTTGAAGTTGCCATGGTTAAGCCAAGGCCCGCCCTTTTACCGAGGATGCATAGCAGGCTTTCAGACGCGGTCAAGGCTGTCCTGGAGAAAGAGTCTGTGGAGCTTTTTGCCGGAATCACCCCCCTGAAAATAGAAAGAGATGGAGGATCCCTGAGGCTCTTTTGTTCCGGCAAGGAACTCAAAACCGATCTTGTACTCGTAGCCGCCGGGATAAGGCCAAAGAGCCGCATGGCCCTTGAGGCGGGGCTGGAATTGGGGCCCTCAGATTCTATTGCCGTTGACCGGAATCTAAGGACGTCAGATAGCGCAATATTTGCCGCGGGTGACTGCTCTGACGCCTTTCATGTTGTAACAGGAAAAAGGGTATGGATACCCCTTGCCCTCAGGGCCAACAGGGCCGGCTGGGCAGTGGCTGATAACGTTACAGGGAGCGAAATATCCCTTGACGGGGTTGCTGGGACTGCCGTTTTCAAGGTCTTTGAGCTGGAGGTCGCAACAACAGGCCTGAACGCGGCTGAAGCTATATCAGCCGGATTTGACCCTGTCGAGGTGGTCATAGAGTCCAGATCCAGGGCCCACGCTCACGCCGGGGCATCAAACATCCTGGTTTACATGGCGGCCGACAGGACCAGCGGAAGACTCCTGGGGGTTCAGATGGTAGGCGTTGAAGGAGTGGCCCACAGGATAAACGCCGCCGCTGTTGCGCTCCATCAGCACATGACTGTTGAAGCATTCAGCCAGTGCGATCTGGCCTACGCCCCGCCTTTCGGCCCTGTGTGGGACCCGCTGCTCACCGCGGCTAACCAGTTGCTCAAGGCCCTTTAGCTTTCCGGCAGCCTCCAATCGGTCGGAATGCAAGCTCCTGTGCAATTGCTTAAGTTACTCCCTGAATTACTCCTTCGCCCAGATGGCAAGTCCCATTGAGTGACGGTTTTCAAGGATGGGATGGTTGGGAGTAATCCTTACATTTACTCCGAATTGTCCAACCTCTTCAAATCGAACATCGGCGGCATATCTGTAAGAGCGATCGCTGAAGGCCTCGGCAGGTTCCATGGCCTGTTCAAAGCGATCGAGGAAATTGCCCGTATGGTCAAGCCGCCCGCAGTAGGCTCCCACCATGACATCTTTGGGCTCCAGTTCTCCAAGTGTAACATCGGCCTCAACATGGTAGGTTCCTCCGACCTCAAGCTCTGAGATCTGCTGCGTTCGCACCCCCTTTATGGAGACACCCGACCAGTTATACATGATCTTTTCTCTCCAGGCCGCGAGCCTTTTAAGCCCTGCTCTTTCGGAACCCATGAGTTTTTCTTCATGGACCGCGGCCGGTAGATAAAACCTATCCCAGTATTCCTCAACCATACGATGGCTGTTGAACACCGGGCAAAGCCGGCGCAGGGACAATTTCATCATGGCGAGCCATTTGCGCGGTAGTCTGTCGGCGCCCCTGTCGTAGAAAAGGGGAACGACGTCTTTTTCCAGTATGTCGAAGATGGCCCTGCTCTCCAGATCATCCTGAAATCCCTCGTCCTGATATTCCTCGCCTCTGCCTATTGCCCACCCTATCTCTCTGTCAAATCCCTCGTCCCACCATCCGTCCAGGACGCTCATGTGCAAGGCTCCGTTTGCCACGGCCTTCATGCCGCTGGTGCCGCAGGCCTCAAGGGGTCTTCTCGGCGTGTTGAGCCATATATCCACTCCCTGGACCATTTGCCTGGCTACCTCCATGTCATAGTCCTCAATAAACACTATTCGGCGTCTGAAATCTTCCATCTCAGCAATCTCAACCAGGTGTTTGATGAGTTCCTTTCCCATGTGGTCCTGCGGGTGGGCCTTACCGGCGAAAATGATCTGCATCGGCTGAGTTCTGTTAGTAAGAAGCTTCTCAAGCCGATCCATGTCTCTCATGATCAACTGTGCCCTCTTGTAAGGTGCAAAGCGTCTGGCAAATCCTATTGTGAGGGCCTCAGGGTCAAGGATCTCATCAACTATCGCTATGTCCCTGTTTGAAAAACCTCTTCTCGCCATCTGATCGCGCAGTCTGCGGCGGCAAAACCCCACCAGCCTTGCCCTTGCCTGCTCATGGGTCCTCCACAGCTCTGTATCGGGAATCCTGTCAACGCGCTCCCATACCTTTTCGTTATCAGGATCTTCAATCCATCTTGGTCCCATGTACCTATTATAGTGCTCGGCCATCCCCTGGCAAATCCATGTCGGTATGTGAACCCCGTTTGTCGTGTGACTGATGGGGAGATCAATCTCAGGTGTCTTGGGCCATATCTTCTGCCACATCTTTCTGCTCACCTTCCCGTGGAGTCGGCTGACCGCGTTATTCCAGGTGGAGAGCCTGAGAGCCGAAACCGCCATTGAGAAAGGCTCATCTCGATCCCTCGGGTTCTGCCTGCCGAAGCCAAGCATCACATCAAAGCTTATTCCGATGGATCTCGCGAATTCCTCAAAATAGGCCCTCATGAGATCGGGATGGAAAAGATCAATACCTGCCGGAACAGGGGTGTGGGTGGTAAAGACGCTGGTAACCCTCACAAGTTCCATGGCCTCGTTAAAAGTCAAATTTGAGTCTGCCTTAAGGCTTCGTATCCTCTCAAAGGCGGCAAAGGCACTGTGGCCCTCGTTCATGTGAAAGATAGTGGCCTCAATGCCGATTTCCTTAAGCATTCTCACCCCGCCTATGCCAAGAACAATCTCCTGCCTTATCCGCATATCGCGGTCCCCTCCATAGAGCTGAGATGTGATGCTCCTCATCCAGGGCGAGTTCTCAGGGACGTTTGTGTCGAGAAGATAGAGTTGGGTCCTTCCCACATCAACCTGCCAAGCCTGTATCCAGACCTGCTCCCCTTTGAGGGGAAGAGCGATCCTCACGGGAGTTCCATCCTCTCTCTTCAGCAGCTTCATTGTGGTGGATGTGAACTGGATTGCTGGATAGGTCTCCATCTGCCAGCCCTCTTTGCTGAGGTACTGTCGGAAATAGCCCTGCTGATATGCGAGGGACACTCCCACTATCGGAAGATTCAAGTCGCTGGCTGATTTGAGGTGATCCCCCGATAAGATCCCCAGGCCCCCGGAATAGATTGGAAGGCAGGCGGCCAGGCCGCACTCGGCAGTGAAATAAGCCACTTTAAAGGGAGTCTTCCTCTCACCGAAGATCTTTGGATTTCTCTTCTCTGCCCTATACCTGTTAAATTCCTGGATCACCCTGTCCATGTGGGCCAGAAATCCTTCATCGGCAGAAAAGTTATCCAGATCGCCCTGTCTGAGCTTGCCCAGGAGTGCCACCGGATTTCTTCCGGTTTCCTCCCATAAATCCGGGTTGAGCCTCCTGAACAGATCATCCGTCTCATAGTTCCATTCGAACCAGACATTGTGAGCGAGATCTTCGAGCGGTTTTAACCGCTCCGGGATGCGTGGCTTTACTTCAATAGCTGCAATCGGGATCGTCATATCGGCCTTAACCCTCTCTTCCTAGTGAATTTATATGAAAATGCCTCCAGCTTAAAGATCATTTTCATTTTTCGTTGTGCCTCGCGGGCATGGGGATTAGTATTTTCATGTAATGTGTCACAATCTACCCATCAATCACTGCTTGCTCTTGAACTTGAACTCCATCTGCGCCGGTCTTATCTGTACCACCTGCACCCTGTCGTTGGGAAGAAGCACCTGATCCCTGCTGACGGGGAAAACAGAATAGCCTAACTGAGCCAGGGAAAGATCAATCTCGACCCTTACATCTTTGACTGAAAGTGTGCTTGCGTCCCTTCTGAGACCGCGAACTGTAAGGTTCACCTTTGGGTTTATCGGTTCCACTACTTCTTTGTCTTCAGGAATGTTTCGCAAAACTGGAGGCACAAAAAAGCTTACTTCAAAATCCTGTTGACCTGCAAGCAGCAACCAGATCGCCGAAACACCCACCAGCGAGATGAGTTTAGACACCCAGTTTACTGTCAGATAAGATCTGATTCGGGGTCCCCAGGAGAGGCTGGGAGAGGCCTTCGGGGCCATCCCCTCGGAGATCATTGTTGAAAGTGCATACCGCTCCTTGATCTCGGTGATCCCCCCGCCCCTCGCGATAGAAACAATCCCTCTTTCCTCTGATACGGCTATGACCCAGGCATCGCACCTTTCGCTCAGCCCAAGTGCCGCCCTGTGTCTTGTCCCCCATTCCTTGGGAAGTCCTTCGGCCGAGCTTAGTGGGAGATAGCATGCCGCCCCGGCTATCCTCCCATCCCTGATAATTGCGGCCCCGTCATGAATCGGTGATTCCTTATGGAATATACTCATAAGGATCTCATATCCGGCATCCGCATCAATAAGCTGACCGCCTGTGATCAATTCGTCAACTCTTTCCGCCCGCTCCAGAATAATCAAGGCACCTATCTTGCGAGCAGCAAGCTTGAATACCGCGTCCGCCAAATCGCCCGCCCAGTCGAGGGATGCCAGGGACTTTCGGTACCCAAGCATCCTGGCAGGGTTCACCTTTTCCAGCACCTGTCTGATCTCTGATTGAAATAAAATGATGAGCAGGATGACGAGAACCTGCCATAAGATCTGAAAGACCCAGGTTGTAAGGAAAAGACCCCATGTCTTCGCGATAGTAAAAACAACCCCCATTACCATCATCCCGATGAGAGCCTTATAGGCCTTGGTCCCCCTGAACCACAGGTAGAGATGATAAACCAGCGCGGACAAGAGCAGGATATCCGCTATATCCCTTATCCGTAGTGTCGTCAAAATGGCAAGAAAATCCATGTCAACTATAAAACCTTTTTCTTAAGCTATCAACTCTCTACGGCTGCCTTTTTCCTCTTGCGCCAGATGGATCGTGATACAATGACGAGCACCGGCAGAGCTATAAAGGCGACATCGTCCCAGTTTCCCGCTGAAAAGTCGGGCATGAAATAATAGGTGACACCACCGGCAAGCAAACTGATTCTTATGCACCTTCCATATCCGGCGAAGGTAAATACACGAAGAAAAATCAGGTAAAGAAAGGACCAGAAAAAGAAAACAATAACATTGGAAATGACCCTGTAGCCTGGAGGAATCAATTCAGATATGTACCTGATGGTTCTGTCCATGAGGCTTCGCTTTTCCTTAAGCCTTATCCCGGCAACTTCTCCAACGGTCACCTTATAGTCAATATGCACGCCAGCGGGGATAAGGACATCGAGTGTCACAGGGCTCCCTGTGCTGTGAAGACTGTCATTTACCGTCCTGAATGAAAGCCCACTCAGGTGCCTAACGAAGAAATACCCCCCTGCCGCAAAAGCGATCAGCAAGAGCACCGGGATCAATCGCAATGCCACTCTTCCGGCCATAGCCCCTCTCCTGCTATGACTTCCCATTGAAGGCGATCATTTGTCTTCGAAACCTTTGGGATGGAGTTTGGTTTCCATCTCCTTCTCAATTCGTTCCACCATATTTTTGTCTCCGGCTGAGAGTTCCTTGGCCTTCTCAAAATGAAACCTCGCCTTTCTCGCCTCCCCCTTTTTCTTGAAGAAGATGCCGAAATTAAAATGCGCCTGAGAAAGCCTGTCAAGCCTCCCATAAGAAACGCCCAGATTATAGAAGACATCCTCTCTTACCGGCGGAAACGCAACAAGCCTTTCATAGAGAGATACCGCCTTTTCGTGGTCATCTCTGTTCTGATAGCATCCAGCCAGGATGAAAAGCGCTGCCTTGTCGCCCCTGTCTTTTTCAATAACCTTGTTCAACAAGGCAATTGCATCCTCAATCCTCCCTCCTGACTGATATGCCCCGGCCAGGCTTCGTGCCACAGCCGCAGATTGCGGCGCGTACCGCATGGCGCGAGACAGGTAGTCGGTTGCCGCAACAAAATCGTCCTTCTGCTTCATAACCATTCCTAGGCCGAAGTACCCTAGAGCCGATTCGGGATTCCTTTTTATCTCTGCCTTGAATGATCTCAAGGCCTCGGATGAATCCGTATTCAAAGCCATTACAGATGCCTTGAAAAAGGGATATTCGGCAGTCAGGCGAATAGCCTCTTCCATCTGGGGCACATCTGAGTATTCCCTCGTCAGGATATCAATATTAGCCATGCGCTCCGGCCCGGTGGGATGAGTAAGCAAATAGGCCGGGACTTTATCCGTGCCCATCCATCTTCCCCTCTCTATCTTGGAGAGAACCGATACCATGGCACCAGGATCAAATCCCGTGTTCTTCATGTAAGAAAACCCCAATTGATCAGCCTCTCGCTCATCGTTTCTGCTGTAATGAAGCTGTGTCTGGATGCCGGCAGCCATAGTACCGGTAATTAACGCCCCGGCAGCAGGGCCGCCGATCAACACCCCTGCCAATATCCCTGCCAGAGTTGCCAGGCCTATCTTCTTGCCCTGTTCTATGCGTGTAGAAAGATGCCTCGCTGAGACGTGCCCTATTTCATGGCATATCACCGCCGTAAGCTCAGAGAGCCTTTCGGTCTCTGTAATAAGTCCCGTGAATATAAATATTCTGCCACCGGGGGCGGCAAAGGCATTCAGAGAACCATCCTTTAGGATATAGAATCTGAATGGAAATGGATTAACCTCAACAGCTCTGGAAAGATAGCTTCCTACCCTATTTATGTAATCATTCAGAAAATCATCATCTATTATACTGAAATATTTCTGAATCTGAGCGAAAAATTCATCGCCAAGCGTAGTTTCCTCCTCTATTGAGAGGGCCTGTACCACACGAGGGGGCCAAGATAAAAAGCATAGCAGCAGGATGCACACGGTGGCTTTAAATAGTATATTCAAGCCCCGGAAGTGACTTATAATCAAGAATATCTTCTCCTTTTATTTGCTCTTGGTTTTGACATGTTATCATGCTAAAAGGTCATTTGCAAATCCCTGAACCATGACATGCAAGAACCCGAGATTACCGCTTCATTAGAGGCAATGTCAGATATGACTACAAGACCGACATATGAGGAACTTCAAGACAGGCTTTCGCGGCTGGAACGGGAGGCACTGGAAAGAAGAGAGCTTGAAACAGCTTTCGAAGAGGCCCAGTTTGAACTTGAAAGGAGAGTCGAGGAAAGAACCGCCGCGCTGGTTGCCACAAATGTCAGACTCAAACGGGAGATGGAGGAAAGGATAGCCGCTGAAAGGGCACTGAATGCAGGCGAGGAAAGATACAGGAATATCCTTGAAACCATGGAGGACGGATATTTTGAGACGGATCTCAAGGGCAATCTGATTTTTTGCAACCTGGCACTTAGCCAGATAACCGGCCTTGAAAGAAGCGAGCTTATCGGCATGAACAACCGCTCTTATATGGATCCGGCGGATGCTAAGAAGACCTTTGAAGTATTCAGTGAGGTTTACACCACAGGCAATACTGTCAAGGATTTTGAGTGCCGCATCACGAAAGCGGATGGTTCAAAGCCTCATCTGGAGCTGACTGTATCCCTTTTCTGGGACGCTACCGGACGTCCGAAAGGATTCAGGGGCACCGTGAGGGATGTGACGGCCAGATGGATTGCGGAAAGCTCCCTGAGGGAGAAAGAAGAAAGATACCGCACGGTCTTCGAAACAACAGGCACCGCAACCGTGATAATCGAAGATGATATGACCATTTCCATGGCCAATTCCGAGTTTCAGAAACTGAGCGGTTACAGTCGCGAAGAGATCGAAGGCAAGATGAAATGGACCATCTTTGTAGTGCCTGAAGACCTCGAAAGGATGAAGGCATATCATTTAGAGCGACGACTTCAGGGCAAAGCCGCTCCTAGCAGCTATGAGTTCAGATTTGTTGACAGGCATGGCAAGGTGATGGACGTTTATATCAAGGCCAGCTTGATAGGCAACACGGGCAGGAGCGTGTCGTCTCTTACGGACATAACCCCTCTAAGACAGGCAGAAAGACTCTTCAGAGACCTTTTCAACAATGCCGAGGTAGGGCTCTTCATTGTTCAGGACAGGACATTTCGGCTCGTCAATCCTGTCTTTTCAAGAATGACAGGCTACACCATAGAAGAACTTACAGGAATGGATTCCCTGCACCTCATTCCTTCGGAGGAAAGAGAGAAAACAGCCGAAGAGGTGATTTCCATGCTCAAGACCAAACATTTTTCCCCTTATGAGTTGCGAGTACGGGACAAGGTCGGCAGAGAAAGATTCGTTATGGTCAGTCTGGGCCCGATAATCTATGAGGGACGAACCGCCCTTCTGGGGAACTTTATGGATATCACCGAGAAAAAGGCCATGGAGGAAGAGCTTTTGAGGAGTCAGAAACTCGAATCCCTCGGACTGCTTGCCGGGGGCATAGCACACGACTTCAACAATCTCCTCACAGTGATCCTGGGAAACATTGATATAGCAAGACTCGAATTGCCCAGGAGTTCAGCCGGCCACATGAACCTTATTGAGGCTGAAAAGGCCTGCTTTGCAGCAAAGGATCTGACACAAAGATTCATAACCTTTTCAAAGGGCGGGTCCCCGATAAAGAAAGATGGCATTATACCTGAAACTATAAAAGAAACAGCCGATCTGGCGCTTGTAGGATCGGCTGTCCAATATGACATTCAAATAGGCGAATCCCTCTGGCCGGTATCTTACGACGAGGCGCAGATAAGACATGCGCTGAACAATATCCTGGTTAACGCCAGAGAGGCAATGAGAGGCTCCGGACGCATTCAAATATCCCTGGGAAATGTTGAGGTGGGGAATGAAGGCATCCTGCATCAATCTTTCAGGATCAGACAGGGCCAGTATCTATTGATTTCAATTAAAGACACAGGCCCCGGCATTTCCAAAGAAAATCTTTCAAAGCTTTTTGATCCCTACTTTTCAACCAAGGAAAGGGGCGCCCGAAGGGGCATGGGGCTTGGGCTTACAACAGCTTACAACATCATGAAAAAGCATGATGGGTATATTCATGTCGAGTCCAAGGCAAAATCAGGAACCATTGTTTTCCTCTATTTGCCCGCAAAAAAGCCTGTCCAATTCCCCACAGAAGCAGAAGACACCGGCACAACATCTATCCTTAATTCAGCCAGCATACTTGTAATGGATGATGAAGAAACCGTGAGAAATCTCACCCGAGAGATACTTGAAAGACTTGGATTTAAGGCGGTGCTCGCCTGCGATGGGGACGAAGCTGTAATAATCTATAAAGAATCCATGGCCCACGGTATGCCCTTCGATCTTGTGTTTCTTGATTTAACTGTGCGCGGCGGCATGGGAGGCAAGGAGGCAATGGAAAAGCTCCGGGAAATCAATCCGGAGGTAAAAGCCATTGTAACAAGCGGCTACGACAATGATCCCGTCATTACTGATTTCAGAGCCTTCGGCTTCTCCGCCGCCATGCCGAAGCCTTTTTCCTTTGAGGATTTAAAGAGAACTGTGGCATCAATCCTCGGGGCTTTGCCCCTCTCCGGAGACGATAATTAGACAAAGCCGCTTGAGATTAAGGAAATGAATATATCCGGAAGTTACTGGATCGAGTGGCGTGGATCTCACCAACCAGGGACTTTGCTCCCGGAACTTTGAACCACTGGATCGAGCGGGCGGGGACGTCACTATTTTTTTTGTGGACAGGGAGTATGCCCCCTCGTGATTGTTAAGCGTTGAGAGCTTTTTTTTGTTATGCGAATTTGAGGAGCGGTTTTCTGCAATGGACAGAATCCTTGTGGCAGCTACAAAAAATAAAGGAAAGATAAGGGAATTTTCGGGCCTGTTCTCCGGATCAGGCCTGCATGTCTGCGGTCTCGAAGACTTTGGCCCTATTCCGGCTGTCATAGAGGATGGAAAGACATTTGAGGAAAACGCCGTAAAAAAGGCCAGATTTACCGCAAGGGTCCTGGGAATTCCGGCCTTGGCAGACGATTCAGGTCTGACAGTAAAGGCGCTGGCGGGCATGCCGGGGGTTTATTCCGCCAGATACGCAGGAGAAGGGGCAGCGGATGCAGATAACAACTCCAAGCTCCTGGAAGCCCTTAAGGGATCACACCAAAGAGAAGCGGTATTTATCTGCGTCCTTGCCATAGCGGTTCCCAGGGGGCCGGCTCTGATCTATGAGGGAAGATGCGATGGGCTTATTGCCGAAGCACCCGCCGGTGAGAACGGATTCGGTTATGATCCTGTCTTTTACTATCCACCAACTGGAAAGACCTTTGCCCAGATGAGCCTGGAGGAAAAAAACAAGGTAAGCCACAGAGGACGGGCGATGGCCGAATTAAGGGAGGAAACCGCAAAAGTGATCAAGTGGCTGGATCTAAGGATTGCAGAGGAGCCGATTTGACGGTTTCTTTTTTTTATTTGCAACGGATTTGGATTTGACTTATATGCATTAATGTATAGCTTTCAGCTATGGATTCGCATGGGCGGCAGGTTCCTCCAAAGGTAAGCAAATTATCTTCATGAAGGAAAGTTAATCAAAGCTCAATTAAGCGATTCCAAGCTGGAGCTGAGACTGTTGCTCCAGGGCAAATACTATAGACAATTAAGGAGATAGCTATGTTTGAGGTGACACAAAAGGCAAGCGAAATGATAAAGGATTTCCTCAAGGACAAGCCGACGATCCCGCCCATAAGGATAATGCTTTCGCAGGGTGGCTGATCAGGCCCCTCATTGGGGATGGCTCTGGATGAGTCAAAAGAAAATGATGAGATATTTGATGACAGGGGCATTAAATACGTAATAGACAAGGAACTGTTAAATCAGGTGAAGCCGGTAAAAGTTGACTATGTTGAATCCCCGTTTGGTTCAGGATTTTCAATAGGCTCCAGTATGAAGGCGGCTGCAGCAGGATGCGGGAGTTCTTGTAGCTGCTAAAAATACCTCTTTAAATCCAGAAAGACAGGCCCTCTCAGGAGGGCTTTTTTTTAAAAGGCACCGAGTTGACAGCGGGAAATTTTTATCCCCAGGGCCTCACAGGCCGAGGATATATCCATTTTTTTGACTTTGCTTCGTGAAGCGATATTCCAAGCGGTCAGGCAAGGAAGCTTGCCCTCTGCGAGCCCAGCCCTTATGGCACTCTCAATCTCTGGGGTTACCGAGACGGCAGGGATGATCTTTTTCCCCTCGGGCCCATACCCGTAAAGCCCTAATTGACATTTCACTATGGAGATATCATTAAGATCAGCGGCCAGGCCCACCTCTGAAGGTTCCACCCCTGCCTCTTCTGCGACCTTGAAAGCTTTGGCGCACGGAAGTTTACCTTCTTTTGCCTCTCTCAAGACCGCCTCAACTGCCTCCTTACCGGCACTCCTGCCAGGCGTGTGTTTCTCTGAAAAACCCTTTTTCCTATCCTTCATTTCTTGCTAACCTCCGAGAGAAAATTTCTGCCGGAGCCAATACGCCTCAACCTGTTACATAGGCGCAGGTTCCATTTGAATTATCGGCAAATCTTTAGCAGGTGTCAACTCAGCTCTTCCTTGATTAGACTTTACACTTACGACCCCTTGATTTAACAATAAGGCCACCAGGAGGATAGATATGATTAGGGACAATATTGCGAGGATTCTCTCCGAGATACCCAGTTCGGTAGTGGTGGTGGCTGCCGCGAAGACCCGCACACCCGCTGAGATAGACGAGGCGATTGAAGCCGGCATATCAGAGATAGGGGAAAATTATGTGCAGGAGGCGGAAAGGGCCTACGGCCAAATCGGCTCAAAGGTAAAATTGCACATGATCGGGCATCTTCAAACCAACAAGGCGAAAAAGGCCGCCAAGATCTTTGATATGATCCAGACTGTTGACACCGTTAGGCTCGCATCAGCCATCAATCAGGCCTGTCAAGAAGCAGGCAAGACGATGCCCATACTTATAGAAGTTAACAGCGGGGAAGAGACTCAAAAGGCAGGGGTCATGCCGGGTGATCTTCTTAAGCTCATAACCGAGGTTGCCGCACTTCCCAATATCAGGATCAGCGGTCTTATGACCATGGGACCTCTTTCAGGAAAACCGGAGGATTCACGGCCTTTTTTCCGCATCACTCGAGGCCTATACGAAGAGGTAAGGAGAAGCGGACTCGCTAATGTAGGAATGAGATTTCTCTCCATGGGCATGTCCGACAGCTACAGGGTGGCAATAGATGAGGGCGCAAACATGATAAGGCTCGGCACCTGTATTTTCGGAGAAAGGAGCCGCTCTGGAGAGAAGGCCTGACCGATATGTCATATCTTTCAAAGAGTGTCTCCCACCTTATGGGAAAGGCCGTGCGCCGCTACAATATGCTTGCAGAAGGCGATAGAGTGCTTGTCGCGGTATCAGGAGGAAAAGACAGTATCGCCCTCCTTTGGCTGTTGATTCAACATCAGGTCAGGGTGCCCATAAACTATACGATCAACGCCGTGCATGTTGATCCAGGATTTGGAGCTGATTCGGCAGACAGACTCGAGACTTTTTTTTGCGGTCAGGAGGTGCCCCACAGGGTTCTTAGAACCAAGATCGGCCCCCTGGCGCACAGCAGCATCAACAGGGAAAACCCATGTTTTCTTTGCTCAAGACTCAGAAGAAAACTTCTATTTGAAACGGCACGGGAACTGGGATGCAACAAGATAGCCTTCGGTCATCATAAAGACGATGTTATAGAAACCTTTTTTCTGAATGTCCTTTACGGAGGCTCCTTGAGCACCATGATGCCGGTTCAGGATTTTTTTACAGGCAAACTGACCGTCATCAGGCCCCTTTACTTGGTGGATGAGTATTTGATTGAAAGATTTGCGTGCGATATGGGATGGTCTAAGATTGATCTCGGGTGCCCGACATCTCTGTCATCCAAAAGGAGACAGATCAAAGATATGCTGGCGGGAATCTACAGCACAAGCAGGAAGGTAAAGGGTAATGTATTTAACGCCCTTCACAACGTGAGAGCTGAATACCTGCCCGCACACTGTGATCAAAGTCAGCATCGCCGCTAAAGGAATTTTTTATTCAATCAGGATTCTATGGGATCGGGCTTAGGAGCAAAAGAATAGCTACCCCAAGTCGGATTTTGGAAGAGGCAGCACGGCATCTCCCTGCCTTATGCTTCCACCCTCTATGACCCTTGCAAATACGCCTTCCCTGGGCATAATGCAGTCGCCGTTTTTATAATACACAGCGCATTTGCCGTGGCATTCCTTGCCTATCTGGGTAATTTCAATCACAGCGTATCCCCCGATAAGAAACCTTGATCCTATCGCAACACCCTTCCAGTCAATGCCGACAGTGGCAATATTTTCGGCAAAGTCGCCGAAGGATACGTCAAGCCCCCTTTCCCTTGCCTCCTCAATGCGCTCCGAGGCCAGAAGACTTACCTGTCTATGCCAGGCTCCAGCGTGGGCATCACCTTCAAGGCCGTGATCATCCCTAAGGAGTGCCTCCCTCACCTCGAACTTGGGCGTACCCTTATGCCTGCTCGTCGCTATGGACAGAACTCTTATCTTCACAACCCGTGAATCCCTTTGTCGCCAGATCCTTAAGGTTTATAGAATAAAGTTTCTCGTAAACCTGGACCATCAGGGCCTCCCAGAGATCCCGCGTCTTGCATCCAGCGGCCCTGTGGCAATTCTCAGGGGCATTAAGGCAGGGAGCAAGGTGCGTATCTTTCTCAAGGAGCATGACTATCTCGCCAATAGATATCTCCTCCGGGGGTCTCGCGAGCATGTGCCCACCCTTAGGTCCCCTCACGCTTTTGATAAGCCTGGCCTTCTTGAGGGGTATTATGATCTGTTCCAGATATTTTGCAGAGACTTCCTGCCTGCGTGATATGTCAGCTACCTGAGATGGACCTTTCTGATAATGCTGAGCGAGGTCAATCATCAGTCTTGTTCCGTAACGGCTCCTGGTGGTCAATTTCATAATTATCAATCTCTGCTTCTTGTATTTTCTACCAACTTTCTATAGTATAAAGGCCATAATTTTGCGTGTCAAGGTGTCAACCTTCTAAAGTTTTTTGTGATAACACGGAGAAGGCTGCAGCCAGTATTTATATAAGGGGGTAATTATTATTATGGAGAGATTGAAATGGGAGATAAGAGATCTGCTGGGGCTTTCCGGGATCTACTGGCAGACCTGCACCCTTCATGCGGCCGTGAGGCTTGGCTTATTTAGCGTGTTAGGCGATTCAGCCTTAAGCGCCGATGAAATAGCCCGGCTTGCCGGCACAAACGAAAGGGCTACTGAGACTCTTTGCAATGCCCTCACAGCAATGGGCCTGCTCATTAAGGAGCCTGGCGTTTTTCATAACTCAGACTCCGCCAGAAAATATCTTGTCAAGGAAAAACCAGGTTATATCGGCCACATGATAATGCACCATCACCACCTTGTTGAGGCCTGGGCCAAACTCCATGAAGCCGTGACAACGGGCAAACCTGTCAGGAAAAGAGCTGTCTTTGAGCATAGCGAAAGAGAGGCTTTCCTTATGGGCATGTTTACCCTGGCAATGGGGATAGCACCACGTCTTGCCGATGAACTGGATCTCTCAGGGAAGAGGCATCTGCTGGATCTTGGAGGCGGCCCAGGTAGTTACGCGATACAATTCTGTCTGAAAAATCAAGATTTAAAAGCCACTGTATTTGACATGCCTGAGACAAGACCATTTGCCGAAGAGACTATAGCCAGATTCGGATTACAAGATAGAATAACCTTCCAGCCCGGAGACTACCTGAAAGATCCAATCCTAGGGACATACGATGTTGCATGGCTTTCTCATATCATGCATGGAGAAGGACCCGATGCATGTCTTGGCGTTATAAAAAAGGCAGTTCGAGCGCTGAGGCCTGGAGGAATTATAATGATCCACGAATTCATACTTGATGAAACCATGGCATCACCGCTCTTTCCAGCGATTTTCTCCCTGAATATGCTTGTCGCCACAAAGGACGGCAAGTCCTATTCAGAAGGCGAGTTGGGCAAGATGCTGCTTGAGGCAGGCGCCGGAGATGTCAAGAGGCTTGACTTCAAAGGGCCAAATGATTCCGGCATCCTTAAAGCCCGCGTATAAAGCCTTTTGTCAATCAATGACATCCTCTCCGCGAAAGTCGCGCGCGGACAGCGTCCCGGAGGTCTCAAAAGCCCTGATCCATTCCTCAACGCGACTATCGCCATAGGCATCCTTCCATGCCTGAACGATGGACGCGACCGGAACATCGGAAAAAACGCCGTGGTATCTTACGTATTCCATAAATCTGAGGGAATCAAGATTGAAAGCTTGGAACATGGAGTCCTCACGGCCATTGAACTCGAGGGGAAGAACTCTATGGCGAACACACAGCTCCCGGTTGAAGGCAGGGGTTGCCTTCACCCAGCGTTTTTCCAGGTATAGTTCATTAAAACCGTGATAGACAAAGAGATCTGACCCCATATATTGTCTGAGCTGCTCTGTGGAGAGGTGGTTTTTTACGTCCGCGAAACCAAGACGCGACGGGATTCCACAAGCCCTTGCCAGAGCGCAAAGCACGGTCGCTTTGCTTACGCAGTAGCCCCGGCCGCTTTTTAGAACCAAGCTGGCTCTATAGTGTTCCGGCTTAAAAAAAGGATAATAAGGATCATATCTCAGGCCGTCGCGAACGGCATAGTAAAGTCCCACAGCCTTCTCAACTTCGTCTTCAGCTCCCTTAATCACGGATTGGGCGAAGGCCATTATTTCAGTATTGTCGGAGTCAATAATAGATGTGGGTGAGAGATAAGCTGCAAGGTCTTCTGACATGTTTTTTTATCCGCCTCCAGATACGCCCTTCATCTTATCAGGATTTGGCATCAAAGGCAAAAGGGGCCGCAGGCCAAATTTTCCTTGACACATAGTTACGATGTAGCTAAAATGTAATCAAAAATAGGGTTGCATTTTCGGTCTTAGATCTTGTTTAACTAAACAAAGCAAGTGGTTATACTTTTAAGTCACCTTACCTGCTAATGATGCTTGCGGATATGCCCAACGACAAAAAATCCAAAGATTCCTTTCAATCTGAACCCGACGGGGCAACAGAAAGAGTGAAGTTTGAGGTCTACGGTGAGGAGATGGTTGAGAAGACCGTCAAGCTTAGCGGCAACAGCGGCCGGGTTTATTTGCCTCCCGACTGGGTGGGGTCCCGCGTGAAGATAATTAGAGTGGACTGAGGCCTTTCAGGAAAATAATGAGCGAGTCAATTGCAAATCTTAAGATCCGTCCCATAAGCATTGACGATACGGACGAGATCAACCGCATAGAAGCTTTAATAACCAAAGAACTGTCAACAACAGACTTCAGACGCATTATCAAAGAGCAGATACTGAAGGGAGAAAGCGCAAGCTTTGTGGCTGAGATTGATGGGAAGGTTGCGGGCTTTATGATCAGCTACATTGTTTACGGTGGATATGGTCTCGAGAAAAGCGCCTGGATTGCCACCCTGGGTGTTCACCCCAAGTGGATGGGGCAGGGCATTGGAAAGCTACTGGCTGAGGAGATATTAGCCTTCTATGAAAGAAAGGGCATAAAGTATATTTTCACCTCAGTCAGATGGGATTCGGTTGACCTGTTGTCCTTTTTTAAGACCCTGGGCTTTGACAGGAGCAGCTTCATAAATCTGAGAAAGGAACTCTAAAGCGATTAGTCCTCTCTTCAATATTTCCACCCAATGGGCGCTTCTGTTCTTCACTGAGTCCGTAGTTCGGCGCGAAGACTCAAGAAGGCATCCGATATCTCAAGAAAGCCAGAGGATTATCAGCCGGAGGTAACTCAGGGAGGAACTGATTCAGCACATGAAGGTTCAAGGCTCGAGTAGTGAAGCAGGTCAAATTGGGATGAAGCATTGTCAGGTAAGGCCCAACACAATAGAGTTCAAGGGGTTATAAGATGAGGTACGCAGAGACAGGATTTAACCTTGAAGTAGATCTTTCAAGAGGAAGCATTGACAGGGTCGAGACAGACCCAAGACTGACCGAGCAGCACCTGGGGGGACTTGGTACAAATGCCAGGATATTATGGGACAGGGTGCCGGCCGAAGCAGAACCTTTTTCTCAAGAAAATCTTCTTATATTTGGAACCGGCCTCCTGTGCGGAACTCCCGCAACAGGCGCAAATCGCACCATTGTTTCAACCTTCTCTCCTCAGACCCGCTTGATGGCCTACTCGATGATGGGAGGATTCTGGGCGCCCGAACTTAAGTATGCCGGCTATGACAAGGTGATACTCCGGGGTAAATCGCCTGATCTGGTTTATCTGTGGATCAACAATGACAAGGTTGAAATACGCGATGCCTCCCACCTTAAGGGAAAAGGCGCTATCGAGACAGCGCAACTTATACGAAATGAGCTTAAAGAACCTAAGGCACAGGTATGTTCCATAGGCCTTGCCGGCGAAAACAGGGTCTATTTTTCCTCGGTAGAGCAGGGCAGATCCAGCGCCAGCCGCGGTGGGATGGGCGCTGTCATGGGAGATAAGGGTTTGAAGGCCATAGCTGTGCGGGGGACAAAAGATCTGAAACTCGCCCGTCCTGCTGAGTATATGGCGCTTTGCAACGATGTCCTCAAATATATCCAGTGGCGCAATGAAAACCCCGTCAAGAATGTGATGCCTATATTGGCCGGTCTCGGTTCGCCTCAGGAGATGGCGGTACATGATGAGAAGTGGCATACCGAAAATTTCGCATGGGGAAACGCCAGGCACCGCAGGAAGGATTTCTGGAATGATGAGATCGCGAAAAAGTGGTCAGAGACCCTGGACACCATGCGCACGCGACTGATAAGCTGCTATAACTGTCCGATGAAATGCGGCGGGACCATTACGGTGCCCGGCCTGCCCACCTACATGATGAAATGCTTCTCAAAGCTCACATATACAATGGCCGCAATGTCTGACCTGGATTTTGGCTTGAAGATAGCACAGCGCGCCACTGAATACGGGGTGGATGGCTTCTCAGCCCCTCAGGTCATGGCATTTGCCGTCGAACTTTATGAGGCAGGCATCCTTACTGATCAGGACATGCCCGGATTCCCATCCGATAACGAAGAAAGGTTCTACTGGCTGCTCGACAGGATTGTTCGACGGGAAGGGATAGGGGATATCCTGGCCAACGGCACCCATTGGGCAGCTCAGCAGATCGGCAAAGGAGCAGAGGATTACGCTCATAATAACATAAAGAAACATGAACAGCTACCTCTCAAACTCGGCATGCTCAACCCGATTTACTTCCTTATGTACTCGACCGGCGAGAAGATAAATATAACCCAGATAGAAGGGCAATTCCCTCAGGCGCCTTTTCCAACCAGAGAAGAAAGAGAGGAATTCGTTAAGGACTGGATTCAGGTGCCTGATGAGAAATTCAAGCAATATTTTCTTGATTGGGAGCTTCGCGGAGAGAGATCCATTCCCTTCTATCCAACTGTTGAGGCAACCTGTGATATCGTTGATTGGCAGGAAAGAATGCACTATATTGATGACGCCCTGGGCGTTTGCGCGGGCCTTTCTTCATTTCCCCTTAAGCCGCCTTATCATATTCACAACTATCCGAAATTCATATCCTCCGGAGCAGGCATCGAGATGGATGAGAACAAGCTGACTCAGATCGCTCGGAGGAACAGAAATCTGGTCAGGGCCATCAACATAAGAAGAGGTATGAGGCGGAAAGATGAAAAGCCGCCACAGGATCACTGGAAAAAGAGATTCCCTGAGCTTGAAGCAAAGCTTTTGAGCGAGTATTACAAATTTAGAGGTTGGAATGAGGATGGCATACCTACCAAAGAATCTCTGCATGAGCTTGGCATGGACTATGTCAGCGAAGACTTCGTAAAGAGGGGTATTTTGCCGGACAAGGAGTCCGCCCCATCAAGCTAGACTTGAGCGGCAACAGAGAAGAACTTCAGTGAAGAGGTCGTAATCGTCATGGGTGAGAAGAAAAAGAAGATAGTTAAGACGATAAAAGTTGACGTTGATAAATGCAACGGTTGCCGGGCCTGCGAGGTAATCTGTTCCGCTTTTCACGCTGCGCCCAAGTATAGCAGCAATAACCCGGCGAGGTCTCGTATTCGGGTTATTCATGAACCCTTAAAGGACATCTACATCCCCGTTTATGCCGGCGAATACACTAAAGCAGAATGCACCGGAAGAGACAAGTATGTGATTGACGGGAAGGAATACGATGAATGCGCTTTCTGCAGGGCCTCCTGCCCGTCCAGGGATCTTTTCAAGGAGCCTGACTCGGGCCTCCCCCTTAAATGCGATATGTGCGAAGATGATCCTCCACAGAAAGAGCCTCTTTGTGTCCAGTGGTGTCTTAATAAGGCACTGGTATATGAGGAAAGGGAAGTAGAAGTGGACGAGGAGGAAGAAGTCAAGAAAGAAGATATGGAGATAGGGCTGGAAGCCCTGGCAGACAAATACGGTTTGGAAAAGATAACAGAAACCATTGCTCGAATGTCCATATCTAAGAAGGGCTGAGAAATTACCGCAAGAGAAGAGGTTCATAAAGACAGTGGAGACCGTAGCCCCTTACAAAGAGATCATAGACGTCATAAAAGCAAGCGGCGGAGATGCCTTTAAGAAGTGTTTTCAGTGCGGATTGTGCGACGCCGTCTGCCCCTGGAACAAGGTCAGAAAATTCAGCATGCGCAAGCTTGTACGCGAGGCGACCTTTGGCCTCACTGAGATAGAAAGCGAAGATATTTGGCTTTGCACTACCTGCGGCCGGTGTCCTCAGAGATGCCCCAGAGATGTCAAGCAGATAGAATCAGGTGTGGCACTGCGAAGAATCGCTAATGAATACGGAATATTTCCGCCGTCTGTGAAGTCTGTTCGCACCATAAACGCAAGCCTCGTCGGAGAGGGCAATCCCTTAAACGAAGAGAGACAAAACAGGGCGAAATGGGCAGAAGGGCTATCTGTGCCTGCCTTTGCCGAGGGGATGGAGATTCTCTATTTTCCTGGCTGTTATCTGAGCTATGACCCGAGGATGAAGAAGGTTGCAAAGGCCACAGCAGCCATCCTTACAAAGGCGGGTGTGGATTTCGGCATACTCGGCACAAGGGAGAGCTGCTGCGGTGAAAGCATCCGAAAAACCGGCGATGAAGAACTCTTCAAGAAGCTGGCAAGGGAGAATATAAAGGCTTTTATTGACAGTGGAGTAAAGAAGATTCTTGTTTCCTCACCTCACTGTTACCATACCTTCAAAAACGAGTATCCCGATTTCAGGGTCAATTTTGAAATCATTCATATCTCTCAGTTCCTCTTTGATCTGATCAAGGGAGGCCGCCTCAAGATCACCAGGGACTACAACAAGAGGATTACTTATCATGATCCGTGTTATCTGGGGCGTCACAATGGCATATTTGAAGAGCCAAGGGAGGTACTGAAGAGCGTGCCGGGACTGGAGCTTATTGAGATGCCGGAATGCAGGATGGACAGCCTTTGCTGCGGCGGCGGAGGTGGAAGGATCTGGATGGAGACTCCGAAAGAGCAGAGGTTTTCTGATCTCAGGATAGATCAGGCCCTGGGTGTGGGAGCGGAGGTTCTTGTTACATCCTGTCCTTACTGCATAACTAATTTCGAGGACAGCCGCTTGACCAGAGATGCTGTGGACAAAATCGAAGTTAAGGATATAACCGAGATCATCGCGGAAGTCATTTAGTTAACTGCATAAATCTTGTGAGGGCATAGAGACGTGGAAAAAGAGACTTTGGAAAAGGACAAGATAGAGCAGCTTTGCAAGGCCTTTTCGGACAGAAAATTTGGGGATGTTTTGGTCGTCGGAGGGGGGATAAGCGGCATTCAGGCATCGCTTGATCTGGCAACCGCCGGCTTCAAGGTCTATCTTGTTGAAAGGGCTCCGGCCATAGGCGGCCACATGGCCCAGCTTGACAAGACCTTCCCGACCAACGACTGCTCCATGTGAATTCTCTCACCCAAACTGGTCGAGGTCGGCCGGCATCCAAACATAGAGGTCATGACATTAACCGAGGTTGACAGAGTCGCTGGAGAAGCAGGCAGCTTCAAAGTTACTTTGACCAGAAAACCCAGATACGTAATAGAAGACAGGTGCACAGGCTGCACCACCTGCGTGGAATATTGTCCGGTCAAATATCCCGACAAATTCAACCAGGAAATATCAAAGAATAAGGCCGTCCACATATACTTTGCCCAGGCGATTCCGCTAATCGCCTACATTGATGAAAGCTGCCTCTACCTTAAAGAGAAGAAATGCGGAATCTGCGAAGGGGTTTGTAAGAATAATGCCATAGATTTAGGCCAAACTGCCGAAACAATTGATATCAATGTAGGAGCTATAATACTTTCAGCGGGGCTTGAGCCCTATGATCCGAGCTTAAAGACGGAATACGGCTACGGCAGAATGCAGAACGTCCTAACCAGCATGGATTATGAAAGGCTTCTGTGCTCAACGGGCCCATACGAAGGCGAGATACTGCGTTCATCCGACAAAGACCATCCCCACAACATTGCCTGGATCCAATGCGTCGGTTCCAGACGTGTCACCCCGGGCGACAACAGCTATTGTTCCGCCGTATGCTGCACCTATGCCCAAAAGCAGGTTATCCTGACAAAAGACCATGTCGCGGATGCCCAGTGCACGATATTCCATAACGATATTCGCTCGTTTGGTAAAGACTTTGAGCGATACTATGAAAAGACGGCAGGGCTGCCCGGGATACGGTTCATCAGAAGTTATGCCTCTATTGTGAGCGAAGACCCCGAGACCAGGGATGTAACCATTCGATACTCCACGCCCGACGATGGAGTAAAGGAAGAAGAATTTGATCTGGTTGTATTGTCCGTAGGCCTGACTCCGCCTGATGAAGTTAAATCCCTTGCTGACAAATTCGGCATAGAACTCAACGACCATCGGTTCTGTAAGGTGAATCCGGTCAACCCTATGGAGACCTCTCGTC
>JBGSUA010000008.1:0-2907 GCA_041753575.1 Desulfatiglandaceae bacterium
TTATGGCCCTCTTCGGTGCACCCATCGCACTGGAGGATGCTCCACAACGAGCGATCCGATCGGCCTTGGCGATTCACAGGGAGATGGCCAAGTTCAACGACCGGCTAAGGGAGGAAGGGAAAGGCATCCCCCCTCTCAAAATGCGGATCGGCGCCCATTCCGGACCGGTTGTGGTTGGGACGCTGGGGAACAACCTCAGGGTGGAGTTCAAGGCAGTGGGCGACACGGTTAACCTGGCCTCCCGGATGGAAGGGCTGGCGGAGCCGGGCTCAACCTACGTGACGGAGGACACATTCAAGCTCACGGAGGGCTTCTTCCGTTTTGAGGCCCTTGGGGAGAAGGAGATTAAGGGCAGAAAAGGTCCCGTCCGGGTTTTCTGCGTGATCGCACCCAGCAGCAGAAGGACCCGGTTTGATGTCAGCGCCGAGCGAGGATTGACGCCGTTTGTGGGAAGGGAGAGGGAGCTTGAACTTCTGCTTGACAGTTTTCAAAGGACCAGGGCGGAGAGGGGTCAGGCTTTTTCCATCATGGCTGAGGCGGGTGTAGGAAAATCCCGGCTCTTGTATGAATTCAGAAAGGCAATCGCCAATGAGAATGTGACTTTTCTGGAGGGCAAGTGCCTTTCTTACAGCCGGGGCGTGGCCTACCACCCCATTACGGACATTCTGAAATCGACCTTCAACGTGCAGGGAGGGGAAAGCGACTCAGAGGTCCGGGAAAAGGTGAGAAACGGGCTCAAAGCATTGGGGGTAGATGAAGCCACCACCTTGCCTTATGTTCTAGAACTGATGTTCGTCAAGGACAGCGGCATCGAAAAGATCATGATGAGCCCTGAAGGGAAAAAAGATCGAATCATTGAGGCACTGAAGAGAATCGTTCTCAAGAGCTCGAAGATCAGGCCGCTGATCATGGCATTCGAGGACCTCCATTGGGTGGATAAGAGTTCAGAGGATGCATTGAAAGACCTGCTGGAGAGCATCCCAGGAGCTGCGGTATTTCTGATTTTTACCTACCGTCCGGAGTATGTCCACTCCTGGGGCGGCAAGTCCTACAACAATCAGGTGACTCTAAGCCGGATTTCCAACCGGGAGAGCCTTTCCATGCTGGCCTACCTCTTGGGCACACAGGACATCGAGCAGAACCTTGAGGACTTGATCCTGGAGAAAACGGAAGGCGTCCCGTTTTTCATTGAGGAGTTTGTTAAGTCCCTTAAGGAACTGAAGCTCATTGAAAGGACCGATGGAAAATGTCGTCTCACGAAAGAGACCCAGGCCGTGACGATCCCTTCAACCATTCAGGATGTCATCATGGCGAGGGTTGACTCCCTGCCTGAGCAGGCCAGGGAAGTTCTCCAAACCGGCTCTGCAATCGAGAGGGAGTTCAGCTACGAGCTGATAAAGAGAGTCACGGGGTTGTCAGAGAAAGAGTTATGGTCCGATCTCTCCGCTCTAAAGGATTCCGAGCTTCTTTTTGAGAGGGGCATCTTCCCGGAATCAACCTTTATCTTCAAGCACGCAGTGACGCGTGAAGTGGTATACGATTCTATACTTGTCAGGAGAAGAACGAAACTCCATGAAGATATCGGTATTGCGATTGAGGAATTGCATAAAGGCCATATCGAAGAGCAATACGGCGTCCTCGCAGAGCACTATATCTTGAGCGAGAGCTACGCGAAGGCGGCTGAATGTTCCAGGCAAGCGGCACGAAAGGCGGAGAAAGCGGCCTCATTTGTTGATGCGATCTCCTACGCCGAAAAGTGGGTGAGCTGTCTCGAAAGACTGCCCCGGACAGCACAGGTGGAGGAGCAAATTATTGATGCAAGAACCACCCTTGGGTTGTACCAGATTCAAGTTCAGCACTATGCCGATGGAAAAAAGGCAATTGACCCCATAGTGGAACTTGCTCTGAGGCATGATCGCAAGAGGCGACTTGCCGGTATATACGCCATACTAGGAATAAACTGCTACCAGGCTGAAGACCTCCCTAAGGCTGTTGAATATCTCGAAAAGGCGATAAAGGTGGCAGAAGAGACCAGCAATTTTATTGCCTTTATATTTTCAAATCATTATCTAGGGCACGTTCTTGCTGACGAATGCGAATTTGAGAGGGCCTACGAGCATATTAAGAAGGGCTTGGCGATTGTTGAAACGGCAAATACGCTCTGGAGCATCGCCATGCATAAATCCTGTATCGCTCACACGATCTATTATCAACAAGGAAAGATTGACTTGGCGTATCGGACCAGCGAGGAAGGATTACGGTTGGCTGAGGAAAGCGGTGACTTATTTTCAAAGGCCGAAGGCTATGTTAACCATGGTGCTTGCTGTTATGGAAAGGGATACTTCGATGAGGCCGAAGAGCATCTTGTAAAGGGGAAACATTTCGCTGAAAGGGGCGCTTCTTTTGCGCATGTATTTATGGCGAATGTATACCTAGGTTGGGTTCACTGCTGGAAAGAAGACTACCGAAAGGCTCAGGGCAGCTTCAATGAGGCGATTTCCGTTATCGAGACACATGGGACGGGGAACTCCCTACTTAATCTGACACAAATAGCCCTTTTCTATTCAAAGGTTATGAACAGTGAGAAGGATATTGATCTAAATGTTCTGTATTCCACCGCGGGGCAGAACAAGCTGAAAAGATTCGAAGGTTTTATTAAACGACTTGTAGGAGCAATCCTATTGAATATTGATGACAAGCATATTGATGAGGCTGGAAACTGGATTGTGGAGGCTATGGAAGAGGATAAAAGAAACGGTATGATGTTTGAATTGGGAATGGATAGCGTCCTATATGGAGAACTACTTAGACGGAGAAATGACAAATCAGGAGCAAGAGAAACTCTTGCAAATGCCGTCAAAATCTTTCACCAATGCGGCGCGGACGGCTGGGTAGAAAAATATGAGA
>JBGSUA010000009.1:0-2123 GCA_041753575.1 Desulfatiglandaceae bacterium
TGGCTCTGATAACAATCTCCGGAGGATTCAACCCGTCGCGCTGATAAATAAGGCACCCACGCACGAGCCAAGCGAGGATGCCCGAAGCCTCAGCCTTGATCGTCTTGTCGAGCCGGGGATCCGCCCGACGCTCGTAATCGACCGTCGGATCTCTATTCACGAAAGATAATTTGAAAGGGATCAAATGGACGCGCTCCCAAAAGGCGTAGTCATCCGGATTTACCCGGGGCCTGTGATTTGTGAGCAAGAACAGCGTGTGGCTGGGGCGGAAACGAACATCGTCCTTTTCGTGTGGGCTGCGACCGACTATGGTATCACCTCCAGTAAAGAGCTTGACCTTGGCCTCCGAAAAGTGCTGCCCCTGGTCAGTCTCTGATCCGAAAGCCAACCGCAGACCCTTGAGCCCCATGATGTCAGGGCTTGGTCCGGAGGAAGATCTTGGTTGCTTCATGGCGAGCAACATTTCTGCTTGAATCGACCCCGCCAGAGGCCCGAGGACACTGGCCAGTGTTTCGACGAGGGTTCCCTTCCCGTTACGCCCAATCCCACAGAGGACAGGGAAAATGTGTTCACGCACCTCACCAATGATCGCCAGGCCGAAAAGACGCTGCAGGTATGCTATGAGCTCCTCATCCTCTTCGAAAACTTCTTTGAGAAATTGCTGCCAGCGAGGGGCCGGCGTTTCGATACCTTGCCACGCTGTTGGTGCGGCTATGCTGATCATATCCGCTGGCCGCCCATCCCGGAAGCGGCCGGATTCTAGATCAATGACTCCGTTTTTAACTGCGATCAGCATGGGATTGCAGTCCATATCCAGTGCTCGAACAACCAAAGGATTGGAAGGGTTGGTCCGCGACATTTTTACGGCCGTGGTCCTCCCCTTGTCGGTGCGAAGCCGCTGGACCCGCTCATAAAGCCGGGCCCTATATGCCTTGAGGCGGCCGGCCGTCTGCTCATCACCGCTTTTGGTGGCATCAGCGATTTCCTTGCTCGCGTCAACAGTCGCATCGAGCAGGCAATCCACCACGGTCTCAATGGCTCCAAGAATTGAATCGGCCACGTCCTTAGTCCAGGAATGTTCGCCCCAGGCCAACCACACCTTGGAATCAGCATTGAACCTGTAGCGATCCTTCAGCAGCGCCGAAGCAAGGATGCCGTCGCCCAGCTCATCCGCCGCCATGCAATCCCTGAGCAGCTTGGGCGTGACGCCATTTCCGGTTTCAGGTGTCCTACCCGGGGCCATCTGCTCAAATTTCAAGATCCTCCGGGCTACCCGCTTTTTGATTTCAGTGATGGTTTCCGCGCCTGGTCCCTCAGAATTTTTCAAGGTTTTTTAAGGCCTCCGATCTTCCAATTTTCATTGCCGAGACTGACCCCGGAAAAACCAAAGGATTGCCACACTGACTCTCCGTTTTTGCCGCAAAAAACAGAGTCGATCGAACCTTTCCGTTTTTCCAGTGTTCCCACGGTTTTATAAGCGGCCCCAAACCGGCATGCTTAGATCCGTGTTAATTCCACCCTATCCAAGGACCCGCTGAGCTTGATCCTCCACTACGCGGTCGAGAGGGTCCTTGGACCTTGGCGGGCAGACCTCACAAGGGGGGCCAGGGGGAAAGAGGGCTAACTGCATTTGCATGGAGAGCAAACGGGTTTTGAGACTTTAGAGGAACTGCGCTCCTCAAGCCATTTGACGAACTGGTCAAGCAAATAGCATGTCTTTCCATTGATGACGACGCGGCCCGGAGGCCCTTTGCCTTGACTGTCAAGATTCGCACAGGTTCCGCCTGAGATGGCGCCGCCAGTGAATTCCTTTACTGCACCCCGCGCGATATAGGCGGAAGGCCATCTCTCTTTCAATGCCGACAGATCTGGTTTACTTTTTGGCATCTCTTTAATCCCCCTTCATTATGAAAAAAAATACGGCCATGTCGATGACGATGACACAGCCGTACCAGAAACTATTAAAAAGCTTCAATAGATTTTCAGGGGGTTTTTTTGTGCAAAACGTCGTTTTGCTCACTCTTTTTCATTTTTCTAATCGAGAAGTGTGCAAAACGTCGTTTTGCTCATATCAACTTTCTGGCTTTCAGGTCCCTTCTTATGGCCAGATCGTCTTTCAAGTA
>JBGSUA010000010.1:0-33609 GCA_041753575.1 Desulfatiglandaceae bacterium
CCCTGATCCCTAGCCCCTAGCCCCTGATCCCTAGCTTGATGATTGTATTTTCACGGTAAATTTACTGTTGACATCCTTAAGGATGGGGTTATAAACTCATGGAGGCAAGATGAAAACCGCTATGGTGACATCTTTACCGGCTTTATTAAGGTCCCGGGCCTCATCATATTTCAAAGGAAAAGGGGGTGATTCTGAAGATGTTTTTATGTTGTAATTTAGGGCCGGGACTCTGCATTGAGGGAAGTATATATCACCCCTTTTATCTTTGCGAGAGCTTCCTCGCCAAAGCTTTAACCCAGGAGGTGGAGACTATGGTTTTTTCCTGCTAAGGGCAGGAAGGGTAAAGCTGTTTTTGCGCGCAAGGAAGGCATCTCGATTTATAATCAGAGATGCTTTTTTTATTTCAACAAGTTAATCAGGAGGACCGATGAAGGTCATTGTTCATGATAACCAGATAGAGAAGGCCATAAAGGATTTAAAGAGAAAACTTACCAAGGAGGGCTTCTTCTCTGAAATTAAAGAGAGGCGGTTCTATGATAAGCCAAGTGTGCAGAAGAAGAAGAAACAGGCAAAGGCCGCAAAACGCAGGCGGAAAAGGATGCGAAAATTTTAGAGGAATCCTGTGCGGAGTCGCCTTTTGGCACTCCGCAATATCCCCGGGCTTTCATGCTTGATGCACCAGCAATGATGCGGGAATGAAGCGGCGAATGAAAAGGCTCTAGATACAAGGCCCGCACAAATGGGGACCCGCCCGATGGGTGGAGCGTCCTAGGGCAGCGCGGACAATCCCGGGTAGCTACGCGTTGCTTGACTTGCGCCTTAACGACGAACGATGAAACGAAACGAAGTTGATTGACTTTTTTTCCGAAGCAGTCATGAATGTTTCACGCGGGTTTTCGCTCTTATGATGTCGAGAGGTGCCTCATATCGTGCATGATCACTGGTGATTCCTTGAAACATATCCACGGGAAGAGGAGTTTGGACATTTCTGAAAGTCGTGTTCGCCCTCATATGACCATAATCATAATCGCCGGTCTTATTTTTTTTTCTATCTTGCTTGTCACTGGCGTCCTCCGTGCCCAGGAACCAAATCAATTCCATAATCCCGGCGGTCTTCTTGTTTCGCTTTTCAAAGATTTCATCTCCCCGGTTGATGGGGATCGCTGCCCAAGCTCCCCAACATGTTCCAGTTACAGCATCCAGGCCTTCGAAAAACATGGTTTTTTTGTTGGATGGCTCATGACAGTGGATCGCCTGCTCCATGAGGGAGGCGATGAGTTGACGGTATCACCCCTGGTCAACTATCCCGAAGGACCGAGGATCCTTGACCCGGTTGAAAACAATGATTTCTGGTGGTACAGGCCGGCGCCGGGTAATTCTCATGGCCGCTAGAGTTCTTACAAAGGCGCTGATATTTGCCTTATTAGTGTTTCTTTACTCTCCTGCTCATTCTCAGATCGTTCCGGAGGAAAACGGGCAGTTGGCGTTTGTCCTTCACCTGATGGATAAGGGCAATTATGACCTGGCACTCCTTGAACTTGAACGCTTCGCCTTTCTTTTTCCTCAATCCTCCGGCCTTGAAAGGGTTAGCCTTTATAAAGGAGTGTGCCACCTTGAGGCCGGGCGGTACGAAAAGGCCAGAGAGACATTTGATGAGATCCTCGCGACCGGGAAAGACCAAGCGATTTTGAGCCGTGCCATGTTTTTTATGGCTGAATCCTTTTTCCGTCGGGGCAGCCTTAGGGATGCCGAGTATTATTTCAACATTGTTGCTGAAGGCAGGTCCGAAGCGGCTTTGAGGCAGGCTGCCCTCTACAGGCTGGGGTGGACCAGGATGAAGGAAAATGATTGGAAGGAGGCATCGCGGTTGCTTCTGTCGGTCGAGGGCGAGGGTGTTTTGGCCCAAAGCGCGGGAGAGATATCCTCCCTGGTCGCCAAGGGGGAGGAACTTTCCTTAAAAGATCCATCTACAGCCGGGTTTCTTGCGGGGGTACTGCCGGGGCTTGGTCACGCCTACGTGGGAAGATACAGAGACGCCGCTGCGGCCTTAATAGTAAATGCGCTTTTTGTATGGGCCGCCCTTGAAGCTTTTGATGAGGACCATGTTGTGCTGGCAGGGATTCTCGGATTTCTTGAATTAGGTTGGTACGCCGGCAATATTTACAGCGCCGTAAACTCAGCCCATAAGCACAATCGAAGGCTTCAAGAGGAATTTCGGGGGAACTTCATGGACAGGTTAAGGATTGTCCCGTTGCTTTCTGACGGGGGAGCTGTCGGGTTATCTCTTTCTTTCCGTTACTGAACCCCGCTATCCTTGATAAAAAGGGCGGGAAGCCTTAGAACTTCCCTTTTGAACTTGTTTTTCTACTTGACAAAAACAAGCCTACTTGGATAAATACCCAACACTGTCGGATATAGACAAAGACGCCAGAAGAGGGCGGGGCAGGGATTTGCCGAAAAAAAACATTAACCCAAAATCTGAGAGGCTTGTCCAAATGGAGAAAACGAAAAAACCTTCGTTGCGAGCCTGGCTTGAAGGCGGCGGATTTTTTATCGCCGGTTTCATCGGGGCGCTTGTGGTTGGCTGGGTGATCTTCCCCATGGTCCTTTATTCCAAGCAGCCTCAGCCCATGAATTTCAACCATGCGTTGCATCTGAACCCTGAAAAGGTTGACGGCATAGAAGGGAAAACTGATGCCGAGCGTTGCCTTCACTGTCACGGGCTCTATGATGACGGGACATTTAAGGGGATCCCCAGGCTCTCCACATGCATGGAGTGCCATGATAATCCTGAATCACCTCTGGGAAAAACGCCGGAAGAAAAGGCCTTTATGGATGAATATGTGGCCAAGAATAAGGAGATCCCGTGGCTTGCCTACTATAAGCAACCAGACTGCGTCTATTTCTCCCATATAGCCCACATCAAAAACGGCAAGCTTGAGTGCACCGTCTGCCACGGGGACCACGGAAAGACTAGTGCGCTTCCGGATTACGAGGCCAATCTCCTCACAGGCTATTCAAAAAACATCTGGGGCAAAAGGATATCCGGCCTTAAGACGAACACCTGGGATCGAATGAAGATGGATGATTGCGCGGAATGCCACAGCAAGATGGGCCATGAAGAAAACAATGCGTGTTTTGTGTGTCACAAATAGGCCTGAAGGGATAGGAGTCCGGGCAGGCCGTTTAGCGAACCAACCTGGGGGAACATCGCTATGGAATTGAATAGAAGGAATTTCATCTCTTTAATGGTAGGGGGCGTGGCAGGGCTGCACATAACACCTCTTCCGTGGAAGCTCACAGATGATATTGCAATATGGACTCAAAACTGGCCCTGGGTTCCTGTTCCGCCTGCGGGGGCATTTAATTCTTCTAAATCCGTGTGCACTCTATGCCCCGGAGGTTGTGGAATAGAGGTCAGAAAGGTTGATGAAAGGGCCGTAAAGATAGAAGGAAGGACCGATTTTCCGGTTAACCCCGGGGGAATATGCCCAATAGGCATGGGAGGATTGCAGCTTCTCTATAACGAGGATATCCGCTTTGCCAGGCCCATGAAGAGGGTTGGCCCCAGAGGCTCCGGCCAGTTTGCTGACATATCCTGGAAAGAGGCGCTGGGTATTCTCGGGGAAAGAATTGCAGGCCTGAGGAAGCAAGGTAATACAGAGGCTGTCGCGGCTATTGACGGGAATCCCTCCGGGTCGGCAATGTCATTGCTGGTTGAAAGATTCCTCAAGGCATTAGGAAGCCCCAACTACCTCCGCACCCCTTCGATGGATGATACATATTCCCTCGTGAACCTTATGATGCAGGGGACTGAAGGCCCCATGGCCTATGACCTTGAGAACTCTGATTTCGTCCTCAGCTTTGGAGCGGGACTTATTGAGGGCTGGGGCGCGCCAGGGCGCATGATAAACGCCTGGGGTATGTGGCGAGCTCAAGAGACCAGAGGAAAGGTCAAGATAGTTCAGGTGGAGGCCAGGGCATCCAACACCGCATCGAAGGCGGATCAGTGGATCGCGGTAAGGCCTGGAACAGATGCGGCCCTCGCGCTGGGAATGGCCCATGTGATCATCAAGGAAGGACTCTACAACAAGGATTTTGTGGGAGGATCCACCTCCGGTTTCGGTGAATGGTCTTCTTTCGTAATAAGGCAATACAGCCCTGAGCAGGCAGGCGCGTTAACCGGATGCCCGCCTGAGGAAATCCGTTCCCTTGCCCGGGCCTTTGCGAAGTCCAAGGCCCCTGTCGCCGTTTGCGGACGAGGGAAGGGAACGCTCAATGGAAGCCTCTATGAATTGATGTGTATCCATAGCCTTAACGCCCTTACAGGGGGGATTAACCGGATGGGAGGGGTTCTGGTTACTGATCCGCATCCCCTGTCGCCTCTTCCGGATATCACATACGATGAGGTGAGTCGCCAGGGAGTGCAGAAAGCAAGGCTTGATCAGGCAGGCACTCCGAGGTTCCCTTACGCTCAGAGCATTACCTCTGTTTTCGCCAGGGCGATCAGGGAGGCAAAGGAATCCATGATAGACACCCTCCTCGTCTTCGGCTCCAATCCTGTTCAGACTCTGCCTGACGGGGGGCTTTTTAAAAGGGCACTGAGCAATATACCATTCATTGTCAGTTTTTCAGCCTTCAGGGACGACACCTCTATGTATGCGGATCTGGTGCTTCCCGACCACACTTACCTTGAGAAGATGGATGAGGTGGTATGGCCGGCAGGGCTCCAGTATCCCCTTTACTCGATTTCACGGCCGGTGGTGAAGCCGCTTTACGAAACTAAAAACTGCGGAGATACGATAATTGAGCTGGCAAAGAACATAGGCGGCTCCGTAGCGGCATCCTTCCCATGGAAGGGTTTTGAAGAGGTTCTAAAACACAGGGCCAAGGGTCTTTTTGATTCGGCCAAGGGCCTCGTGTCATACAAAGGGACCGCTCCAGTGTGGAAGATGATGCAGAAGGAAGAGGAGATAACGCCAGATTACAAGACCTTTGATGACTTGTGGAATAAGCTTTCCAAAGGAGGTTTTTGGTACAGGCCCGTCCACAAATATGGACGATGGGACTCGATATTCAAGACCGCTACCGGAAAATTCGAGTTCGTAAGCACGCGCTTGCAGCTGGCAATCCAGGGTTATCTCAGGCAGAACCAGGCTGATCCGACACTCGCAGGACTGGGCATAGGATCAGGGGCGCAAACGGCCGCTTTCCCTCATTACGAGGAGGTAAAGGCTCCGGTTGACGCCAAGGCCTATCCATTCACGCTTGTTCCCTATGAGATGATAAATCTTGCCAGCGGGTCGGTGGCAAGCCCCCCTCACCTTAACAAGACCATGCTCGACAATCAGCTACTCAAGGAAGACTCCTTTGCTGAGATAAACCCGAAAACGGCTTCCCAGTTGGGCATTAAAGAAGGTGATCCGATCTTCATTGAATCTCCTGCAGGAAGGATTCGGGTTCGCGTAAGTATATTTGAAGGCGCTATGCCCGGATGCGTTTTTGTGCCGTTAGGATTCGGTCGCATCGGCTGGGATGAGTTTACCAGGGGAAAGGGTGCCAATCCCAACGACATCATTTTGCCCCAGATGGATCCTGTAAGCGGACAACCGGTGTGGTGGAAGACCCCTGTCAAGATAACGAAGGCGTAACTACGAGGTAGATCATGGAAAAGAAGCATGGTCCAGCAAAAGGCAACAGCTATGGGATGGTAATTGATCTGGACAAGTGTACGGGCTGCGGAACCTGTATGGTTGCCTGCGCGGCAGAAAACAACCTGGCTGTCAGACCCGATGAGTCTGACAAGCAGCGAAGTATAACATGGATGAGGCTTTACAAGGTCACTAACGGAAAGGATTTCCCCTACACTGAGGTATCTTATTTCCCCAGACCCTGTATGCACTGCGGTCACCATACGCCGTGCGTGTCGGTCTGTCCTGCAACCGCCACGGAAACCGATCCCCATACCGGCATAGTGAGCCAGATCTACACCCGGTGCATCGGGTGCAGATACTGCATGGCGGCCTGCCCTTATCATGCAAGGACATTCAACTGGTGGGACGGCTACTTCCCAAAGGGAAAGGGACTTGAGCGATATCTCTCACCTGAGGTATCACCAAGGATGCGGGGTGTGGTCGAGAAATGCTCCTTTTGTCATCATCGTCTCATGAGGGCAAAGACCCAGGCCTATACCGAAGACAGAAGGGAACTGGAGGAAGGTGAATATATCACCGCCTGCACAGAGGCATGTCCGGCACAGGCTATCATCTTCGGCGATTTGAAAAATCCCGAGCACAAGGTCTCAAGACTTGCCAAGAGTCCCCATGCATTCAGATTGCTTGAGAGGCTGGGCACGGAACCGAAGGTTTACTACCTCTCAACAAAGGCCTGGGTCAGGAAACTCGGCGACAATTATCTCCCAGGTGAATTCAAACCTGTATCAACGGTAAAAGCCGGCTAGGAAATGGAGGGATTTTGATGGACTCTGCACTCATTCCCGAAGGCGTAAAGAGATGTTCCCCCAAGGTCTTCTTCGCATGGACCCTGCCGTGGATCGCTCTTCTTTTATGGGGCCTTTTGTCGGCTGCCTTGTGTCTGTGGAAGGGCCTTAACCAGACCAACATGTCCGATTACTTTGCCTTTGCGGTGTGGATCGTGGTTGACCTGGCCATCATCGCGCTTGGGGCGGGGGCTTTTTTCACAGGCTTTCTGACCTATATCGTCGGGAAGAAGGAACTCAAGGACATAATCAACGCGGCCGTCATCATAGGCTTTATCTGTTACTCCGGGGCGGTGGCCATGCTCGGTATAGACATCGGCCAGCCCATTCGAGGATGGTTTATCTTCTGGCATGTCAATGTGCACTCCATGCTGGCGGAGGTGTCCTTCTGCATCACCTGTTATCTGGGAGTTTTGGCAATAGAGTATCTGCCGATTATCCTCGAAAACAGGGAAATCCGGAAGGTCAGGACCCTGAGGCTTGCGGGAGAGAACCTGCACGGAATAATGGCGGTATTTGCCGCAACAGGCGCCTTCCTGTCCTTTTTCCACCAAGGTTCCCTTGGCGGGCTCTTTGGGGTAATGTACGCAAGGCCTTTTGATGTCAGGGGAGGTTTTTATGTGTGGCCATGGACATTCTTCCTCTTCATTCTTTCGGCGATGGCTGCGGGTCCTTCCTTCACCATTCTTTGCACAAAGCTGACTGAGAAGATAGCAAGAAAGCGGCTTGTGCCTGAAAAGGCATTTCAGACCCTTGCAAAGATTTCCGGTTATCTTTTGAGCCTCTATATCGTGCTCAAGATCATTGACACACTTGTGTGGATGTTTGGAGATGTGCCGAGGGCAGGCCTTGCCTTTATGGATTTCTTCAGAGAAGGCCCTTACGGCGTATGGCTCCTTGTGTGCGAGATCATTGTTTTCGGGGTAGTGCCGGCGATTATCCTTATGACGCCTAGCGCCAGGAAAAGTGAAGGCTGGCTTATCACGGGCTGTCTCATGAACTGCATCGGCATAGTGCTCAACAGGTTCACTTTTACGATAGTTTCCCTGGCCATCCCTGTTATGCCCTTCGACAAGTTTGTGAGTTACCTGCCCACATGGCAGGAGTGGGGCGTCTCCGTTGCGGTAATAGGATACGGGTTTCTTCTCTTTTCTCTATCTTACAGATATCTACCGATCTTCCCGAAGGAGAGGGAACTTAATGCCGCGACCAAATAAACGGCCAGGCATCTTTTGAGAGGAGTTCTTTTATGTTTCCCTTTGTATTTGAGTGGCAGTGGAATGCGGATCACTATATCTTCCTGGGGCTTCTTTACCTGGCCCTCCTCATAATAGGGGTGGGCGTCCATGTGGTGGCCATAAAGACGGTTCTTCAGATCGTAGGTATCCTGAGGGAGAGGCATTTTGATCATTAACGGATTGAGCTGCTCGGGCGGGGTGCCTTGAATAGTTGGCTCCCACCCGGCAGAGCATAGCCCGGCCCAGTTCGGATGTTTTTGTTTTGCCTTGAAGGCAAAGTTACCAGACAAGGGAAGCCCGGAATCGCGCCTTGAGGTTTAACTCCCTAATTTATCAATATCAATGAACTCGCAAAAAGTCGGAATTGCTACGGAAGAATAAAAACCTGCAGATACAAGGCCTGCTAATTCCGATACTTTGTCCTCCCTTCAATAAGTGATCGCAAGCTTGAATGCCTTTCATAGAAGCGGCAGAGATTGACTCTTGCCTCTTCCTTTCTTAGACTGAACAGGAAATTATTTTGATCACGGATGAGGAATTTGCAGCATGTCCAAAGCAAACGATAATGGGGCGGTCATCTTTGACTGCGACGGGGTGATGTTCGACTCCAGAGGAGCAAACATCAACTTCTACAACCACCTGCTTAATCATTTCGGCCTTCCTCCAATGAAAGAGAAGGATATCGCCTACGTGCACATGCACACGGCTGATTCTTCAGTAAATCACATATTCCAGGGTTCACCATTTCTAGAGGAGGCGTTGAGGTACAGATTCGAGGTGGATTACGCCCCCTTTATCAGGGATATGATCCTGGAGCCCGGTTTGAGGGAGCTATTGACCTGCCTTAAGCCTTGTTACAGGCTGGCGGTTGCAACCAATAGAAGCAACACCATAGGCCCGGTGCTTGAGGCCTACCACCTGACCGGATTTTTCGATGCGGTGGTCTCCTCCCTTGATGTTGTCCATCCCAAGCCGGATCCGGAGTGTCTATATAAGATAACTGGACTTTTTGGAGTGCCCCCTGAAAGGGCCCTCTATGTGGGGGATTCTGAGATTGACTGCGTATGCTCAAAGGCCGCAGGCGTCCCATTTGTATCTTTCAGGAACCAGTCGCTTGAGGCGCAATATCATGTGGCAAACCTTCTTGAGATCATAAATATAACAGGACATTTTTTCGAGGATTCCCGCTGCGGAGTTATCTCATAGGGACAAATCCATGCCGGTTTACGAATATACGGCGCTTGACGCATCGGGAAGAAAATCATCCGGCCTTATTGATGCCGACAGTCCCTTGGCCGCAAGGCAGAGGCTCAGAGAGACCGGCATTTTTCCGGTTGAGGTGGCTGAGGCCCTCCTAAGAGCCGATGGGGATTTATCTGGAAGGATTCCCTTCGCAAGGATTTTCCAGAGGGTAAAGGTCTCTGAGCTTGCAATGGCAACAAGGCAGCTTTCCATACTTCTCAGCGCCGGAGTTCCGCTCATAGGCTGTTTGGAGGCAATCATAAGTCAAAGCAGTAATCCCGCTTTTAAAAGGGTAATGGCCCAGGTAAAGGATGCCATCAATGAGGGAATGGGTTTGGCACCGGCGCTGTCACGTCATCCCAGACTCTTTTCTCCCATGTACGTGAGCATGGTGGAAGCCGGCGAGACCTCCGGCTCGCTTGATCTTGTGCTGGATCGCCTCTCCGATCTTATGGAACAAAGGCAGACCCTCAGGAACAGATTGAGGGCCGTCCTTGCCTATCCGATTTTCATGTCCTTTGTGGGAGTCATTGTAGTATTCTTTCTCCTTGCCTTTATTGTTCCAAACATTACATCCATCTTTACAGAGATGCGAAGGGCTCTTCCTCCCACGACAACCGCCCTTATAGCAGTAAGCGCCTTTCTCCAGTCATACTGGTGGCTCCTTTTACTGTGTATAGCAGGAGCGGCCGCTTCGCTTGGGCGCTTAAGGAAGACGGCCCGTGGGAAAAGGCTTTGGGATAAGGCCAGGCTTTCTTTGCCTGTGGCAGGAGGCGTCTATCACAAGATACTCCTTGCCAGATTTGGAAGGACTCTTGCCACATTGCTCGCGGGAGGGGTTCAGCTTATACCCGCGCTCGGCATAGTCAGAAGCGTTCTCGACAATGTGGTGTTTCAGCAGTCAATTGATGCCGCCATAGAAGACATCAGGGCCGGAAGAAGCCTTTCAGGATCGCTTGGGCGAAACAAATGGTTTCCTCCGATCGTGCTGCAGATGATAGCCGTAGGTGAAAAGAGCGGAGATCTTGAGCAGATGCTCGACAGGATTGCACTGACCTATGAGAGGGAGGCGGAATCTCTGACCGTTGCCTTCACGTCTCTTCTTGAGCCCCTGATGATCCTTGTAATGGGCCTCCTTGTGGGTTTCATAGTCATATCCATACTGCTTCCCATATTTGAGATGAGCCGGATGATCAGGTGAAAACCGGGTTAGAGAGTTTTGCGCGATCGTATCAACAGATGCCGGGGGACATGATGAAGAGAAATCTTTTAAAAAGAGATGAGGGGTTTACATTAATTGAATTAATGGTTGTCATAGTAATCCTTGGTATCCTCGCAGGGCTTATAGTCCCCAGGATCATGGGAAGGCCCGAAGAGGCAAGGCGGATGAAGGCAAGGGTACAGATGGAGAGCATCGAAACAGCACTCAAGCTCTATAAGCTCGACAACGGGGTTTATCCTTCGACCGAGCAGGGCCTGCAGGCCCTGGTTGAAGCCCCTACCGTGGGGACACTGCCGAAAAAGTGGAGAGAGGGAGGCTATCTTGAAAAAGGAAAGGTTCCAAAGGATCCCTGGGGCAGTGATTATATATATCTTTCTCCCGGTCTCCACGGCGAATTTGACATCATATCTTATGGAGCCGAGGGACAGCCCGGCGGAGAGGGCACTTCTGCGGACATAAATAGCTGGGAGACCGAGTAGAGGTGAGGGATTGAATGCTCCGGGAACCTCAGAAAGGGGTTTTACCCTGCTTGAACTTCTCGTGGTTTTCGTTCTTGCGGCAGTAATGCTTTCCCTGGCCTTCCCCCGTTTCAGGGACTCTCTTATTGCAGACCCTCTAAAGGCCTCTGTCAGAAAACTCTATCAGGCATTGAAGGAGACAAGGAATGAGGCCTTTGAGGCTCAGGAAACCTGTCGTTTCAACCTTGACCTCCAAAATAACAGATACTGGATCACAAGAGATTCCAATGGGCCGGATGAAATTATGCGGGCGAGGAGCGACGCTTCCGCTCTTCCTGATTCGATAACGATTCAGGATATATGGATAAAGTCAGAAGGAAAAAGATGGGAGGGAGACGCCTCCATCGCCTTTACGCCGAAAGGCTATAGCCTTCCTGCCTTTATACACCTTGCGGATGAGGGCGGCCGTGAGTTCACACTGGAACTAAGTCCATTTTTGGGCCTTAAGATCCACGAGGGTCGAGTTGATGTCGAAGCGGATAAGTAAGACGTATCCCATCTCGGGGGGAATGGGTCTCTCTGGGCCTCTTGAGGGTGCCTGGCGGGATGCCTCTTCCAGACCGGGAGACCTTGAACCGAAAAAGGTTTCGGGAGGCCTCATGTGATCGCATACCGTAAGACAGGCTTTACTCTTCTGGAGGTGATGGCGGCCATGGCTGTCATGGCCGCTGCGCTTGCCGCCGTGCTTGGGGTTCAATCCCAGGCGGTCGGTATCGCAACCGAGGCGCGCTTTACCACTAATGCGGCGCTTCTTGCCCAGGAAAAGATATCTGAGATGGAGGCGCTGGGGCCTGAAGGGGCCCATTCCGATTCAGGGGATTTCGGAGAGGACTTTCCCGGATACCGTTGGACTGCTTCCGTTCAAGATGCCTCGGCAGGCCTTCCCTTTGAAGGCTCTTATCACCTCAAAAGGGTTGACCTTCAGGTTTCATGGGGGGAGGGCTCATTCAGCTATGACCTAAGGGCCTATCTTTTTTCCGCTGGGAAGAGGTGAGGCCATGCTAAGCAATAAAAGAGAAACCCTATTCATAATGATCAGAGTAAGCCGATGCCGTTGGTCTTAAATAGAAAGGGCTTTACCCTGCTAGAAATGATGGTAACTTTGCTGATCCTCGCTGTTGTGTTGACTACGCTATTTGCCTCTTACAACATAACATTCAGAACGATTACTGGTTCAGAGAGGATCGCTGCCATTTACGACAACGCTCGCGTTGCACTCGAAAGAATGGGAGATGACATTGAAGGCGCCTGCCTTCCCATGATGCTGGATGAGCAAAGAGCTTCATCCGGGATTGGAACGTACGACAAGAGCTTTGTGGGCGAAGAAAAGCTCGATGACGGAAGAAGGGCTGACCGACTCTCTTTTGTTTCCCATTCCCATGCAAGATTACGATCGGATGATCTTGTTTTCGGTCTCGCGAAGATAAGTTATTTTGTTAGGCCGGAAGAGCAGGGAAAAGGATTTACCCTCTACAGGGAAGAATTCCCGCTTCTCTCCAGGGCTTCAAGCTCTTCTTACGGTATGCTGCCGCTTTGCGAAGGCCTTTATTCATTCAAGTTGTCGTATTTCGACGAGACAGGCAGGCAGTCCGATCACTGGGATTTTAGTGAAGGATCAGAAAGTGAAAACCTTCCTGTTATGGTTTCAATAACACTTTCCTTTATTGATGATGGAGATATGGAAAGGCCGATCGTTTTTTTTACATCCATGCCCATTTCTTCAAGGGCCGAACCGAATGACGAATCTTCTAAGAGATAATAAGGGAGTAGCGCTCCTCCTGGCCGTTGTGATAACGGGCATAATTGTAGCCGTGGGGCTTCACTTTAATGTGACAATGAGGGAGGATCTTGTTGCCGCTTCCAGAACAGGGAAGGGAGTCAAGGCAGGCGCTATCGCAAGATCAGGTGTCCATATAGCCCTGGCGGCCCTTTATGAGGACGGAAGGCAGGGGGAGATAGATACTCTGAAAGAGCCCTGGGCAAAGGCCCAAGCCGTTGCGTTTTATTCCGGATCGCTTTTCGAGGAAGGAAGATGTGATCTTGTGATCTCCGATCTCTGCGGCAGGATAAACATAAACCGCCTCCTTGATTCAACAGGAAGGCATGATCCGAAGCAGAGGGCCGTACTTGAAAGATTACTGCACCATAAGGTCTTTTCGATAGATAACCAGAGTGTGTCGGATCTCCTTGACGCGCTTACAGACTGGCTTGATGAGGACGATCAGGTAGCGGGATTCGGAGCCGAGAACTCCTACTATCTTTCCCTTGGTGAACCATATCAGTGCAAGAACGGCCCCATGGATTCTCTTGAAGAGCTTCTCCTCGTAAGGGGCATGACAAAGGAACTCTATTATGGGACCTCTGAACGGCCCGCGCTAGCCTCTTTTTTAACCATATACGGAGACGGCCGGATCAATATAAACACAGCTCCTCAGGAGGTGCTCTATGCCTTATCAGATCAGATGGACATTGAAGCGGCGGAGAGGATGGCAAGATACAGGGCGGGAGAAGGCAATGATCTTGGCGAGATAACCTGGTATAAGAACGTCCCAGGCATGAGTCATGTCGTCCTTGATACAGCCGTCATAAAACTGAGCAGTGATTCATTCGAGGTGACCTCCGCCGGGATAATGGATAAGTTTAAGAAGACCCTCACGGCCTCAGTGAGGCGTATTCAAACGCAACCCCCGATAATCCTTAGCTTAAAAGGGATTGATTTTTAAGGGAACTCCAAAAACTTTGCGCATTGAACACATGACGGATACGGAGAGTCAATAATGATAACCAAAGACGAGATTATACAAAAGGCACATGATCTTATGTTCGAGGATGTGGGATTTACAGATGCTGCTCCCTTTTATTCCCAGAGAGAGATCCTCTCCGAAAGGCACAGGGAATATGCATGGACAAAGTCGGCCGGCCTTGACCTTGAGGCGGGGACCGACCCGAGAAACATCCTGCCCGAGGCCAAAAGCATCATCGTGCTGATGGAGGTCTATTTCCGCAAGTCCTATCCCAGGGAGCTTGAGCCTTTCTTCGGAAGGTGCTATCTGGATGATGACAGGATGACCAAAGACGGTCTTGCGTTGAGGATAAAGGCCTTTCGATCATATCTAAAGGAAAACGGCATTGCCGCCAAGGTGCCCTTCAATATTCCGCACAGGCTGGCCGCCGGGCGAGCGGGTATGGGAACCTTCGGGAAAAACTGCCTATTTTATTCCAACAAGGTCGCCCGAAAAAGCTCCTGGGTGCTTCCCATAGCATTCGTGGTGGACGCGGAGTTTGAGCCGGGATCCCCCACCCTCGAGGTGGGTTGCCCCGAGTGGTGCAAGAACGCATGCTTGACCGCCTGCCCCACAGGCGCCCTCCAGGGCCCGAGAAAGATAGACCCTCGACGCTGCATATCCTTTCTCACATATTTCGGCAGGGGCCTTACCCCCCTGGAGCTTAGGGAACCAATGGGTCTATGGATATACGGCTGCGACAGGTGTCAGAATGTCTGCCCCAGAAACGCCCCCTGGCTTTCAGCCCCGCTTGCGCTGAATGAAAAGGCTGCGGAAAAGGCCCCCTATTTTGACCTGGTAAGGCTCCTGCGCATGGACAAAGACTATTTTGAGAAGAAGATATGGCCCCACATGTTCTACATGTCCTCTGAGGATATATGGAGATGGAAGATGAATGTCGCAAGGGCCATGGGAAACACAACGGATGAAGGCTATGTCCCGGAACTCGTAAAGGCCTTTAATGAAGAAGGCGATGAGAGGGTAAGGGGCATGATCGCCTGGGCCCTCGGCCGTATCGGGGGCCGGAGCGCCCGCAAGGCCCTTGAGGGTTTCAGGTCATCGGTGCAGGGAGTTATACTGGAGGAGGTTGAAAGGGCGCTTTCTCTATGATTCTTGCGTCATGCCGGACTTGATCCGGCATCCAGAACAATTAACATAAGAGGATAGGAATGGATTGCTGAACTTGCCCCGGACTTGCTCCGAAATTACGGTCCGTAAGCTATATATCTATTACTATCAATATGTTAATATAGCTTTGAACTGTGGAGTTAGAAATATGACGGAGGATAATATGCAGGATCAACCGGAATATCCGCTCAATCTTAAAAAGGTCCGGGTTTTCATAAGACCGAAATCAACTTTGGATGGCTTTGATATGCCGCCTCAGGAGATAGATTTTATCTACGGTTTAGGCCAGTCCGGGCTTACGCCCTTTGAATATGAGCTCGCACGGCACAGGGCAGGGGAGAGCTTCGAGATCTCTCTCAAGAAGGATGGCCCGCATGAGATGTTCGGGCACCTGGCATCGGTTTTCTCTGCACTGCGGGATGGAGAAAATGAAATACATTTTCATATTACTTTTCAAGGATATGAAGACGCCTCACCCAGGGAGGTCATAAAGGCCATGGCGGAGCTTGCCGAATGCGGTGAAAATTGCTGCGGGTGTTAACTTTACACTATTTGGATGGCATTTTCTAAGCGCTAAGGTATCTTCTCAATAAATCGGGGCTACTGTTTTCGTCGCGATATTTCTGGATTCCAGCTTTCGCTGGAATGACAAATAGTTAGATTGTTCCGTCTTTCCGGCGAAAGCCGGAATCCAGTGGCTTTACCCCCAATTATTGAGATGTTACGCGCTAAGGGATTATTCGTAATTGATAGCAAATGAGCAATCATCGCTCACTGCCCCATGTGCCGTGACGGCCCCTGGTACGGTGTGATATGTGAAGCAAGAAGCGACAAGCTCTGTTATCATCTACATTTACTATCTATACCAAGCACATACCTCTTTATCACATCCAGGGATCCGGCCGTATCGCTACCTTCAAAGCCCTTTATGTCTTCAAGGGACACCTTTGCCGGATATTGCCTGAGCAGCTCCTTTGCGATCGGTAGATAAGACCAGTGCCATTTTTCTTCTTCGCAGCCGTGAGGGCGATCAAGGCCTTTTTGGGTATAGGGCTGGCCGAAGCCGAAATCCATTGCCCGGGCGGTAAGCCAATTATAAACCTTGAGGCCTTCTCCCTTTTGAAAGTATTCGTTCTCCAGGCTGTTCAGATCAAGGTCTGTCCCCCAGTGATGCCTTGATGTGCCCGGCATGGATGTGAACCGCAGGACGCCGATGGCCCGTTCTGATGTATCCGGCTCACCCGGCTGCTTTTTCCACTTCGCCTCCCATATATTTTTCTGCTGCCGGAAGGTGCGGGTCGCTGAAATGACGGTAAGCCTTATTCCACACTTCCTGGCGTCTTCGGCCATGCTGACGAAGGCCTTGCATGTTTCCCTTTGAAGGAACATGCCTCTTTTGTTTCCATGCGTTAAGGCAACTTCAACAAAATCAGGATGCCTTGAGGGATCGAATCTTCCAAGCAGAAATTCCTTTGATACCTGAGGCCCCCTAATTATCATTTCGGCTCCCTGCGCCCGGCTTGAAAAGACCGAGATTGCAACCAAAAAGGCAACTGCAAGAATCACAAGCACAATTCCAGGTTTTTGCGAGTTCATCATTCTTGGGTTGGCTGAAAAAGACATACGCTCTCCACAGATACATCATAGATCAAGATCGGTAAAAAAATGAAGTATTTTCAAAAACAGTCCCTGGCCTTTGAATGTTGTCAGGCATTCTGCTCAAGCGCTTGACTCGCGCTGGACAGGGTGATAAGGAGATGGGGGCAGATGATAAGGTTTCCCGTTGGGTAGTCTAGGATTCCTGCACAATGATCTCAGTCTAAAGGATGTGAAATAATGCATTTTTATTGGCGAATTATAGAAGAACTAAAATATCTTAATGAAAATTGGGTTATGAGGGACCCCAGTCTTTTGAGGGCCTACGAACGCTGGATCAGCAGAAATGCTCGGACTATCTCCCTCCAGGTGACAAAGGAGAGAAAGAGCGGATTGTTCCAGTATAGAGGGGTGACCTGCTCCGTTAACTGACCCCCATGCCCGGGTGGGGCACAACGGGGCATAAAAATGCCGTCTGTCATTCCGGACTCGATACGGAATCCAGGTGTAAAAGGGTGAACGCTGACACCACCGGTATGACGATCCATTCTCATAATAACCGTTGATTTTCAGGCCCACCGTCTAGACAGCATATATCGGTGGATGGCCTCCTGTAAGGTCTCAGAAGCCAGTTTGGCGCAGTGGATCTTGTCCTCCGGAAGCCCTCCCACTGCCTGCGCTACGGTTTCGTGGTCAATTGTCTCCATTGCCTGATCCAGTGTTTTGTTTATGGCCAGTTTCGTGGCCATTGCACCGCATGCGCTTATGGGGCCGCATCCGTCCGTGAAATATGATGCTGAGCGGATTACACCATCCTCCACCTTAAGGGAGACCCTCATGGTCTCTCCGCAGGACCCTGTAAGACTTACGGTGACATCCGGGTTTTCAACCGCCTCCAGCGTGGGCATGAAAAAGTGCTGGGCGATGAGCCAGACAGCGACGATTCCCAGAAGTACAGTCGCCCCTAAGATTATTGTTATAAAATCGGTTAATAATGACAATGCGTTAAGCCTTTCATGGTTTGTCTGTAACCTTATCCGGCTCTTAATCCCGGCTTATGCCTCTCAATCACAAGATCCTGTAAAGACTGATAGTTCCGGAATGTCCCCTGATGACCTGAGGAGGCAGTTCCTCCGTCTTGAAGGCATTTTCCGTGTATTGCCTCGTTGCTTCTGATATCAGGATGTCGCACTGGAAGGTCTTTGTAAGTTCCTGAATCCTCGATGCCACATTCACCGGATCACCTACAAGACCGTAACAGGGATGGTCCCTGCTGCCGGTATTTCCGGCCAGAACCCAGCCTGTGTGGATGCCGATACCGTGCTGGAAGAGAGGCACTCCGCGCTCCAGCCTCTCCCTGTTCCATCCATCCAGCGCGGATCTCATATCAAGTGCGGCTGCTACAGCCTTTTGCGCGTGATCGTCAAAGGCCAACGGCACTCCAAAAACGGATTCTATCTCATCTCCAACGTATTGCAGCACGAGCCCGCGGTTCGCCCTGACGGCGTTTTCCATAAGGGTAAAGTAATCCCTCATGGTCTTTACCACATCTTCAGGACGGTTTTCCTCAACGAATCTGGTAAAGCCCCTCAGGTCGGCAAAAAGCAGGGTGGCTTCACGTCTTTCGCCGTCCAAAGGTATGCTTCCTGACAGTATGTGATCCCTGATCTCAGGGGTTATATATTTTCCGAAGGTCTCCCTGACACGTTCCCTGTCGGCCAGGGCCTCTATCATTTCATTGCCCGCATCTCCGAGGACCCCCATCTCATCGTTTGATTCAACCGAGATTCTTTTCGTGAAATCCCCCGCCTTTACCTTTTCCACCACCTGCACCATGGCCTCAACAGGCCTGGAGATGGATTTTGCCACCAGAAAGTTGAGTCTCAGGGCGATTACGATGAATATCGCGCAAAGGCCGACCGTAAAAGCAAAAACCCCCCGGGCCGCGGCCTCTGAATAGGCCTGGAGGTCATTTGTCTGCCAGAATGCAAACGCCAGTGTCCCCACAAGTATGAACATCGGTATGATGGTTCCTGCCAGATAGAGAATACGGATTCTTCTTTTTATGGATATTCTGTGGGTCCCCCCGACGTGGTAGAGTCCTCCCTTTGGAAAAAAAACCGGGATGAGCCTCTTTCTGGAATACTCCTCGACAAGAAAGAAAGACAGGTGCGCGGCTATCAGCCCGATCATCCACGCCCTGAAGAGTATAAACAGAAAGGCCTTTGCTCCCAATTCCAGGTGCAGGTGCAGGTAGCCGATGGTAAAGGATGAAAGAATCAGCCACAGGGCCAGGTTGAGACCGCCTATGATAAATGGGAGGTTTATTACCCTTGCCTTGAGGGAATCTGCCGGAGGCATCTTATCGAAAATTTCTTGATCGCCTTTGAGCGCCTTTTTGATCGGTCTGAGGACAATAAGTTGAACTAAGCTTATGAATCCGATCACCAGTAAATAGAGGACTAGAAGGAAACCCCTTGCCTCATCGTTGAAAAACAAAGGATCTGGAAGTCTCAGTACGTATGAAGGGGTAAGGAAATTGAGGGCCATTACGGCAAAAAGGCCTACAAGATTAGCACCGATAGTCCTGAGATAAAGCTCACCCATCCTGAATCCATTCAATTCACCCATTAAGTGCGCATCTGCTCCATTAGATTTGTGTCTATCTTAGCAGGCATCCTTTCAAAAGCAAAGTTCACAAGCTTTTCCAGAAGGGGTAATGATCCGTCTCGGCTTGACAGTCTAATCAAACTCAAGTATCTTCCTTCAAAAATCCAATAAAATCAATATGTGAACTAATTGTACAGATCAATAATAATTTTGACATCTCAATATACAGGTCTTGTAAATGCACTGGTATTTTCAGTCGGGGAGCTTGCTTGCAGTTTTTTATCGAATCCGCCATTTCCGCATTTGAACTGATCGTCTCATTTGATCCCGAGGTCTATTTCATCATCTGGACATCTCTCAGGGTGGCCCTTGTTGCTCTGCTGTTTGCAGCTCTGGCCGGAGTTCCCATGGGACTTTTAATTGCCCTGAACCGATTTACCGGGAAGCAGGCGGTTCTGCTTGTCTTAAATACCCTGATGGCGCTGCCCACGGTGGTTGTGGGGCTTTTCTTTTACGCCCTCCTGAGCCGCAGGGGCCCCCTGGGAACTCTGGAACTGCTGTTTACCCCAAACGGATTGAGCCTGGGTCTTTTCGCCTTGGCTCTTCCCTTAGTGCTGCATCTTACAATCGCGGCCATAGAGGACCTTGACCCCAGAATAGTAATCACCTGCAAGGGCCTGGGGGCAAATGCCAGGCAGACGGCCTGGAAGGTCTTGCAGGAGGCCCGTTTTGCGGTGACATCGGCACTGGTTATTGCATTTGGGCGGGTTATTTCAGAGGTAGGCATCGCCATGATGCTGGGAGGCAACATACGAGGATTTACTAGAACCATGACGACCGCCATAGCGCTGGAGACGAGCAAAGGTGAGTTCGTCCTGGGACTTGCCCTCGGGTTTGTTCTTCTGGCTGTTGCCTTTGGAGTAAACGCCTTGCTCTTCCTGCTTCAGAGGAGGAGGTGATGGGAGCCGCCTACGAACTCATAGACGTCATGTTCGGTTACGGAGTCGAGCTGGTTATCTCCATTGATCATCTGCGGATCGAGGAGGGAGAATTCGTCGCCCTTGTGGGTCCAAACGGGGCCGGCAAGACGACGCTGCTTAACCTCCTGGCCTTCATCGCCAACCCCCGCGCGGGTAAGATCCGCTTTTTCGGGGAATCGGTGTCGCGGAAAAACGTGGTAGCCCTGCGACGGAGGGTAGGCTTTCTGATTCAGAGCCCCTATCTCTTCAATACCACAGTTGAGGCAAATATCATGTGGGGTCTGCGGTTGCGTGGGATCCCGGGCCGTGAAGCGAGAACAAGGGCCCGGGAGGCACTGGAAAGGCTGGGTCTTTCAGGCTTCGAAAAACGCCATGCGGGGAAACTGTCGGGAGGGGAGTCTCAGCGGGTAGCTCTGGCGCGGGCACTGGCTCTTGATCCCCGGGTCATCCTCCTGGATGAGCCCACAAACAACATGGATGAAAAAAGCGCCAAGCTCATGGAGGGTGTGGTCCTGGAACTGAACAGGAACCGGAGGAAGACCGTCATCCTGAGCACCCATAACCTCTCCTCCTGGAGCATGACGCCTGGGCGAGTTATCCATCTTCCGGCCATTGGCCTTAAGGAGCCATGAGCGGCAGTCCCGCCTTTCCTGTCCGGAAAGACCCCAGCCGAATGCTTCAAACAGGGGAAGAGGCTGATTGCAGCCTGAACAGCGGGGTGATATCATAGTATAAACGCTTAGAGCGGGTTCCCGTTTCCCCCTCGGATGCCCAATTCCAGCTCTCCTCTCGCGGAGGTTGGTCGGGGTGAGGATCGCAATCGCTAAGGGTTCAATAGGCCTAATGTCAAAATTCGATACCGATTCCGATAGCGACCCCGAAAAAGGATGAGAACAGAGAAGAGATCGAAAGGGGGATTTTTATCCTCCAGGGCGATGCAAAACCTAGTCATGAGCTTCTATTAGAGAGAGGATTATGCCTGCCTTCCGCGATAACAATCTTGAAAGATGCGGCTATGATCTTTCAGTGGCCAATGTCGTCTTTCACCTCAATTACCGTATTGGACTCCAGGCCCTGTGTTTGTGGCGGGGAGATGCTCCTCCCTTCAAGGCATACGAACTTTATGACGGTTTTGAGGACTTCCTTAGCACTGCTGTTCTTGATGAGATTGACGAAAAGGCCTCCCCTTTGCACAAACAGAGGCTGCGGCATGGAGTGATTGATCACTATCTCCAGAGGGCGATCCTTCCCCACGAAACGGAGATGAGAACCTGGATGAGGGGGGCGGCCGCCCACGTGGATGGTAGGAAGATATACTTCAGGGACATAATCGCCTGGTGCCAGAAGCAGAGCACCATTGAGGGCCGGAGGACCCTCCAGAAGGAGACAGGCCCCCTGTGCAAGTTCCTCAAGCCCTTCGCGCTCAATTCCTGGAAGACCCTTCTTGGCATCATAAAAGAAGAACTCGGCTTCAAGAGCTACCTTGATTACTGCAGTGCCAAGAAGGGCCTGGATTATGCTTATTATTACGCCATGCTCAAGGATCTGCTGGAGAGAAGCGATTCCATTTATTTTCCCGCCATGGAGCGTTGGTGCCGTGAGACCATGGGAAGGGGCCTCGGCGAACTTACACGCTTTGACTCCATCTATATGCTGGGTCTCGGCCAGTTTGATCGCCTGTTTCCCACCAGAGATTTGAGTGAGTTTCTGGGCTTTTTCTCCCTCTGGGAGATGGCCCCGTCCCTCTTGCCGGGTCTTACGCTGGAGCTGGGGGCGGAGGAGGGAAAGAGCGGCCAGGCCATGTGCTTTGTCCTGGATGTGCCGGGAGAGATATATGTGCTTGTTAAGCCCGAAGGAGGATGGGTGGATCTGGAGGCCCTGTGGCATGAGCTGGGTCACGGCATTGCCGCGGCCCTGACATCTCCGGAAATAGGGGTGATTGAAAAGGATCTTGGCGCCTCTTTCTGCCTTTCAGAGGCCTTTGCCTTTCTGGTCCAGAATACGGCCATGTCCTTTCCCTTCCTCACTAAAATCCTGGGCCTCAAAGAAGAAGATGCCGGGACTATACGGTATTACAAGGCCCTCAAGGATATGTCCATCTTCAGGCGCTACGCGGCCAAATTCATCTCCGAATATGAGATGTTTTCAGGGGGAGATCTCGAAAACGGAGAGGTTTACGCCCGCAACATGGCCCGCTACACGGGATTCTATTACCAGCCCGAAAGCCATCTCTTCGATCTTGTGCCGGAGCTCTACTCCCTGGACTATGTCCTTGCATGGATGGCAGAGGCGGCCATGCAGAATCACCTCTGCGGACGGCTCGGGCCTGAATGGCCTTTATCCCCTGCGACGGGAAGGCTTCTTCGTTCCTGGTGGAGCCGTGGCACCCAGAGGGATCTTTCCGCCTTCATGGCCGAAGAAGGCCTTGGCCCGGTCTCTCCCGATGCCATAATGGGACGCTGGATGGAGACAAATAGTCTTTTCTAATCGCCATGCCCGGGTGGGGCACAAAGAAGGATGAAAATGCCACCTGTCATTCCGGACCTGATCCGGAATCAAGGGCCTCTCTTACCTTGGAAGCAAGCCCAGCGGCGGAAAAGGGTTTTGGGAGGAATGAAACGCCTTTCTCAAGAACACTTTGTCCGGAAATAATGTCGGCCGGATATCCCGATACAAAAAGGACCCTGATCCCTGGTCTTTTGGCCTTGAGCCTGTCGGAGAGGTCTCTTCCGTTCATGCCAGGCATTATGATGTCGCTTATGAGAAGGTCAATGGCTCCCCTGTGGGACTCTGCAAGGGCTATCGCTGGGTCGCCTGATGCGGCCTCGATCACCTCGTAACCCAGGCCTTTTAATACCCTGGAGATCAGGAGCAGGAGGGGCGGGTCGTCTTCCACCACGAGAACAGTCTCCCCCCGGCCCTTTTTTACCGGCCTTGCAGCTTCGTATGCCTCCGCCGGCACAGGCCCCTTGTGTCTGGGAAGGTATATCTCGAAGGTGGTCCCTTCTCCGGGTGAGCTTTCAGCTATTATGAAGCCCAAGTTCTGTTTCACGATGCCGTAAACGGTAGCAAGCCCGAGGCCTGTTCCCCGGCCCACCTCCTTTGTGGTGAAGAACGGCTCAAAGAGGTGCTCGACTGTCTTTTCGTCCATGCCGCATCCGTCGTCGCTTACGGCAAGGCACACATAGTCTCCGGGGAAGAAATCTTTCCTCACCTTGCAGAAGGCCTCGTCAAAGGAATGGTTCGCGGTTTGTATGGTCACGATGCCTGACCCGCTTATGGCGTCTTTGCTGTTTACGCAGAGATTGGCCAGGATCTGATCAACCTGCGAGGGGTCCAGCTTGACAGGCCACAGATTCGAGGAAGGAAGCCATGAAAGCAAGATATCTTCTCCGATGAGCCTCCTGAGCATCTTGAGCATTCCCTCCACTACCTCGTTCAAATCAATCACCCTGGGGGCGATGGTCTGCTTTCTGGCGAAGGCCAGAAGCTGCCTTGTGAGATTGGCCGAGCGCTCTGCCGCTTTCCTGATTTCGTTCAGGCCCGCTTTCAGCTTCTCGTCAATCCCCGGTTCATCCAGCATAAGCTCTGCCTGCCCTATAATCACTCCGAGCATGTTGTTAAAATCATGGGCCACTCCCCCCACAAGCCTTCCGATGGATTCCATCTTCTGGGCCTGCTGAAATCTCTCCTCCAGTTCCATTTGCGCCGTTATATCCCTCTTCACGGCAACGTAGTTGAGTATTTCTCCGGAGCCGTCCAACACCGGCGAGATGGTGGCTTCCTCCGTGTAGAGGCTCCCGTCCTTTCGCCTGTTTACCATGCGGCCCTTCCAGGTCCCTCCGGCTTTGATGGTATCCCAGAGGTTTCTGTAGAATGCCTGGTCCTGCTTTCCGCTCTTGAGCATCCTGGGATTCCGGCCCAGGGCCTCTTCCTTTGTGTAACCGCTCACCCGCTCAAAGGCAGGATTAACATACAGTATCTCGGCAAACGGGTCTGTGAGAAAGATGACCTCCCCAGCCTGCTCTATCGCTGCTATGAGCCTCTCCCTTTCCGCCTCCATCCTTTTTCTTTCCGAGATGTCGCTTATCAGCCCTTCAAGGCAAATCAGGCGGCCGTCGCCATCGAAGACGCCGCGTCCCTTTTCCCAGACCCAATTGATGGTACCGTCCCTGGCGATTATCCTGTACTCAAGAACGTACGGGCTGGATTTTTCCAGTGCTGCCTGAACAGCGTCCCAGACGCATTGCTTGCTATCAGGATGGATAAGCTCATTGTATGAGACAACCCTGTTGTTCAAAAGCTCATCGGGTCTGTAGCCGGTGAGATCAAGACAGCCCTGGCTTACAAAGGTCATGGTCCAGTCCCTGTCGTTGAGGCACGAATAGACCATCCCCTGCAGGTTGTCCATGAGGTTGGCCATCTCCTGTCGGCTATCCCTCAGGGCATCTTCTATCAGTCCTTTCTCGAGTCTTGTCCTTTTTTCCTCAACGGCACGCCTTACGGCAGCTCCAAGTCGGCCGAGCCTGTCCTTGAGCACGAAATCATAGGCCCCCATCCGTATCGCCTCAGTGGCGGCCTCTTCTCCGATGCTTCCCGTAACCACTATAAACGGGATATCGAGGCCGCGTTCCTTTAGAAGCTTCAGTGCCCCAAGGCCGCTGAAGGCGGGGAGGGCCCAGTCGGCCAGGATAACGGCCGGCTCGTGCGTAAGGGCATCAAGGAATCCCTTTTCCTCCTCCACCCGCCTCCAATCGGGGCTGAAACCTTCCTCGGAGAGCTTCATGGCCATCAGTTCCGCATCGGCGGGGGAATCTTCTACGATAAGAACAGAAAGGCGATCATTCATCGTTTGTCATTCCTTTGTGATTATTTCCCTGATCTTCCTTCCCAGCTCCTGCCTGCTGAGAGGCTTCTGTATAAACTCCACCCCCTCGTCAAGTACCCCGTGCAACGCGATCGCGTCCGCCGTGTAACCTGACATGAAAAGGACCTTGAGGCCCGGCCTCAGGGCCTTGAGTCTTTGCGCAAGCTCCTTTCCGTTCATCTGCGGCATTATCACGTCGGTCAAAAGGAGGTGGATGTCTCCCGGATAGGATAAGGCAAGCCCTATGGCGTCATCAGGTCTCCTTGCGGCAAGGGTCTTGTACTCGAGCCTCTGGAGGATCCTCTTTGCCACATCAAGGACCGCGTCTTCGTCTTCCACCAGGAGTATGGTTTCGCCATGCCCGACGGGGACTTCGTCTTCCCGGGAAGCCTCAGGGCCTTTTCCTTCTTCAATGTGTCTCGGGAGATATATCTTGAAGGTAGTTCCCTTGCCCGGTTCGCTATAGACATTGATGAATCCCCGGCTCTGTTTGACTATGCCGTAAACCGTGGAAAGGCCAAGTCCTGTTCCTTTCCCGATCTCTTTGGTCGTGAAGAAGGGCTCAAATATCTTCTCAATAGTCTCCCGGTCCATTCCACATCCGTTGTCGCTTACCGCAAGCATCGCAAAACTGCCCGGCTCAAATCTCTCATTCATGGCGCAGTAGCCCTCATCCAGTGACACATTCCGGGTCTCTATCGTGATTTTGCCCCCTTGTGGAAGGGCGTCTCTCGCGTTCACGCAGAGATTAGCCATGATCTGGTCAAGCTGGGAAGGATCAGTCATTACCTGCCACAGCCCTGCCTGTGGCTTCCACGCGAGATCAATGTCTTCCCCGATCAGCCTCCTGAGCATCTTGAGCATACCTTCCATGGTCTCATTAATGTTCAGAACCCTTGGGGAAACCGGCTGCCTTCTGGCAAAGGCCATAAGCTGCCTTACTATTTCAGAGGAGCGTTTCCCCGCCTTATAGACCTCCTGAAGGTCAGCGTAAAGGGGGTTAGCCCTGTCCAGTTTGACCATAGCAAGCTCGGTGAAGCCCAGTATCGTACTCAACATATTGTTGAAATCATGCGCCACTCCCCCAGCGAGCCTTCCCACAGCCTCCATCTTCTGGGCCTGGGCGAGCTGGGTCTGGAGCATTCGGGCCTCGACCTCCGACTCCTTTCTCTGGGTGATATCAAGCAAGGCCGCCACTATACCGGCAGGAGATCCGTTCGCGTCCCTGAAAACGGTCTTGCTTATGGCAAGGTTTCGATTCTCTCCACTCAGGCGTAAATAATCCGATTCATAATGAACAATATTTCCATCTCTAATGAGATCAAGGTCAACCTGGTGGTGAAACGCGGCGGCCTCCTGCGGCTGGATATCCATGATGGTCTTTCCGATGAGTTCACCTCTGGAGCACCCTGACAAATCTTCATAGGCCTTGTTGACACCCATGTATCGTCCCTCAATGTCCTTGTAGAAAATAGGGATCGGGACGCAGTCAATGAGGGTGGAAAGAAAGGCCTTCTGCTCCATCAATTCCTCCTCCGCCTTCCTGCGCCCGGTTATGTCGTGGAAGACCACAAGCGTTGACAGGGAGCCCTCCGGGTTTTTTAACGGGATTGCAACAAGTTTGTAGTCCTTCCCGGTCTTATGGGAGTGCCATGGCCTCTCCACAGTCTGGCCTTCAAGGACCTTCCGGTTTTCACACCATGGGCATGGATCGTGGCGTTCATGGAGGAATTCGTGGCACTTGCAGGAAGGTGTTTCTCCGAAGTCCCGGGCAAGGGCCTTGTTGGCGAACTCTATTCCATAATCCTTGTTTACGATGTATATGCCGTAAGGGAATTGATCCAGTATCTCCCGGAAGAGCCTTCTTTCCGTTCTTAAGGTCTCGTCGGCTGCTATTCGCTCCCGGCGAAGCCTCGTTTCATCCAGGGCGCGCCTCACTGATATCCCGAGTCTGCCCATGCGGTCCTTCAAGATATAATCCGAAGCTCCCTCCCGCATGGCCTCCACCGCAGTCTCCTCGCCAATGCTTCCTGAGACCAGTATGAAGGGGATATAAAGGCCTGCAGCTTTAAGGAGGTTCAGGGCCTCAAGGCCGCTGAAGCCGGTTAGCGCCCAGTCCGCGAGGATCAGGTCCGGGGGTTCTCTCAGGGCCTCCAGATAATCCTCCTTTGTCTCAACCCGTCTCCATTGGGGCGTATAGCCTTCTTCGGTGAGGTGCAGGAGCATCAACTGGGCGTCGTCGGGGTTGTCTTCAACAATGAGCAAGTCGAGCGGTGCAGACACGTGATCACCTCCTCCTATTCCGGGCTAGTTTTTTTTCGGCAGGGGCTCGTTTAAAAGCAGCCAGTAGAGGCCGAGGTTCCTGACGGCGTCGGCAAAGCGGTGGAACTCAACCGGCTTTCTGACATAGCTGTTTGCCCCCAGGCTGTAGCTTGCAACGACATCTTCCTCCTCGCTTGAAGATGTGAGGACGACTACAGGTATCAGCTTCGTGAGCGGATCGGCGCGCACTCTCTTCAGGACCTCTAGGCCGTTGCGCTTGGGAAGCTTGAGATCCAGGAGCACCAGGGCGGGGATGCAGGATGTATCCCTCCGGCTGTATCTGCCTGTCCCAAAGAGATATTCCATGGCCTCCTCTCCGTCGCGGGTGACCACGACCTCGTTTAAGATATTGCTTTCCTTTAGCGCCATGAGGGTGAGTTCCTCGTCGTCAGGGTTGTCTTCTACGAGCAGGATGATTTTCTTAGCCATGTCTTTCTCCTAATGTGAAATAAAATGTTGCGCCTTTGTTGATCTCGGCCTCAGGCCGGATGGTTCCGCCGTGGCGGTTTATTATCCTTTTGACTGTGGCAAGTCCGATGCCCGTGCCCGGAAACTCGTTCATGGCATGGAGCCTTTGAAAGGGGACAAAGAGCTTGTCCGCGTAACTCATGTCAAAGCCGACCCCATTGTCACGGACAAAGAAGATGGGTCCTCCGTCTTCCTCTGTCACGCCCACATGTATCATGGCCTCGGGCATGGGGCCCGTGAACTTCCATGAATTAGCGAGGAGATTTTCCATGGCGATACGTATGAGATGAGCGTCTCCGTAAGCGGTCATGCCGGGGTCAATCAGCACATCCACCTTTCTATGAGGTTCCCGTTTTTCAAGCTCCGCTGTGGTATCCCTTGCCAAGCCGCTCAGGTCTACCTCCCCAAAAGCAATCTCTCTGCGGCTTACGCGGGATAGGTTGAGAAGGTCATCTATCAACTGGCCCATGCGCTTTGAGGCCGCCTGGATCCGGTCGAGATAGTGGCGTCCCTGATCGGCGAGGCCCTCGCGATAACCTGAAAGCAAGGCCGCGCTGAAGCCGTCCATTGCCCGAAGGGGCGCCCTGAGGTCGTGGGAGACGGAGTAAGAAAATGCTTCAAGCTCACTGTTGACAGCCTCAAGCTGGGCGGTCCTCTCTTCTACACGCTTTTCCAGCTCGGCGTTGAGCCTCCTTATCTCATCTTCGGCCTTCTTACGCTCTGTTATGTCGGCGTGGGTGCCCAGCATGCGGGTGGGGTTTCCTTGGCCATCCCTGGCTACCACTTCTCCCAGCGAGATTATCCATATCCATTTGCCCGAACGGGTTCGCTGTCTGAATTCAACCTTGTATTCCGAGAGGTTGCCTGCGATGTATTGCCTGTATGCCCTCGATACCGGTTCGCTGTCGTCAGGGTGAAGCCTTTCGATCCAGGCGGCGTTGGTTTCGTGAAAGTCGGCGGGATCATACCCCAGCATGATGGCGTATTGATCGTTCACCCTGGCTTCCCCTGTGCGGATGTCCAGGTCATATATACCTTGCCCTGAGGCCTTCAGGGCGAGTCTCAGCCTTTCCTCGCGCTCTTTCAATATTGAGGCCGCATCCGCCTGGGCCGTGAAGTAGAATGCAGCCCGCTGCCTCCAGATAAGGCCGAGGACGGCTCCTGACGCGATGAGCAGGACAGCGAAAAAGGCTGTCGTCTGCAACAGCCTGACCCTCAGAGGGCCGAGGGCCTCGGAAATATCCATGCGGGCGACTATAAACCAGGGTGTGCCAGGGACATCTCCGATATAGGCCATTACCGGCACTCCCCTGTAGTCGGGACCCTCGACAATCCCCTTCTGCCCGAGAACGGCTCTGACGGCAGGCACATCGCCTTTCTCAAGGGGTATCTTGAGCTTCAGGGCGCTTTCCGGCAGGAATCTCAAGTCGTTTAGAAAGATCGCTTGTTCTCCTTCCCTTCTTACCAGGAGGGTTTCAGCGCTCCGGCTCGGAACAGGCCACTGGATTATGAATGGATAGATATATCTCGCTGGGTCAATGCGCAGCACGAGCACGGCCAGGGGACGGCCTTCCGCCGGGGAATATATGGGCACAAGCACCGCCAGGCGCACCGGACCTTCATATCCGTCGCGATGGAAGTCCAGAAAGACCATCTCACCTTTCTCCAGGGTCCTTGCGCAGTCGTCCCCTATATGAGGAGCCGCGGCCTCGGCATTCTGCGGTGAGGAGATGATCGTGGAGCCGCCGGCATCAAGGAGGGAAATGCGGTCGTATTGTCTCTTGTCAAGTGCCCTGTCCAGCCAGGCCTGAGCCTCAAGGCGCGCAGCCTGATCATCGGGTCCATGCTTCAGGCGTTCTACCAGTGCGCTGAAGGCCGTGTTCTTGAAAAAGACTCCGGCATTGGCCATCCGGCCCGAGTACCAATCTGTAAGCTCGTCCAGTTTGAGTCTTGCAATGGAGGAGATCTGGCTTTCCACCTGGGCTCGGAATCGTTCCTTATAGTCCCTGTAGGAGAGAATCCCCCCCGCTCCTATGCCGGCCCCCATGACGATAAAGATCAGAATGAATATGGGCAATGAGCCCTTTACGCGGGTCTGAATGCCGGAAAGGTTTGCGGCCTGTTTAGAGGCAGGCGCCTCTTTGAGGAAGCGAAAGCGGAATATGGCCGCCGCATATATGATGGAACACAGACCCATGCCCGGAACAAAGGGATTGAATTCGGTTTGTTGAATCAGACCAAAAGCAGGGATGATTGAAATCGCAAGGGATACAAGGGCCGCCGAGGAAAGGAGCAGGGCCTGAGCCCTGTAGGATTTTCGCCTTCCCCATGCGCTATAAAATATGAGGCCCACTCCCGCCGCGATCAGGGCGAGGCCGTATAGAGAGTGAAGGAGAAATCCCGCGGCGGGGATCCTTGTCCAGGTCTCCGCTATCCAGAACGGGCCCGACTTATGAAAGGCCGCCTCCTGCCTGAGCCAGAGGCCGTGGAAACTGTTGGTCCACAAAAGCGCCTGAGTAAAAAAGGGGACTATCAGAACTCCGGCTGTCATGCCTCTGGTAATCCTTTCACCTAATCCTGAGTAACCCAGAGCAAACATGATCCAGAAGATCGCGAGGGCCGCGGAGGCGGTATAGCGCAGCCTGAACCAGATAAGCGCCTGCGAGGGGGATCCGCTCAACATGGAGAGTGCTTCTGTTACGGCCAGGAGGAAGACTGTTAACTCAAGCCAGGCAAATGCCCTCGATCCGGGCACGGTTTTCCTTCTCCATGCATAAACTGCCAGGACAAAGGCGGAAATCGCCGTAATGAGGATGGATGAAAAATAGATGGAAGCAATCATGGCACCATCCCAGCCGGTTGTTTTGCCTTTGCCGGCGCCGGAAGGGCCTTATCAGGGCCGTTAGACCATGTCAAGCTCCACTCAGGCAATGAGGGGCTTGTGCAGCAAGCATTTAATCAGTCAATTTCTCGATATTATAGCGCAGCATTTTATCATTTCATACCGGAAAATTAAACAATAGAAGCTGGTGCCTGGATTCTGAAATCATCACCGCTCTTTTAGGAGGAGGCGAGGTTGTGTTTTCACTCCCTCTTGTGATACAACTCGGCCTCAGAGTACAGAAATGAGGTGAGGGTACATGCCTGGGGTCATTGTCGGTCTCGACATAGGCGAAGGGGCCGTCTCGGGGGTTCGGGTCAAAAGCGGGCTCAGGGGTCTTGAATTGCTTGGGGCCGGACGTGTGACCTTTTCGCCGGATGAAGAACTGGGCGCGGCATTGGCGCGACTCTCAGAGCACCTTGACCTGACATGCGATGTCTCGGCTGCATCCCTCCCGGCCTCTCTTTTCTCCTTCCGAAATCTCAGCCTTCCCTTCTCTGATCTCAAGAAGGTAAGACAGACCCTTGGCTTTGAACTGGAATCCATGACGGCAAGGCCCATGGATGAGATGTTGGTTGATTTCTCTGCCTATGAAAGAAAGCAGGGAAGCCGTATTCTGGCCGCCCTCCTACCCGGAGAAGTCATATCCGGCCGCCTTGGGGCACTCGACTCCGTGAGACTTGATCCCGATGTCTTGACCATCGGATGGCTGCCGGTTCTTTCCTGGCTCCTGAAGAGGCCGGGGGCTCCGGATCAGGGCTTATTCTTTGAGCTTGGAGAGGAACGCAGCGTAATCTACGCCTTCTTGAACAAAAAGCTCGCCCTTGTGCGGGATGTATCAGGGGCCAAGAGGCCTCCGTGGGCTCAGGCTGCGGGATACGTGCCGGAGGCAGGAGACGCGGCATCGGATTACCTCTCCTTCCTTGCCGAGTCCCTGGCAGATACCCTCCATTCATTTGCCCACATGCAGGGCGCTCCCATATCTCCTGAGAAGCTCTTCGCGGCGGGGCCGGGGGCCTCTTATCCGGGATTTATGAGTGGCCTTGCAAAAGTGACCGGGATTGAGTGCGAGGCAGTGGATCTCATGCGAGACGGAGCCGTCAAGACCGGCAAGCAGCAGGAAGAATTGCCGGCTGCCGCTTTGCTGCAAGGCGCCCTTGCCCTTGCCCTCAGGGCAGGCTTGAAGGGGGAAGAGTTCAACTTCCGCAAGGATGGATTTGCCAAGGCCCAGGATCATCTTGGCATAAGGAAAAACGCCTTAAAGGGAGTAATAATGATAGGCATCCTGGCCACTTTCCTGCTTGCCAATATGTGGGTTGAATATGGGTTTTTGATTAAGAAATACGATGCCCTTGGAGCGGCGGTCAACGGCCTTTATTCAAAGACATTCCCGGATGCGAAAAGGATAGTGGATCCCCTCGGACAGATGAAGATCGCCCTTAATGAGGCAGCAAAAGACGCAGGAGGAGATGCGGCTGTTTCCAAAGGTCTTGTGATTGCAATATTGAAGGACATATCGAGCAGGATTCCCCCGTCATTTGAGATGCGTATCACGAGACTCCTCATTGACAGGGAGACCGTCAGAATTACAGGCCGAACAGACACCTTCAATACGGTAAATAGTATTAAGGGGAGGCTTGAGCCGTCGCAGTTCTATGAATCGGTAACCATCTCATCAGCCACGCTCGATCAAACGGGGAAGGCCGTTCAATTCGAGATGCAGCTCAAGAGGGCGAGGCGCTGATATGAAGCTTTCAAGAAGGGAGCGCTATCTTGTGACCTTCGCATCTCTTATTGTTGCGGGGTTTGTGCTCTTTGAGTTCCTCGTTTCTCCTTTTTTTGAAAAGATGGCGGCTCTCAGGGCCGGCATAGAATCAAGAGAAAAAGCCCTTATAGAGATGGCGGAACTCTCCGGTCGCTATCGCGAGCTAACGGATGCTTCAAGGACCCGAAGCCGATTGATCAGTAAGAGATCAAAAAGCTTTACGCTTTTTTCTTTTCTTGAGAAGGCGGCGGGAGAAAGCTCGGTAAAGGACAGGATCAAGTATATGAAGCCGTCCGCATCCCCGCATGAATCCATGGTGGAGATGCAGATGGAGGAGGTAACCCTGAAGCAGCTTGTGGATTATCTTCAAAGGATAGAATATGGAGACGGACTGATTCAGATTAAAAGGATATCAGTCAGGGAAAGCAGAAAGGAGACCGATTACCTGGATGCTGTATTACAGGTTGTCTCCCCTGAGTAAGAAGCGGGGTCTGTGGACCCTCTCTAAGAGGCTATGGCAAAAAAGACGACGATCATAAAAAGGGCTCACATCCTTTATCTGCTTTATGGAGCGGCCCTTGCAATCCTGCTCTTCTATGTCATGTTTCCAGGAGCGGCAGTGGTTGATTATGTAAGGCTTTCAGCCCAAAAGGCAGTTCCCGAGCTTTCTCTGGAGATAGCCAAGGCCTTCCCCTGCATTGGACCGGGCATAGTTTTTGAGGATGTCTCCTTTCACTGGAAGAAGGCCCCGGGCAGTCCGCTTGCCGGGTTTGAACGGGTAAGGCTTCTGCCTGAGATATTAGCCCTTTTTAGGGGAGAAAGGGTCGTCAGGATAGAGGCTGCCGGACTCGGCGGAACCTTAAAGGGTAAGCTTGCGCCTCCGGATGATGGGGGCAGAAGCGCCTTAGAAGGAAACCTGGAATTCTCCGGAATCCGCCTTGAGGCCCTTAAGGCCCTTTCCTCTGCGGCCGGGAGGACAGTGACCGGGAGCTTAAGCGGTATTATTTCTCTTGCCTCACCCGGGGGGGATCTTCTTTCTGCATCAGGTCAGGCAAGGCTTAAGGCGGCAGACGGAAGCATAGAGCTCCTGCAGCCCTTGATAGGGATAACCTTGCTCAGGTTCGCGGAGATCACGGTAAATGCGATTCTTGAAAAAAGACGCGTCATTATAAATCAGGTGGACTTCAAGGGCAGGGAGATGAATGGCACTTTAAGCGGCTCGATCAGCCTGGCAGTTCCGTTCGAAGAAAGCAGCCTGGATATCAAGGGCGCGGTGGAGCCTCAGGCGCAGTTTCTGGCAGGCTCCGATGCGGCCCCTGAAGTCAAGGCGGCCATGATTCAGTTTTTTAAGAAGGGAAAGATAGGATTTGTATTGAGGGGAAAGATTCGGAGTCCCACGGTCAGGTTTCTGTAGGAGAGGAATGGGGAGAGGATTTCTGAAGGGCGCGATCAATCTTGCTTTTATATCCGCTGCCGTCTATCTGGGCGTG
>JBGSUA010000011.1:0-14596 GCA_041753575.1 Desulfatiglandaceae bacterium
GGGGCAAGAATTATCCTTTTATGATAGTCTTTGACGCAGACAGCATTATGGCCGGATCCACTATGGTGAAGATGGTCAGAATCATGGAGGCCCGCTCCGATATCGGCATACTACAGACCCTTCCCTCTGCCGTAAACAGGCAAAGCCTCACAGGAAGGATCCAGCAGTTCATAAACCATGTCTATGGTCCGATGTTCGCTGCGGGCGTTCACTTCTGGCTTCTGGGTGACGCCCAGTACTGGGGTCACAATGCCATAATAAGAACCGAACCTTTCATGAAACATTGCGCCCTTCCAAGACTAAGAGGAAGGGGACCGCTCGCCGGCGATATTTTGAGCCATGACTTTGTTGAATCAGCGCTTATGAGAAGGGCAGGCTACGGGGTTTGGCTTGCCTATGAACTCGAAGGGAGCTTTGAGGAGACCCCCCCTACCCTCCTCGATGAACTTAAGAGAGAAAGAAGATGGTGTCAGGGAAACCTTCAGCACATCAGATTTGTTTTCTCCAGGAGGGTATTCCCAGTCCACAGGGCGCTATTTATGAACGGAATCATGAGCTATGGATCGGCACTCTTCTGGCTGCTTTTCCTTCTATTGAGCACTACCGAGGCGATATTGGAGGCTGTCCAGGTTCCAACCTATTTTACCGGGACAAAGAGCCTTTTCCCGTCATGGCCTGTATGGTATCCTCATTGGGTTATCGTCCTTCTGGCCTCAACAGCAGTAGTACTCTTTTTGCCTAAGCTCTTAAGCGTATTGCTGATTGTAAAAAATAGGCAGGCCGGCCTCTACGGCGGGTACCTTAGGCTTATTCTCAGCATATTAATTGAGGCGATATTTTCTACCTTTTTCGCGCCGATCCGAATGCTTTTTCACAGCAAGTTCTTCGTGGAAACCCTTCTCGGGAAAAAGGCAGGATGGCTGCCGCAATCCAGAAAGGATGAGGGCACATCGTGGTCAGTGGCCCTGAGATTCCATTGGGGAGGTATGTTGATGGGCATTGTCTGGGCTCTGGTACTTTCGTTTTTTAATCCCGCGTTCTTTCTGTGGATGATTCCCGTTATCTTTCCTCTTGCCTTTTCGGGGATCATCTCAGCCCTTACATCCAGACCTAAACTGGGCGAGCGCCTCAAGCGATGGGGGCTCCTCATGGCCCCGGAGGAATCAGACCCACCGGAAGAGCTCAAGGAGCTTGAAGAAAATTTAAGAATTCCGCCGCCCTATTCACCGTTCCCCATATCCAAGAAAAGAGGCTTTCTTAAGGCGGTAGTTGATCCATTTGTTCACTCATTGCACACATCACTTCTCCTGACCTATAGAGGAGGAAGAAGGAAAAGGGAGGTGACCGAACTCAGGGGTCTGATTGACAGGGCCATTGACTCAGGACCCGAAGGTCTTACAAGTGAAGAAAAGATCAGGCTATTGAGAAGACCTCAAGAACTTTCGATCTTGCATAACGCGGTGTGGGAACTCCCCGACCGCCCCAGGGCATCGCGCTGGATGCTGACCTTCCCATCCCTTGATTAGGTAACCTCACATCGAGATAATCTTTGAACAACTCCCCTCTCCTGCCGGAGATCACTGATCCGACAAAGGGGAAGGGAGCCTCTCCGGGCCTTTTGCGAATGACCGGGCTTCTCAGGGCCTTGCGGGAGAAATTCTTACGTGATAAATATGTCTGCGTTCTGAGCGGGGAAATGCTGTTTCATGTTTTTCCTGCTTTATGCTAAATGGAGGATCTCTCAATGAAGAAGGGTAATATATTTTTCATTTTGCTGGCGGCATTCATTCTGCAATCATGCGGAGGCCTGCGCTATTCACAGGTATCCCCCGAGGCAAAGGATTTTCATCCCCGGAGGATAGGAATACTCCCCGTTGACCCTGGCTCATACGAAGAAGCGAGGGGCGTGATTGATGAAATCCTGGCAGGAGACCTTGTCAAAAGAGGATGGTTTTCAGATGTTGTAGCCGGCGAGACCATGAAAAGGCTGATTGCGTCAAATAAAGAACTGAGGGGTGTGGTTTCTGAATACATAAACAAGATGGCAACTGTAAATTATTCCGATCCGGAACTTGCCGGAAAGATAGGCGAAACTGCCAAGGTGGATGCCTTCCTCATATTTTATGTGGATTTTTGGAATTACACCCGGGAGGCGGATAAAAAGGTGGCCAAGGTGGGTCTAGCCTTAAAGCTCGTTGATGCATCAAGAGGCCAGGTTATATGGAAGGCGGGACACCATGAAATAGAGGACTATCTTTTTGTCAGACCCACGCTCACCGATGTAGCCGAGCGGCTTGCAAGAAAGATGTTTAACGAAATGCCCCACTGAAAGGAGAATAACCTATGGCAACCAAAAAGATACTGTGGCCCACCGACCTTTCTGAGAATTCCAAAAAGGCCCTTCCCATTGTCTCTTCCCTGGCTCAGGCATACGGAGCAGAGGTGCATGTCCTATTCGTGCTTGAAGACATAGGCCCCTTCGGAGCCTGGTATGGTGACTTCGAGAAGTCCCAGATAGAGGCCTTGTCCAAGGCATACAGGGAAAAGGCCGAGGAGCGCCTTGAGGATATCTGCAGTAAAAACCTGAGCGGATGTCCCCTTTACATACGCCATACCGCTTCAGGAGACCCGGCAAGCGAGATACTCAAGGCGATTGATAAGCAAAAACCTGATTTTGTTATCATCTCCAGGCAGGGGAAAACAGGCCGCTTCGACTCCGGCAGCGTTGCTGAAAAGGTATTCCGCCACTCAAGCATCCCTGTCATAGCAGTGCCGGTCTGACAGCCGGCAAGGCTGCTCCACAGGCGCCGGGAAAATTATCCGATCCAGGCCGCTGCCCCGGTAACGGTCACGGTCATTCCTTTCATGGAGGCTCACTTGCTCAAGAAGATAGATCCCACAAAAACTGAAAGCTGGGAGAAACTCAGGGAACATCACAAGCTATTTGAAAGACTTCACATGTTAGACCTGTTCCGTAATGACCCGGCCAGGTTTGACAGGTTTTCATTCCGTTTCAAGGACATTCTGGTTGACTGCTCTAAGAACAGGTTAACCTCAGAAACCCTGGGGCTTCTCATCGCCCTTGCAAAGGAGGTCGGACTTCCTGAGGCCATCGAACAAATGTTCGAAGGAAGGGCAATAAACGAAACCGAAGGCAGGGCTGTGCTTCACACCGCTCTTCGCAACCGCAAGGGGACACCAATATTTGTAAACGGCCTTGACGTTATGCCGGATATCTTGGCCGTACTGGCTAAAATGAGGGAGTTTGCAGGGAGACTCTCACTTGGCTCATGGCCAGGCTATACGGGAAAGAAGATCACAGACATTGTGAACATTGGGATAGGAGGCTCGGACCTGGGGCCCCTTATGGTAACGGAATGCCTCAAGCCTTATTGGCAGACAGATATCCATCCTCACTTTGTGTCCAACATTGACGGCACTCATATCACCGAAACCCTGAAGGGTCTCTCCCCGGAGACTACCCTGTTCATGATCGCATCGAAGACATTCACAACACAGGAGACTATGACCAACGCCCTTTCCGCCAGGCAATGGTTTCTTTCCAGCGGTGCTAAGCCATCGGATGTAGCCCTTCATTTCGTAGCCATATCAACCAATAGCGAAAAGGTGCGGGAGTTCGGCATAAACCCGGATAACATGTTCGTCTTCTGGGACTGGGTCGGAGGCCGTTATTCCCTGTGGTCTGCGATAGGGCTCTCCATCGCATGCGCGATAGGTTTTGACAATTTTGAGGAACTCCTGGCAGGGGCCTTTGAGATGGATGAGCATTTCCGCCATGAGCCTCTTTCCGCAAATATCCCGGTCATACTTGCCCTGATAGGTTTATGGTACAATAATTTCTTCGGCGCCGAAACAGAAGCCATCCTTCCATACGATCAGTATATGCACCGATTCCCCGCCTACTTTCAGCAGGGCAACATGGAAAGCAACGGCAAGTCCGTTGATCGAAATGGAGGCCTTATAGCGTATCAAACAGGCCCCATAATCTGGGGTGAGCCCGGCACCAACGGACAACATGCCTTTTACCAGTTGATCCACCAGGGCACAAGACTGGTGCCTGCTGACTTCCTGGCCCCCGCGATCAGCCACAACCCCGTGGGGGATCATCACAGGATCCTTCTATCTAATTTCTTTGCCCAGACAGAGGCGCTTATGGCCGGAAAATCTATTGAGAAAGCCGCAAAGGAGCTTGAGAAAGAAGGCAGGAGCCCCGAGGAGGTTTCCCGCCTAGCTCCCTTCAGGGCCTTCGAGGGAAACAGGCCGACAAACTCGATATTATTTCGAAAGCTTACCCCCAGAACCCTGGGATCCCTCATCGCCATGTACGAGCACAAGATATTCGCGCAGGGCGTTATCTGGAACATCTTCAGCTTTGATCAGTGGGGCGTTGAACTGGGAAAACAACTGGCAAAAAAGATCCTTCCTGAGCTTTCAGCCAGTGATCCGGCGATTTCTCACGACGCCTCCACCAACGGCCTCATAAACGAATGGAAGAAGATGGTCGGGCACTCGACCCCCGACACCCACTAGACCCTGAACCTGAGATAAAACGTAAACAAACATACCGGTGTTATCTAACCGGCAAATACAGACATTTTCCGCCCGACGTTCTGAAGCGGGCAGTAAATCGGTTGGCTCAGATCAACGCGGCAGCCGTTATCAACGATCTCCGTCTGCCGTCATCTAACCGTCTGGAATCTTTAACAGGAGCTCGCGCCCGGCAATGGTGCATCCGCAGCAACGAACAATGGCGCCTCTTTGGCCAATAAAATCGGCGGTGTTTCAGGGACATGGATGGATGCCCACCTTGATCGCCCGTTCGGTGAAAAGGCGCCGCGAGAAAGCCGCGAAAAGATCCTCGCTTTTTTCTTGGGAGGACCTCCCTATATTATTGCTGTTTATATGAAAATGCTTCCAACTTATTGACCATTTTCATCTTTCGTTGTGCCCCGCCAGGGCATGGGGGTTAGTTCCATCGATGAGATTGCCTGCATAAGAAGTCATTTGCTGTAATCCTATTCAGCCTGATTCGATCGATAAAATGATTGCATCTCGTATATGCTACACATTTAGTAGAGATTCTATATCAGGATGCTTGGGAAACACCTTTCCGTCAATATCAACCGCGTGGCCGCTTGACAAGCGATATAACATATGCTATATAATACCTAACTTTTTTGACGATAGGAGGAGTAAGAATCTTTGATTATGGCCGACCGATACTCCGTGGGGATCCAACCCAGTGACGATTATCCTGTGCATATCAAGCAGCTTCGGGCCGGTCTCGGTCTTACCCAGCAGTCCTTAGCCAAAGCACTGGGAGTTTCCTTTGCCACTGTCAATCGATGGGAAAACGGCCAGACAAAGCCCTCACAGCTCTCCTGGAACCAGCTCCGACAATTGGAGATGACCCTAAAGGAAGAAGCGGCCCCCTACAATCCAAAAGACAAGAAACCTCCTCCGGCGATTCTCGATTTCACGGCACGACCGGAAATCGTCAAAATCCTTGCTGAAGGCGAGAGACTCTCCTTTGGCCACCTGATGAATCCCACCTTCGCCACGGAAATCTCCAGCATCGACCCCCTCCCCCACCAGCGTATCGCCGTCTATGACCATATGCTCAAGCAGGCGCGGCTTCGTTTTTTATTGGCCGATGACGCGGGCGCGGGAAAAACCATCATGGCCGGCCTTTACATCCGCGAAATGCTTTCCCGGCGCCTTCTGAAACGCGTCCTGATCGTTCCACCCGCCGGCTTGGTCGGAAACTGGCGTCGTGAACTCCTGAAACTTTTCAGTCTTCCTTTCCACATCGTGAGTGGCAGTGATGCCCGCAACGAAAATCCCTTCCTCGGCGAAATAGCCGATCACGTCATCATCAGCATCGATACATTGGCGAGTCCGCGCGTTTTTTCCTGTCTGAAAGATCCGCGCGTCGCCCCTTACGATCTTGTCATTTTCGACGAGGCGCACAAATTGGCGGCGGACCGCGGACCGGACCTCCGCATCCGGAAGACCGAACGCTACTGTCTGGCAGAAGCGTTGGCAGGTGTAAAAGGCAACGACAGGCGGTGGCAACTGGACTGGAACGCCCACCACCTTTTACTGCTCACGGCTACGCCTCATATGGGCAAGGATTATCCCTATTACGCCCTGTGGCGGCTCTTGGAGCCCGAAGTTCTCGCCACGATGGATGCCTTCGGAGAATATCCAGCGGAGCAGCGTCAAACCCATTTCATCAGACGGACAAAGGAGGAAATGGTCTATCCCGATGGCCGCCCCCTCTATCCAAAGCGGATTTCCGACACCCTGAGCTACAATTTAAGTCAAGGGGAAGTCAGCGAGCAGAAACTCTATGACGAGACGACGGACTACCTTCGGTACGTCTATAACAAGGCCAAAATTCTGAACCGCGAGGCAGCGAGACTGGCCATGAGCGTTTTTCAGCGTCGCCTGGCAAGTTCGACGTATGCACTCCTGCGGTCTTTTGAACGACGCATCGAGAAATTAAACTGGCTCATCGAGGACATACAGGACGGCAAGATGACCCCGGAACAGCTCGTTACCCGTCAACAACGCCTTCGTTGGGAAGACGATGTCTTGGACGCGAAAACGGCCGATGACGAGATTTCCGAAGATGATCGCGAGGAAAACGAGACGGCCGAAGATAAGCTTCTACAGGGCGTCGTCGCAGCCTCTCTGGCGGACCTTCTGGCGGAAAAGGAGCAAGTTCGGCGCCTGCTCGATCTGGCCAAACAGGTTCACGATACCGGACAGGAATCAAAATTCGAGAAACTTCGGGAAATCATAGCCGATCCCCGGTACAGCAGCGAGAAATTCATCGTCTTCACCGAACATCGCGACACCTTGATCTTTCTGGTCAGACGCCTGAGCGGCATGGGATATACCGATCAGATCGCCCAGATCCACGGGGGGATGCATTACACCCTGAGGGAAGATGAGGTTGAAAGATTCCGAAAACCGGTTGCTGAGGGAGGTGCGCGTTTCCTCATATGCACGGATGCGGCGGGCGAAGGCATCAATCTCCAGTTCTGCTGGGTCATGATCAACTATGACGTGCCTTGGAACCCGGCCCGCCTGGAACAGCGGATGGGGCGCATCCATCGGTACCTCCAGAAGCACGACCCCGTGATCATCCTGAACCTGGTCGCCCCATCCACCCGTGAGGGAAAGGTCCTCAAAACACTACTCGACAAGCTGGAGAAGATCCGGAAAGAACTCCAGTCAGATAAGGTTTTTGACTGTGTCGGCCGCATCTTTGAAGGCGTATCCATCAAGCAGTACATGGAGCTGGCCGTCACCGAAGACGCCGAAACGGTCGCCCGTGAACTGGATGGCCGCTTGACGAAGGAACAGATCCAAGCCCTGGCTGAACGGGAAATTGCACTTTATGGCGGTGGCGGCGACGTGGCCGGCGAGCTGCCGCGCCTCCGAGCCGATCTGGAGCGGGAAGTGCATTTCCACCTGCTGCCGGGCTATGTGCGGCAGTATATCGAACAGGCCGCGCCGCTTGTGGATATCGATATCGTCGGAGATATGGATGGCATCTTCTCTTTTCACCCAAAGCGATTGGGCGCTATGGACCCGCTCTTGCCGGCATTGGAATTGTATCCCGAAAAGTCGCAGGAGAGGTTTTCCGTTTCCCGGCCCACGGATCTGCTTGCGCGTAACGCGCAGACAAGCAGGGACGATTTCATTTGGCTCCATCCCGGTGAACCGATATTTGAACGATTCCGATCTCTGGTAGCCGATCATCTGGCGGATCAAGGCAACCGCGGCGCCATCTTCATCGATCCGAATGCCGAAAAGCCCTATCTTTTTCATATGGCCCTCATCCATATCGTACGCAAGGCCGATCCGGAAATCCCCGGCTTGGTCAAGGATGAATTGCTGGACTGTCGCCTGGTCGGCGTGAAGCAGTACGAGGGAGCAGAAATTTCCCTCTGCCCAGTCGAGCACCTTCTACTTTTAAGAGGCGGGAACGGTCTTCCTGCATCAGCACAGCGGCTGGCCGTGCGGGCCAAAGAGGAAAAGGACCGAGCCCTGGCCTACCTTTCCGAGCGGGTAGCTCGGGAATTTGCGCTTGATCGCAGGCAGAGATTATTGGATAGCCTTTCCGATCGTGAGAGTTTCATGCAAAGAGGCTTTGACTGTCAGGAGGCGGAGTTGGCACTGGCCCGCGCCCGACATACCGAAAAGGCGCAGACGGGCAACAAGAAAGCCATCGAAGCCCTGGAAGAGGTGAAGCTGCAGCAGCGTCAATTGGTAAATCTCCGGGAAAGCGCCATGACCCTCCTGCGGCGGGAACCGGAGCTTATCATGCCTGGTGCAGTCACTTTCGTGGCGCATGCCTTGGTCGTGCCGTCTACTGATACGGCAGACCGGGAATTGTATGACGTCAATGTCGAGCGGGTTGCCATGAAGATTGCCCAGGCCTTTGAGGAGGCGGCCGGGGCCAAGGTTCTGGATGTCCACACCGCGGATCGCGCCCGCACGGCGGGACTCCCGGACAATCCCGGTTTCGATCTCTTATCCCTACGGCCGGAAAACGAGAAGCTGGCAATCGAGGTCAAAGGCCGGGCGGGAACGGGCGACATCGAGGTGTCCGCCAACGAATGGGCCAAGGCCTGCAACATGCGGCAGGATTACTGGTTCTATGTGGTGTATGATTGCGCCACACCGAACCCCAGGCTCGTTCGCGTGCAGGACCCCTTCGGAAGTCTACTCGCCAAGAGCAAGGGGAGCGTTTTAATCAGCGCCAAGGAAATAGGACAAGCAGCGAGAGGAGGAGGAATACCATGACGAAAGGAGAACTTCTGGAATTGATCAGAAATGGGGAAAATTCCTGTGTCGAGTTTAAACGGGATACCGTCCAGAATTTCGATCTTGCCAAGGAGTTGGTCGCCTTTACAAACTCGGACGGCGGCCGCGTTCTCTTGGGCGTGGATGACGACGGCTCCGTTTCAGGTGTAACCCGAGGCGATCCTGAAGAATGGATCATGACCGCCTGCCGGACAAAGATACGCCCTGAAATGATACCTTATTTTGAAATGGTGCGAGACATTGAACCCGGAAAAGACGTGGCCTTGATCAGCATTCAGAAAGGCTGGACCGTCCATCACCGATGGCATGACAACCATTCAACCTATTATATCCGGGTAGGCAGTCAAAGCCGGGAGGCAAGCAGGGAAGAACTGGAGCGGCTGTTTCAGCAACGGGGCGCATTTCGCCCGGAAATTCGTCCGGTCGCGGGGTCGTCGATGGATGACCTGGACATGAGGCGGATTCACGATTATTTCCGGCGTGTCCGCAAACAGGAGATGCCTGGCGACAAGGACATAGCCGGTTGGCAGAATCTTCTCGTCAACACCGAAATCATGAATGATGATGAAGGATCCATCTCCTGCACCGTTGCCGGTCTTCTTCTTTTCGGCAAGAATCCGAACAGACACATCCCCCAGGCCGGAATTGATGCGGTGGCATACCCGGGCGCCGAAAAAGATTACGCTTCACTGGAACGCCTATCGATACGAGGACCCATGGTCGGCTTGTTCCACGAAGGGGAGAATGGTCTATTTGAACCCGGCATCATCGAACAGGCATTTTACTTCGTCAAACGAAACACCCGTGTGACTGCATCACTCCGGAATGGCGCCACCCGCGTTGAACGTCCCACCTACCCCGAAGAGGTCATTCGGGAAGCCCTCGTAAACGCTGTCGTGCATCGGGATTATCTCCTATCATCTACGGACATAGAGCTTTCCATCTATTCGGATCGAATGGAAATCATCTCTCCGGGGAGACTGCCCAACGGAATCACCCCGGAAAGAATGCGCGTGGGTTGCCGGGCGGCTCGCAACCAGCTCCTGAAAGATGTCATGCGGGACTACGGGTATCTGGAGCATATGGGCATGGGAATACCACGGAAGATCATAAAAGGGATGCGGGAACACAATGGCACGGAACCTGACCTTATTGCAGATAATGAGCAATTCATCCTACGCCTGTGGGGGGAGAAAAAGCCGTGACCGATACCCCTCGCCTGATCGAACATCCCTTTCCCTTGAAGCAGACTTCTCTGGATTCGGTCCATCAGGAGATCCACTTAACTGCGCACGCGAATGAATTCTTGACATATGGCGAAGGTTGTGTGTATGTATCTACCGTCAAACCCCCCGGTAGCTTCGGCGAAAGGGTGCGGAGCCGCTCCGAAAGGGGTGGCTCTTGCTTTTTCAGATGGAGGGAATCATGAAAACCTTCATCTACATCGACGCCTTCAATCTCTACTTCGGCGCGGTCCGAGGAACCCCTCTTAAATGGCTCAATATCGATCAACTCTGCCGTATCCTGTTACCGCGTCATGAGATTACCCAGATCAAATACTTTACCGCCCGCATCAATGCCCGCCCATCCGATCCTGGCCAGCCTACAAGACAGGCAACCTACCTAAGGGCACTATCAACTATTCCAAATCTTTCTGTGTATTGCGGTCATTTCCTGACGCATATCGTGAAAATGCCCCTCGCGTATCCCGTTGCAGGGCAGAACGCATATGTTGACGTATTCAAGACTGAGGAGAAAGGTTCGGATGTCAATCTGGCCGCACAGTTACTGCATGACGCACATCGTAATGTTTTTGAGTGTGCCGTTATCATCAGCGGTGACTCAGACTTGCTCATGCCGATGCGCATCGTTAAAGAAGATTTGCATAAACCAATCGGCGTTGTTAATCCCCAACATATTCCGTGCAAAGTCCTGCAAAATCATGCAACGTTCTACAAGCATATAAGAAAGTCAGCTCTGATTAAAAGCCAGTTCCCTTCCACTATGAAGGATGCAAAGGGGAACTTTTCAAAACCGATTGGATGGTAGAAACATGACCGAAATACCTCGCCTGATTGAATACGCCTTTCCTTTGAAGCAGACTTCCCTGGAGTCGGTACATGAGAAGCACTTGCGGCATTGGCGTATGGTTCCATCGGTATGGTATGAAATTTATCAGAATATCAGAATGTTTCGGAGGACATCTAACTATGCAAATTCGCCACCTTCGAATTGAAAATTTCCGCGGAATCAAATTACTCGATTGGAAACCTGTTGGTGAAATAATCTGCCTCATTGGACCTGGAGATTCGACAAAAAGCACTATAATTGATGCCATTGAACTTACTCTATCACCGAGATGGGACTATGCCTTTGACGACTCTGACTTCTTTGATGGTAATACTGATTCACCGATCATCATAACAGCGACTGTGGGCCAGCTAAGAAATAGTATATTGATAGGAGATAATAAATATGGACTCGAAATACGGGGGTGGAATCCATCCGAAGGACTTCGAGACGAACCCGAAGATGGTGATGAAACCGTTCTTTCCATACGTTTAAAAGTCGATTCTTCCCTTGAACCTGAATGGACGGTAATGAATGATCGAAATCCAAATGGACGTCCCATTTCTTCTCGGGACAGACAATTATTGAGTGTCCTCAGATTGAGTCCATTTGTTGACCGCCACCTAACGTGGAACGTGGGTACTATATTATTTAAGTTTACAGACGACTTAGGCTCTTTGCGAGGAATTTTGGCTGCGGCTGGTAGGATTGCCAGAGCGGCTATTACGAGCGAATCTGTTCCAGCACTCACTAAAGCAGCCACCAAAGCACAAGAGCTCGCAAAGGCCTATGGGGTTGCCCCTAAGAAGAGCTATCGCCCTGGTTTGGATATCCGTCGTGTGAATATTAACCAAGGTAGCGTGGCACTTCACGATGGAGATGTTCCCTTAAGGAAAGCAGGTTTGGGCACGAAACGACTTCTGACATTCGCTCTGCAGCGCGAAGCAGCCAAGGCTGGCGGCATTACGCTTGTTGATGAAGTGGAAACCGGCTTGGAACCACATCGCATCCGCTCGCTCGTGAGAACCCTCCGTCCAGAGGACGGCAAGGGACAGGTCATCATAACAACACATTCACCCGTAACGATCCAAGAGTTAGATGCTTGTTGCTTGATGATTGTACGAGCAACGAACGGCGAAACAAAGCTTACGCGCGTGGATCAGTCCCTTCAGGGAATTGTACGCGCAGCATCCGAAGCCCTCCTTGGCCACAAAATCATCGTCGGTGAAGGCAAGACAGAAATCGGATTCTGTCGTGCATTGGATCAGTTTTGGTCTGCCAAAGGTCAAGAGGGCTTTGCATACTTGGGCATTGTTCCTGTGTTCGGAGGGGGGACTGAAGCGCCGAAGCGTGCTGTCGATATAAGAAAATTAGGCTACTATGTTAGTTTCCTCGGTGATTCTGACCGTAAGCTTGTTCCAGATCCCGAAACCCTGCATTCAGATGGTATTGATGTACTTCTGTGGGCTGATAATATGGCCATTGAGGAACGGGTTGTTCAGGACCTACCTTGGGAGGGTGTTCTGGATATCGTAGAGTTGGCGATTGACGAACATGATGAGACCAGTGTGCGCGATACGATCGTTGATCGATTTGAAGGAGACCCTGAGTTGCTTAAGGGTACCTTTCGTACCTGGCAAGATTCAATTCAGCTTCGGAAAGCGATTAGTTTGGCTGCAAAGAAAGCAAATAATAAGGGATGGTTTAAGCGAATTGATCTTGGTGAACGTTTGGGGGAAGTTGTTTGCAAGTACTTAGACCGGATCGTAGACACCGATTTGGCAAAGAAGACGAAAGCCCTTAGAGTGTGGATTGATAAAAATGACTGATGCAACAGAACTTGCGGCAACAAGAAATTCTTATCTTACCTCACCAGCAGGTTTCGGAAAAACCCATTTGATTTCCGAGGCAGCTTGCCATCATGGGGGTCGCAGAGATCTTGTGCTTACCCACACGCATGCGGGAGTTGATGCGCTACGCCGTAAGATGAAGGACATCGGCTTCTCTCATCCCACCTGCGTAATCGATACCATTGCTGGCTGGGCGCTTCGATACGCTGCTGCATTTCCAAAATCTTCAGGCCTCATAAATCAGTCACCAAGAACAAAAGAAGAGTGGGATAGTGTTTACAATTCAGCCCACATAGTTCTGTCAAGGCAGCCAGCAAGTGAAGTGCTTCGAGCTTCCTATTCGGGTGCCTATATTGACGAATATCAGGATTGCACCATTCAGCAGCACAGGTTGGTAAAGGCCATCTCTGAAATCATCCCCACACGAATTTTAGGCGATCCGCTCCAAGGGATATTCGATTTTGGTCATAACGAACCGGTTGACTGGGTGCGTGACGTTCGGACAAACTTCTCTGAGCTGCCACCTTTAACCCGCCCGTGGCGATGGGAAAAGAAGAATGCCAATGCCAAACTCGGACGATGGCTATCGACTGTACGTGAGAACTTGTTGGGCGGACAGTCCATCAGCCTTCATGGTGCACCAGTACAATGGAAGCAGTTAACAAAAAATAATCAAGTTGCTGAACAAATTAAAACATGCATGGAAATCGCAAGGAAGTCTCCGGGTACGGTGGTGGCGATTCACAGTATGCCTGCACAATGTCATTTTATTGCTCGTCGTTTAAATGGCATGTACCAGTGTATCGAGCCTATCGCATCAGAGGATCTGTTTTATGCGGGTGAATGTCTACAGACATCATGTGGAACGGCCCGGGCCGCTGAAGTAATTAATTTTGCAGAGAAGTGCATGACGAAGATAGGCACGTCCCTGCAGCCCGCCCGAAAGAACTATATAAGCGGTAAATTACCAAAGACACGACAAGGTCCGCTCGCCAATGTACTCGATTCTCTACGGCTGGTCGCTGAGAACGATTCACTTGCAACGGTTGTCGTTGCTTTGGAACAAATCAAAAACATACAGTCATCAGTATTGTTTCGACGAGAACTCTACGAGGAGATGCTGCGAGGAATTCGAGCAACAATCACCAATGGAGATGATTCCTTACATGATTCTTTGTGTATGATCAGAAACAGGACAAGGTTCATCGGGAGACGGTTCGGACGGTGCGTAATGGGTCGCACATTGCTTGTGAAGGGCCTTGAATTTGACCATGCCATAATCCTCGATGCGGATGGAATGGATGCTAAGAACCTGTATGTTGCCTTGACTCGAGGGTCACAATCACTGACCATTTTCTCACGTGAGCAAACGATAACAGCCAGCTAACTTATGGAAGATTCAATATGAGTGATATGCCCCGTTTAATCGAACACGCCTTTCCGTTGATACAGACCTCTTTGGATTCGGTCCATGAGAAGAACGTTCGGCATGGACATATTTCAACCCTCCATATCTGGCCGGCGCGACGGCCGCTGGCGGCCTGTCGGGCGGCCCTGATCGCTACGCTGCTGCCCGACCCAAGCGCCCAACCAAAGCCCGATGAGATGTCTGACGAAGACTGGCAGCGAGAAATTATCCGTCAGCGTCGAGACCTCTGTGAAAAGATCGGCGGAAAGGCGGTCAAGACCCTCGAAAAGAAGAAGATGCCCAACGGCCAGATCGTCGAGAGGGAGAAGTGGGTGACGGAAGGCGGCATCCTCCACTGGGGCCGGGAGACGGAGAACAAAGACCTGCTGGAATGGTTCCGCAAGGA
>JBGSUA010000012.1:0-27932 GCA_041753575.1 Desulfatiglandaceae bacterium
TGCCTCGGCAACGGGGTCTTCGGAGCGGGGAACAAGATAAATCATTCCACCGTATTCAAATATATTCAGCTCAGTGCCCGGCTCAATTGCGTATTTCTTTCTAATCGGAGCTGGAATTACAACTTGACCTTTAGCCAGCACGCGCACGGTGCCCATAAAAGACCTCCTGAGCAGTTACGTTAAACCTTTTTAGTGAAGTGCATTACTTTATACGCGAAATGTCAAACTAAGGATTTCACACTAACATTTGTCCTTGATGGGTAATAAGACCCGGAATATCGTTGCGTGGCCGTACCCCATTCAGTGGACGTTGTTTACTTTTACAGATTTGTTCCAAACCTGTTTTATATACTATTATTATCATGCGCTATTTTTTGAAATATGTAAATGTAAAGGGCGTCCCTGAATATACAAATATCATGCAATGTGCCTGTAGAGAAGAGAGCCGATAAGGCGCAGGATCGGTATCGGGCAGGAGCGGAAGACTTTGTTGTGCCAACCTGTGAGCCTGGTGTCGGGATTTTTTACAAAGCTGTTTCTGGCCGGGCTATACCTGTAATATTTCAGTGTGGACTCTGCGGCCCCCCATCCCCGTTTAAACTGCAAGAGCCCTTCGTTTTCAAGCTCTGTCCTTCCCAGGCTGAGGGTCTGAAATCCTTTGTCGCAATAATGCCTGATCGCCTCCCACATGATGAGGTTGTTGGGCCTCAGGTGCTGGTGTTCCTTTTCAGACGCTCCGTATTTATAAATCGCCTGATTGCCGAAATGAAGGAAAACCGCGCCCGCAATGGGCAGGCCGTCTTGAAGGCACAGGGCCGTGAAACCGTGCCCGGCCGAGACGATGTGCCTGTGGAGATTACGAAAAAATGAAAAGGGCTGAGGAGGGAGGCCGTGCTCTCTTCTGGTCTTGCAGTGCAGGCGGTGGTATCGGGTCAAGCCGTCCATTGAGCTATCGAGCTTCACCTCCAGCCCTGCCTTCATCGCCTTCCTTATATTCCTCTTGTTGCTCTCCCTGAGGGAGGCGAAGATCTCATCAAGGGGCCTGGACAGATCCAGTATGTGCTCAAAAAAGACCTCGGAGGCTGGGATATCATCAGGAAATCCCGCGCCTCCCCGCCATTCAAGATATCGCCAGCCGCGCTTTACCCCCTCTGTTTTAGCCATTTCGAGGGCTTTAAGAAAAAGATCCGGACTCTCGAAAATGCTATCGCAGCGATCAGTAAACGGAAGTGAAACTGCCCTGTTCCCTGTAATCAGGCTTCTCACCTCCATAAAGGGCATGAGAAGCTTTATCTTGCCTTCCTCAATGCAGGTCAAATAAAGCGGCCTGAAACCGTAAGTGTCGCTCACCACCCTCGCCCAAAAGGATGTGTAAAATATCCCGGCGCCTTCACTAGCTCCGATAAGGTCGTCCCAACCCTTATAGCTCAGTGGATTAATTAAGGGGACGTTCTTCACTTTTAAAGATTCTTCCAACTTTGGGGACGCCCTTAAGCCGTAGTGAAGCGTTTCTTACGGGCGGCAGATGGGCATTCAAGCTGGGGCACCTGGTCGTAGCCCTCGAACTTGAGGGAGGCGCGAAGGCGCTTCAGGAGCTCCGCCCGCTTGATTTCGCCCTGCGCATCTCTGAGATGTTTGCATAAATAGTACGTGAAGGCGCCGTTGTAAGTCCCCTTGATATAGGCATCCGCAGATGTCTGGTTATCCTTGCACCCCGAAAAGAGCACATGGGTCTGGGGGTTTCCGGCACGGCCGATCTTCATTACGGGAAGGTCTTCTTCCTCCCTCATCCGGATGTCCACGGGCGGCGCGAGGAACCTCGGTTTGATGCTGTCCTCGGGTCCGAGCATGGCCATGCCCCGGCCCTCCCTGGTCCCTGTCCCCGAGTGGCATGAGTCAAGAAGCACCTCAAGGTTCGCGCCTTTGGGTATTGTGGAGAAAATCTTTTTCAGGTCGTCATCCACTATGTATGTCGCGTCCCAATCCATGTCGTGGGGGCAGATGATCTCATCCATGTGGTCTTTAAGCTCGTCGCCGTCCCTATCCCTTATCTGGGAGCCGTGGCCGGAGAAGTGGAAGACCATCCGGTCGCCTGCCGAGGCGCCCTTCACAAGCCAGGCGAGCCTCTTCATGATGGCCGCCTTTGTGGCCCTCGTGTCCACAAGCGCCCTGATCTCCTTGACTTCAAAGCCGAAGTATTTCAGCAGCACGTCCCGGATGTTGGTCACATCGTTGACGCAGCCCTGGAGGTCGACTCCGGGCATCCTGTACTTGTTCACCCCTACAAGCAGCGCTCTATTTGCCATGACTTGATCTCCTTTCCATTTTGGGGACGTTCTTCATTTTTACACATTTGGTTTTTGGTAGTCATTGATCCTATCCATTTTATTGGCTATTAATTGGAATGTGTAAATGTAAAGAACGTCCCTATGTTTTGTTTCTTTCCGACCTTTTCAAGATCCACAAGATCGGCCCCAGGATGGAGAAGGCGATCAGGAGATACACCACTCCGCCGCTTCTGTGGAGCCAGCTATCCAGCCAGGATTTATCAAGCTCGGCCGCAAGGGTCGTGAGAGACGTGATGCGAAGGGCGTTTTTGAAGATCGTCACAGGAAAGACGCAGAGGACCAGAATCACCCTCCGCCAGTTGCTCCGCAAAAACATGTGTCCCGCCACAACCGCCGTAATCACAAGAGCAATGCTCGAACGTATGCCGCTGCACTCTTTTGCGACCTTCACCGCCACCCCGCCCGGCACCTCATAGACAAGCCCGTCCCTGAAGTAAGGTAGCCCGATGAGCTTGAAGATCGGCTCAACCGCGTTGGCGGACCAAACCTGGAGAGTCTCAACGACCGGATCAAGTATAAAGGTGGGGATCGGGATCAGGAATGCCATGAAGAGCAGAGGAAAGAGCCCCCTGCGGAATGCCGCGGTTCCAAAGACCGCGATGAAGCCGCCGATCAGCCAAAGCACAAAACCGGTGATGCACAGGGCCAGGAAATCGTTTTCCGGGAGCCCAGAGCGATGCATGAAGCCGGCGCCGTAAGAGGCAAGGCCTATCGCCGCGAGAACAACCGCCGGTAGCGCCCTTGCCGCCCCATCGGAGAAAATCCTTTTCCTCTCCGTTATGAGAAAATAAAGGCTCACGATCGGGATTAAAGGCATGTGGGAATAAAGTTGGTTGTTGAGAGAAAGCGCCGCCAACCGCTCAAGCGCCGGATAGTAAACCAGCGCGCCGACAATAACGATCAACACATAGGCCAGAACTCTTTTAGTCACGATTTTCCTCTACGATCAAAAGGTTAGCATCGGAATATAATTGAGGCAGGCAGATGAAGGTTCGCTCATTGACATCCTCCCCGCCCTGAAGGGCGAGGATTCCAAAAGCAGTTAGGCTGCTTTCAGGGTTCCTGCTTCACTGAGAGGCCTGACTGCGCCAATCTCTCCACAGGCTAACCGGGCGTGACCCGCCCTTAATATGTTTATAGCCGCATTTACGTCCGCATCATCGGCATGACCGCATCTCACGCAAATGAAGTCCGCCTGGGTCATCCGGTTCTCTTTTGCAGTGTGGCCACAGACCGGACATCTACGTGAGGTGTTCTTTGGATCAATCGCCAGCACAATCCCGTTTGCCCAGCCAACTTTATATTCAAGTTGCCTGCGGAACTCGCCCCAACCGGCGTCCAGAATGCTACGGTTCAAGCCGGATTTCCGGCAAACGTTCTTTCCAGGGTTGTCAATGGTGCCCTTTGCCGATTTCGACATTGCCTTTACCCGCAAATCCTCAAGGACGACCATGCCGTGGTTTTTGGCTATGATAGTCGTTGTCTTGTGGATATGATCTCTGCGGGCGTCGGCAATTTTAGTGTGCAGTGCGGTTATCCGGGCTTTAAGTTTTTTGAAATTTTTAGAAAACTTCTTCTTACTTGACAACTTGCGTTGGAGCTTTGCCAGTTTCCTTTTATACTGGTTGAAATAAGTTGGGTTCTCGGTCGTTTGGCCGTCGGACATGGCACATAGCTTTTCAATTCCAATGTCAATACCGACAGCCGTCTTTTTTGGGGGCACATCAGCAATTGCGACTTCACAACAAATAGATGCAAACCAGTGCTTTCCGTTCCTGGAAATGGTTATATGCCGGATAGTTCCCTCGATTGACTGGCTCTTGAAAAACCCAACCCAGCCCACCTTCGGCAGGAATATACGCCGGTTGTCGATATGGAACCCCTGTGGGAAACGAAACGAATCGGATGATTTCCCTTTCTTCTTACGTTCTGGAAAACTCGCACGCCCCTCAAAGAAGTTCTTGTACGCGATGTCAAGATCGCGCACCTTCTGCTGAAGAACCTGAGAAGGGACTTCTCCGATCCAGCCGTATTCGTGGCGAAGCTGGGTTAACTCTGGGAGTTGATTGTATGAAGTTAAAGATTTCCGCCTCGATGAATAGAGTGTCACCCGCTGTTCAAGACATATGTTCCAGACCAGACGGCAAACACCCGCGATCTGGGCAAACTGCCTCTGTTGGTCGTCACCCGGCTTAAGCCTGAACTTGTATGTCTTGTGAATAGTCTTTGATGTCACTTTTCCATTGACCTTTTCATGGCTTTAAAATATACTTGGCCAATGATAATGCCAAGTGATTTAAGAACTGGAAGACATTGTGTTTCTAATATTCATGTTCATTTGGTCTTTGTGACTAAATACAGGAAGACTGTTTTTGAAAAGATACACTTTGTCACGATGAAAATGATTTTTGAGAAGGTATGCGCTGATTTTGAATCCGAGCTGGTCGAAATAGATGGAGAAGCCGATCATGTCCACCTCCTTATACGATATCCTCCGAGAATACCGGTTTCCAAACTCGTAAACAGCCTGAAAGGAGTCTCCAGCCGTCTAATGAAAAAACATCACCCTGAATTGCTTAAACTATACTGCAAGGGTGTGTTGTGGTCACCGAGTTACTTCGCCGCTAGTTGTGGCGGTGCGCCTATCTCAATTATTCGTCAATACATTCAACAACAAAAAACACCAGGCTGAACCCCTCTCCGGCTGGGCCTTATATCCCCACCATGAATGACGAGGTTTTACGGCCCGGTGGATAAGGGTTCCGGACGATATTGACAAAGCAATTGATTACGTCTCCCGGATGGAGAAGACGGAAAAGACTCAATCGCTGCGCAAGCTTGCCAGATTTGGCTTTGAAAACTATGTTGCCAGGGCCTACAGGGATGGCAGGCTTTCTCTCCGCGAGGCCGCCGGCCTTCTGCAGTTATCGCTTTCAGAAACAATGGACGTTTTTGAGCAGATGGGTATAAAGGGTAACATCGGGGCGCAGGAGGTTCTCTCAAGCTTGGAATCATTAGGTTGCGTTCACTGAATAACCTGAATCCGTAAAAGTGAAGGGCGTCCCTCTATTGCTAAATGTTATTGACATACGCTAGATGACCATTAAAATGGCACTTAAACAAGCCATGGAGGATTCTGATGGAAATCATTGACGACTATGTGCCGGTGACCAAGGCAAAGGCATCTCTTCTGAATATCATGAGAAGGATTGAACTCTCGGACGAGAATATCGCAATAACCAAAAAAGGAGTCCCGAAAGCCGTGCTGATTAGCATGAAGAAATTCAAGGGGTTGATCGAAAGCCTTGACATTCTCTCGGATGAAGCTGCCATGAAGTCCCTGCGTAAATCCATACGGGAGGCTCAGGAAGGCAGTTGGATTCCTTCGAATGAGGTCTTTGGCGAATGACCAGGCCATCAGCGCGATTCACCCCTGAGGCTGCCAGGCTTATCTCACTGCTTCACCCCGAAATCAAAAAGATGATAAGGCTTGCCATAGATGGACTTCGGGATAACCCCATACTTGGAGATGACCTGCAGGAAGAGCTGTCCGGCTTCAAGTCATACAAGCCCAGACGGTATAGGATCATCTACAAGTTCGAGGAGGATAAGAACGCGATCAGTGTTTATTTGGTGGGACACAGAAGAGACGTGTACGCCCAATTCGGTCAACTGCTTAAGAACCTTAAGAATCCCTGATCCCCGGAAGGCCCTGTCTGAAAACCTTCCCGGATCTTCACATTGCACAAGTCCCCTATCACTCACTGGAAATCTGTAAATATAAAGGACGTCCCCCTTTTTACTGCTTCCGGCTGTTGAACCAATTTAGGAGTGCGGCAAGTACCTGTTCGATTTCATCTGAATGGAAATGACATATCTCGTAAATCTCCTCATCGCTGATCTCATTGTAGAAATGCACTATCCTGTTTCTGTAGCCTGCCATCCTGTGCATAAGATCTGCCTCAGCGCCTTTCAAAACCCCATTCTTTTCCAAGCTGATCGCAATAGCCTTATATTCGGCAGCAGGTACGCCAAAGCCTTTTGCCAACAAATGTCTCCCCAAATCCAAAAGCGCCTCAAGAGCTCTGCGCAGATATGATTCGGCGGCCGCGACACTATGGGGGCCGCGCATGAAATCTTCAATGCTTTGACTGGTGACGTCCCTGATCCCGGCAATCATCTCTCTGATCCAGATTGACCGCTGAACCACTACTTCCTTTCTTATGTCGCCCCTTGTCATCAAGTCGCCCCCAAAACCAACTCTGCCGCTGCTTCGTAAAAAGGCAAAATCTCGGCATATCTGCGCATCACATAAAGCTGAAACTCGGCCTCTTCGACAGGATCAGACGCATACATCAAAGTACCTGTCACTGCTTCATAAGCAGTAGCGGCGCTAGTATCATTCAGTATAATGAGATCCACTCTGGCAACCCCAAAAATATCCTCCAACTTTCGTGATATATCAACCTTTTGGACAATACTGAGCCTCTTAGCCGTTTTTATTCCGATATCCAAGTCGGAAACTCCTTCATGCAGTTTTTCGATCCTGCAGCTAAGAAGATCCTCTACCTCTCCTGCCCGGCTCCCGAACGCGTATATGATTCTGATGTCATACTCAAAGGCAATGTCGCGGATATGGTCTCTTATCTCCATAGCAACTTCTATCTGCTGAATCATGATATCCCTTGTCCAAAAACCTTAATGCTATATAATATCAAAATGATATGATAATGATTAATGCCAAAATATGTAAATGTGAAGGACGTCCCCATTACCATGGTTTGTCAAGAGGAGAGCACGGGGTATTCAGCTAGGACGGAAATCTGTAAATGTAAAGGGCGTCACCATACCGCATACCGGGGAGGCTGTGATCTTTTTGTCGAGGGCGTATTCCTGATCGCCGGGATAAATCACCCACAGGTGGTCAAGCTTCAGATCAGCCAGCGCTATGCTCATGGAACGGCTCTTGTCCGGGGCGTCGGAGTACTTGAATTCAAAACCAAAGCGCTTCCCTTGAGACATCACCAGCAAATCCAGCTCAGCGCCGGCATGGGTCGCCCAATAGTAGGCGTCACGGGTTTCAAACGCGGCAATCACCTGTTCAAGGGCAAAACCTTCCCAGGATGCCCCCAGCTTGGGATGCCCCCGTAGGTCCATGAGGCTTTGAATCTGGAGAAGCGAATGGAGAATACCCGTGTCGCGGATATATACCTTTGGCGCCTTGACCTGCCGCTTTCCCACGTTTTCAAACCAGGGGGGAAGGATCCGCACCATATAGGCGCCCGCGAGTATATCAAGGTACCGGCGGGCGGTCTTTTCAGATGCGCCAAGCGACCGTGCGAACTCCGCCGCGTTCCATATCTGGCCATGATAGTGCGCGACCATGGTCCAGAACCTCCGCAAGGTCTCGGAAGGAATGGAAATTCCCAACTGAGGGATATCCCGCTCAAGAAACGTGCGGATGAAGCCCTCCCGCCATGCCATGCTTAGTTTATCGTTTTCAGCCAGAAAGGACCGGGGAAACCCGCCTCTTAACCAAAGGCGGTCTTTTTGGTCCCGGCCAACCTCCTGTAAGTTGAATGGGGCAAGATCTATGAACCCTATCCGGCCCGCCAGCGACTCCGAAACCCCTTTTACAAGCTGCGGGGAAGCGGAACCAAGCAACAGGAACCGGGCTTGGTTTGCCGGGCGGTCAACGAGAACCCTTATAAGCTCAGGCAGTTCAGGCTGACGCTGCACCTCGTCTATGACTATAAGACCTGAGAGGGCCTCCAGCGCCTGCAATGGAGCTGAAAGGCGTCTCTTATCAACAGGATTTTCAAGATCAAAATAGGTGCAGGGTTCGCGCTCGCCAAGCATCCTTGCGAGGGTGGTCTTGCCGCACTGGCGCGGGCCCAGAAGGGCAGCGACGGGATGGACGCGCAACGCCAGTGCAATGCGGTCTGAGGCTTGAGGTCGCGGTATCATTATGCCATGATAACATTGAAAATCTGGATGTCAAGTCATGATTTTCAAGGTTTAAATGCCCCTAAGCCGCATAAGCGCTTAAACCCTGGGGGATTGATCCGGTAAATAATAAAATCTGCAAATGTAAACAACGTCCCCCATCACTATGGAAAGCGCCTATAAATATCTCTTCGGTGCAAAAAACGGATCAATTCAAGTGCATCGCCCTCAAGTTTTAACCCCAGACGGTAGTCACTGATCTTTAACCGATAATAACTATCATAACCTTCAATTTTCCTGACACCGCCGAATTCATTCAGCGATTCAGATGCTTTCATTCTCTCAATGGTTTTAAGGAGCCTTCTCTTTAATTCAGGGCTGAACGTTAGCGCTTTTAAGTCCTTAGCGAATGCTTTTGAATATCTGCAGGGATCACTCCTTTAGAAACGCTAATACCTCTTTTTCTTCAACATAGTCGCCGTTATCTCCCTCCTGGATCGCCAAGCCCAATTTCATATCCAAAATTGCTTCAGAGACGGCACGCTCAAGCAGGTCGCTCCTTTCGCTCAGGGTGCTTACCACGGCTTTTTTTATCAGCTCCTCAAGCTCGGTATCAGTCAAATTAACGGTAGCCATTGAAGTTATCCTCTCCTTACTCTGTTCTAATTCTCTCACTTAACTCTGCAAATGTAAAGGATGTGCCCCTATTTCCTCACACGCTATGATCTTATACTATTCGAAAATGAAGCAGTATCCAAAAAACGAATGACTGTTATGAAATCCGCGCGGTATTTGGACTGGCAAAAATTCTGGACAAGGATGAATTCCTTGACGAGGTGTTCAGCCAAACCCCAAATCTGCAAATGTAAAGGGCGTCCCTATAGTTATGGCAAATGCTCCAAATCTTCCAGATCTTTGTGTCTGCCTGCCGCTTGCTTGTTTTTCTTGAGATCCGCAAGTGAGATAAAGTTCACTGGTATTCCATCAATCTCAATAACTTCTCGATTAACAAAGCATTCGTGGAAATCTACACCAGATGCGCTGGTAATAACTTCGAGTCGCACCGGCGGGACGCCAATACGAATTACTTTGTTTTCTTCCAGGAAAAGTTCTTCTGAAATCGTTTCGCTGGGCAGACCAAATTCACGAAAGACCGATGCGATCTGTTTGGAGTTCGATTCGCTCCTTTCAATCCAAATGTCCATGTCGCCGGTTGCCCGTGGGTAGCCATAGTAACCAACCGCATATCCCCCAACCAGCACGTACATGACGTTATGAAAGTTCAGCAATCTCAAGAAGTCTTTGAAGTCTGGATGTAACTCGATCTTGCCCATAAACCATCCTTCTGTTTATCTCGATAGCTTCAATTCGTTCAGACGGGCTCTTTGCAAACCAGTATTTCCTTTCTTCCTCGACGTCATCTAATAAAGTGATACTGACTATTTTCTTTTCAAGACATGGAACCCCATCCATACCGTTCCTCCCCCCCTATATACTTACCTCCCATAACGGCAATCTCACCGTTCACACCTCACACGAAGAGATCTTCGAAATAAAGAGAGCAATTACTCTGAGTCTTGATATCGAACCGACACACTGTGAGCTGTACCGCCCTTGCCGTAAACCGACCAGCCGCAAATCTGTAAATGTGAAGGGCGTCCCCTATTTCACTATCTTTCCAATTGACGCATCTTCCAGGAGGTGTTATCGTTTCAATGTATGTGTAATCACTTCTGGAGAAAGACATGGTAAGGACACAAATACAGTTGACTGAAAGGCAGGTGGCCATCTTAAAGGAAATTGCCGCCGCCGAGCAAAAGTCAATGGCTGAGATCATCCGCGTGTCAGTTGATTTTTTTGTAAGAGCCAAGCACAGCGGTGAACAGGAGCAGATTCGCAAGAAAGCTTTGTCGGCTGCCGGCAAGTTCAGGTCCGGGGTGAAGGACCTTGGGACCGCTCATGATGCCTATCTGAACGAGGCTTTTGAAGGATGAGCATCTTCATTGATACGTCCGGACTTATCGCGGTCATGGACAGGGACGAAGCCAATCATCCGGCCGCCGCGGAAGTCTGGAGGCACATTTTGACCTCCACTGAGGCCCTTATTACTACCAATCAATGAGCAAGGCTTCTTGTCTATGCCGGCATATCTCTAATCAAGGGGTACCGCTCTCTAGTCCGGACAAAATCTGTAAAAGTGAAGGACGTCCCCACTACCATTTCAGATCCAGTTTTCACATTTTAGTCCCGGAATCCTGGCAAATTCTTTGATGTTGTTGGAGACAATCGTTAAGTTCAGAGCGAGGGCATGGGCGGCAATCAGCGTGTCAAGCGGGCCGATTTTCTTGCCGGCGGACTCCAGAAAGACCCGTATTTCCCCATAACGTTCAGCCACTTTTTGCCCGTCAAAAGGCAGGATAGTCAGCGGCAGTAGAAATTGGTCGAGGGCGTTCTGATTTTTAATTCTGTTTTTGCTTTTCACGACTCCATACTGCAACTCCGCATGCGTTATAGAGGAAATCCCGAATTCGGAAACGGGAAATTGTTCAAATTTCCTCAATACCCTTTCCGGCTTTTCATTTATCACGTAGATGCAGATGTTCGTATCCAGAAGATATTTCATTTCAGCATCGGCTCTCGCTTCTGATCCTCAACGGGCTGATCACGCTCGATTTTAAAATCCTTAGCAAAATGCTTCAGGCTGTCGAAAAGGGTGTCCCATGACTTGTCCTTGGGTAAAAGCATAACAACTTCACCCTCTTTTTTGATATACACCTCTTTGCCGGCCATTCTGAATTCCTTCGGCAACCGGACCGCCTGGCTCTGCCCGTTCATAAACAATTTTGCTGTTTTCATGTTTCCCCTCCACCGTTAATATAGATGTAAAGTATATATTAACGATATGGTTTGTCAAGAGGAGAGCACGAGGTATTCAGCTAGGACGGAAATCTGTAAATATGAAGGGCGTCCCCTTTCTTGTCGCTTGACAATATGATTACGCACAAGTAAGTTACTTGCGTGTAATCTATAGTCGGGGAGAGCCAATCATGATATTTGTGAACAGGGACGCCGGCCTATCTCCTTCAGTTCGATCCGTCCGCCGATTTCCGGGAAAATGTCCGGCGCCGCATCCTCTCTCCGGAGGCCTATCTCTACCGCGAGCCGGACTTCATCCTGCGCGAAGAGCTGCGGGAGCCCCGCAACTACTTTTCCATCCTGCGGGCCATCTCGATGGGAAAAACCCGCCCCGGAGAAATCATAAACGAAACTGGATTCGACAAGAACATGGTCGGCAAGTACCTCTCCGTCCTCACAGATCTGAAGATCATACGGCGCGAGATCCCGGTCACGGAGTGGGGCTTTGAAAAGAGCAAAAAGGGCATGTATCTTCTCGAAGATCATTTTTTCCGCTTCTGGTTCCATTACGTCTATCCCGGCAGAAGTTTTATCGAAGAGGGCCAAATTGATTACGTTCTGGACCGCAAGATCATGCCTTCCCTCGACGGGTTCATCGCGTGGCCATTCGAGGAGGTCTGCCGCTCCAGGATACGCAAGGGACTGCCGCAAGGCTTACATTGCAACCGTGTGGGCCGCTGGTGGAGCAGGGAAGGCGAAATAGATATTGTCGGACTGGCCGAGGATGAAAATACTGCTGTTTTCGGAGAAGCCAAGTGGAGCGTCAAGCCGGTAGGCACGGACATCCTGAATAACCTCGAGAAAAAGGCAAAGCTGGTGGACTGGCGCAAAGGGGAGCGAAAAGAGTATTTCGTCCTTTTCAGCCGATCCGGCTTCACGGCAAATCTGGAAAAACTCGCCGGTAAACGACAGGACCTTCTACTTTGGTGATGTAAGAAATCTGCAAATGTGAAGGACGTCCCCCTATATCAGACATAACCTCAATTCAGAGAAGTATTGCTTGTAAAATCCCCTGTCCCGAGTCATAAGCCTGTCGGCCACTTTCTTTGCATGTGCCCCTATCAGGAAATCGGCAAGCACACGATTCCGTTTGCCACCGGCCATAAGATGCTCTTTCCACTTCATGCCCGCATCGTAAGCTGACTCGAGGTCAATCTGAATTGCACGTATTCCTAAAATCCTCAGAGTATCGTCCAGAAGCTCTTTACTGGGAAATTGCGGCGCCAATTCCGCGTAAACTATCTCGTTGATTACGATTGACCCGGCCGAATAGGCCTCAGAAAGCCCTGCTTTTGATTTAGCGCCAAATTCTGGATCCGGGAGGAACACGTCGAGTAGAATGTTTGTGTCAACAAATGTGATCATCTACCCCTAAGGGCCTCAATGATATCATCAGTGTTTTCATGTTTCCCTAGCATGCCGTAAACCTTATCAATTGGATCTGCCCGCCGGGTTATCTTTCTCAACACAACACCTGTTTCTTGAGGGACAAACTCGACCTCAGTATTCGGTAACAAACCGTATTTATAACGTATTTCCCTTGGTATGGTAACCTGTCCCCTTTCACCTATTTTCATATTTATTACCTCCTACATGCATACTGTAGGTATCATATTAGAGCAAGCACACGAGGGTATCAAGCAAAAATCGTCAGTCCCTCCCCTTCATCCTTTATATTTTTTCCCTCTTTTCAGGATTGACGCCAACAGGCCGCGGCTGTCCGGATCGGCGTATTCGCTTTCAGTGAAAGGTAATGCCTCAATCATTGGGTTGTAAGAAGCGGCCACGCGCAACAGGTATTTCAGATTTTCAATCGCAGGCTTGTTCTCAAAAGATTTCGATACAATAGCCAAATCTATATCACTGTACTCATTAGGACGGCCCTCCGCGTATGAGCCAAAGAGGATAACCCCTTTCACCGGGATTTCCTCTTCGATACGTGCTATGAATCCTCTTACAATACTATCTAATTGATTTTCCTGTAAAGCCATTCGATAAACTCCATTGTGCGACGATAGATAATTTCGGCTTTGTCGGCATTAATAATCTCCAAAAGGCTGCTTCTATAGTCGCCATAACGCGCTTCTATATTATATGCCGTGAGCTCCGAAAGCAAATCAACATGTTCATGAGTGAGGTCTTTAAGCACCTCAGCAAGTTCAGCCAAACGATTCAAGTTGTGGACCGATACATTTTGTTTTCCCAATCGTACTATCATCGCCTTCAGTAACTTCTCAACAGCTTGTTGACACATATAAGCAACATACAGATATCGCCTGCTATCGAGCATAGCTTTAGCTGTTTCAAGATCATACCTGGATCTTTCCAGCCAATGCAGAAAATACTTGTCAGGCATCTATTAATTCCTTGTATATGTAAACTTTAGCAAATTGTAGTTTCGCTTGTGTATGATTGATTCTTCACAGCCGGTACTGTAAGGGATATTCCGCTAAAAAAAGCTCTATGTTGTCGTTTACGCCTCTGCATCCCGGCTGCGCGTGATCAGCAAGAAACCAAATCTGTAAATGTAAACAACGTCCCCGTCATGATACAAAGGCAAGGTAATTTTCGGGGGTAACCACCTGAAAAGAGGCAGCCGGATAGGACTCCAGCCATTGCTTGGGAGGGCTTTCCCGTTTTCCAGGCGACCACTTGCATTCATAGCCGAAGATCCCGCCGTCCCGCTCTTCAACATAATCAATCTCTTTCCCCTCATAGGTGCGCCAGAAATGAAAGGTTCCGTATATACCTTCGTATGCTCTCTTTTTGAGACGCTCTGAGACAACGAAATTCTCCCACAAGGCGCCGACATCGTTGCGCGAGTCAAGCTGGTTGTACTGCCCTATGACTGCATTGCGCACCCCGTTATCCAGGAAATAGTATTTCGCCTTGCTGGTCACCTCATTTCGCATGTTGCGGCTGAAACCTCCCACCCTTATGATAACAAATGCCTTTTCGAGTATGTCCAGATAACGGCCGACCGTCTTGACGTCGAGCTTCACCTGCGTAGCCAGCTCGTTCAGCGACACCTGATTTCCAACCTGAAAGGCGATGAGTTTTAAGAGGTCCAGCAGTGTTCGCGATGAGCGAATGCGCTCCAATGCAAGCACGTCCTTAAGCAGATACGAACCGACCAGTTCTTCCAGCAGTTCGATTTTCTCTTTTTTCGCCTCTCTTAAAACCACCTCCGGATAAGATCCGTATATTAGAAACTCATCAAGCTGCCTGCGAAGATCATAGCTGTTGAATCTCCGCTTCAACTCCATCTGACTCACAGGAAAGAGTATGACCGTCTTTTTCCTCCCTGTGAGTGGCTCGCCGACCGCCCCTGCAAGGTCGAAGGAGGAAGACCCTGTTGCAATGACCCGCAGGTTGGGAACATGATCAACTAGAATCTTCAGCCCCGTGCCTATGTCCGGCACCTGCTGCGCCTCGTCAATAGCCACAAGGTCGAACCCCTCCGCCATGGAGACAATCTGCTTCAGATCCCCGGAACCGAGCAGATGGCGGAGCCTGATATCGTCCCCGGTTTCCAGGCGGTAGCGGAGGCCGCAGGAGTCGAGATAACTCCTCAGCAATGTGGTTTTTCCAACTCTTCTAGGCCCATATATGATCAGAGCCTTTCCCGGAGCCAGATGCGTATCAAGCCTTAAAAATCGCTCTATGATTTCATTCATTTAACATCCATAAATTATGTCCTATTTATGGAATGATACTACCATAAATTTGATTTCGCAATACCTTTGCCTGGACTCTGCCCCGGATCTCCTGGCTAAATCTGCAAATCTAAAGGGCGTCCCCAAAAAGTTGCTTGACAATAAGATTACTTACGAGTAAGTTACTTGCGTGTAATCTTTAGCCGGGGAGAATCAAACATGGTTTTTGTCAACAGGGATGCTGAGCTTTCCTTCCTTCGTCGCGCCTGGCAGGAAGACAAATCACAATTGGTTGTGATTTACGGGAAGAGGCGAGTGGGCAAGACTGCCTTGGTCAAGGAACTTTCCAAGAATCTGCCACACATCTACTTCCTGGCCGACAAGGCTCCAGAGCGTGACCAGCTCACCCAGCTTTCCGAAAAGGTCGGCCTGTATTTTAAGGATGACTTCCTTTTGTCTCGGGGGTTCGGCACCTGGCACGATTTCTTCAACTATATAAAATCAAAAGGCAAATTAGTGATGATCTTCGACGAATTCCCCTATTTGATCGAGAGCAATCCGGCCATCCCATCCCTGTTCCAAAAGGGCTGGGATGAAGATTTGAGCCAATCCGACGTTTTTCTTATTCTGCTTGGTTCCAGCATGGGCATGATGGAAACAGATGTCCTCGGTCACAAATCGCCGTTGTTCGGCCGGCGCACCGGCCAGATCCTCGTAGAAACGATGCCTTTCAACAGCGCGAAAGAATTCTTCCCTGCTTTGAACGATGAAGCCTTCATGTATTTCTACGGCGCCCTGGGAGGGACACCGGCCTATCTCCTTCAGTTCGATCCGTCAGCCGATTTCCGGGAGAATGTTCGGAACCGCATCCTGTCTCCGGAGGCCTATCTCTACCGCGAGCCGGACTTCATCCTGCGAGAAGAGCTCCGGGAGCCACGCAATTACTTTTCCATCCTGCGGGCCATCTCGATGGGTAAAACCCGCCCCGCTGAAATCATCAACGAAACGGGATTCGACAAGAACATGGTCGGCAAGTACCTCTCAGTCCTTACCGATCTGAAGATCATCCGTCGCGAGGTGCCGGTCACTGAATGGGGCTTTGAGAAAAGTAAGAAAGGCATGTATCTTCTGGAAGATAATTTCTTCCGCTTCTGGTTCCGTTACGTCTATCCCAATAGAAGTTTTATCGAAGAGGGGCAAATTGATTACGTTCTGGACCGAAAGATAATGCCTTCCATTGACCGGTTCATTTCGTGGTCCTTCGAGGAGGTCTGCCGCTCCAGGGTCCGCAAGGGACTGCCGCAAGATATCCGCTGCAACCGGGTAGGCCGCTGGTGGAGCAAGGAAGGCGAAATAGATATCGTGGGACTGGCCGAGGATGAAAATACCGTTGTTTTCGGAGAAGCCAAGTGGAGCGTCAACCCGACCGGCACCGACATCCTCAATGACCTTGAGAGGAAGGCGAAGCTGGTTGACTGGCGAAAAGGGGAGCGAAAAGAGTATTTCGTACTTTTCAGCCGATCCGGCTTCACGGCAAATCTGGAAAAACAAGCCGGAAAACGACAGGACCTTTTGCTTTGGTAATGTAAGAAATCTGCAAATGTAAAGGGCGTCCCTGATCTCAGTTTATGATAGCGCCAGGCTGTGCTTCAACGCCATGTCCACATTTGACATGACCTCGTTGGGAATAGTCGCCAGCTTTGATCCAGACAGCCGGCGTTTATCAATAGTGCGGATTTGAGACAGAGTTACGATAGAGTCCTTTTTCAGACCGCAATTCTTACCTATGACTACGCAGATGGGATAAGTGGCTTTTTTATCGGAATATTCGGTGATGACCGCTACAATAGTCGTGGGTGAGTACTGATTGCCGACATCGTTCTGAATGATCAAAACCGGCCTGGTTTTCCCTGTTTCATTCCCAACTACCGGATCGAGTACCGCGTAATAAATTTCTCCTCTTTTGATTCGCGCCGGATTCACAGAGAAACCTCGGGAAGGTTTTCGGCGTCAGAGAATTGGAACTCCTCGCAGACCCGAATGTTTTCCTCGGCCAAATCCTGATAGGCAGCTTTCATGCGCTCATCGAGAACCTGCCTGTCGAGTTGTATCAGTTTATCCTCAATGGACTCCCGCACGAGAGCGGAAACATTTTTCCCCTGCCGGGATGAGGCCTCGATAAGTCTATCTTTAATCGCCGTGGGGAGTTGGATATTGATCCGCACTTTTCCTTGCTGAGCGGTTGAGAACATCTTTGCACCTCGCTGTATATCAAATTTATATGCCATATTCTATAACAAAAAAAGATGGCAGATGCAACAGCAGAAGATGGCGCAATAAAATTGTTCATAAAATTTGTGTCTGCCCGCTTTCTTCCCTCTCAAATCTGCAAATGTAAAGGGCGTCCCTGATCTCCATCTTTCCAGTTGAATCCTCTTCCTGGAAGTGTTATCGTTTTAATGTAGGTGTAATCACTTCTGGGGGAAGACATGGTAAGGACACAGATACAGTTATCTGAAAAACAGGTGGCAATCCTAAAGGAAATTGCCGCCGCCGAGAAAAAGTCAATGGCTGAGATCATCCGCCTGTCCGTTGATTTCTTTGTGAAAGCCAGGTACAGCGGGGAACAGGAGCAGATTCGCAAGAAAGCTTTGTCGGCTGCGGGCAAGTTCAGGTCCGGGGTAAAGGACCTTGCTACCGCTCATGATGTCTATCTGACCGAGGCTTTTGAAGGATGACCATCTTCCTTGACACGTCCGGACTTATCGCGGTCATGGACAGGGACGAGGCGAATCATGCTGCGGCCGCGCAAGTCTGGAGGGACATTTTGACATCCTCCGAGACCCTCATTACAACCAATTATGTCTTACTGGAAACCATGGCCTTGGCGCAAAATCGCCTCGGGATAGCGTCACTGAAGTTGCTTCACGAAGATATTGTCCCTGCTCTCCGGATAGAGTGGATTGACAGGACTGTTCACAATGCCGCAATGGCAGCGCTGCTTTCCGCTTCGAGGAGGAAGCTGAGTCTTGTGGATTGTGTAAGCCTTGAAGTAATGCGCTTACTGGGAGTTACGACTGTCTTCGCCTTTGACAAACATTTCAACGAGCAAGGCTTCTCGTCTATGCCGGAATATCTTTCCACAAGGGGAACCGCTCTCTAGCCCAGCCCCAAATCTGTAAATGTGAAGGGCGTCCCCCTTTTTAGTAGATGTTGATACCGAGCGTCTTCAGGTTAGCGGCTAATTTTCGGTCGAAAGTCACCACCAGCGACCCGCTTATGGTCTTACCGACCGCAGCAATGAGGGAGTCTCCAAAATCGGGAACAGGATCGGGCCACCAGGAAAAGATTGTATTAAAATCAACTTCCTGAACAATCTCAATGCCCGGCATTTCGATAAGATCCTTAATCATAATACCGATCTCATTTTTCGGGATATGGTAGATTCTGTCCAGCACATAAATAAACTCTGTTAAAACATGCTGATGGCAGAAGATAACCGCCTTCATGTGTGCTGCCGATTCAAATAGCGGGGCAATTTTCTGTTGTTGTTCCCGGTTCCGATCTGTAACGAAGGAAATCAAAGCATTCGTATCAACGACGTATCGTATCACCGGTATTTCTCCACGCGGAGCTGCCGGGCAACGTCAATGTCGCCGGAAATGTCTCCCTCGCCGGTTTTGATAGCATTCCGGTACTTCAAGAAATTATGTTTGGCGAGATAGAGCGTGACTTTGCCATTTTCCAGCTTCCACTCCAGAGCATCTTTTACGGAAAGGCCAAGATTCTCGCGAATGGTTTTAGGGATAGTTGTTTGATATTTAGAAGTAATGAGAGATCGCATATCGTTGTCCTCCGCGTGTTATTCCTTACGAAAATATAATAATGTAAGGAGTCGGGCAGGTCAAGCATAATTTAGAATATCCTAATGTAATCGGGGATGGCGAAGAATATGCCAGAAATGACCACGTTCGTATCGAGGATTATCCCTCACTTCCGTCCCCGTGCCGTGGTGATGACGGCCGTAATAAAGGAGTGTCTGTTATGAAAGCCGCGCGATATTTGGACTGGCAAAAAATCCTGGACAAGGATGAATTCCTTGAAGAAGTGTCCAGCGGAAACCTAAATCTGCAAATGTAAAGGGCGTCCCCCTTTTCTTCTATTGCATCGGAACTTCAATTTGCTGCCCACTATCCTCATTATGAAACAATAACTTTCCGTCATCACTCTTGACCAATTGCTCTGATGCATTCAAGAACTCAATACCATATACAGTGCCATCAGGTGCCAAATCCACAATCAGCTCATCACTGACTTTTATGGACATAACTTCGGCCGACTTCGCTCTGAGTCTAATATAGGCAATATTATACTTGGGATCATAGCTGAATTTCATTGTCTGAGCCCTCTACTATGACTAAAAAAACCTCGATATCACTGTTATAACAACCCAGTCATGTTCCTCCATGACTGCATAGGCCTCTACCTGTTTCGTAAAATAATGCTTTCCACGAAGATCTTTGTCAAATAGGAAATTGCGCCTGAAACCAGTTCGCCCAAACTTAACTGGGAAGACTTCACCATGCTCTACCGCTGCATAAACCTCGTCTTCAGAGACACAGCGTTCCTGCATGCGCTCCATTGCATGTGGATGAATTCTTATCATTCCAGACCCTTACAGCAAAAGATTGCCGTCAATCCTCCCTTATCAAATCTGCAAATGTAAAGGGCGTACCCCATCACCAGCGGAAGAAGCGGTAGGGGTAGTCCCATTCGGTGGATTCGTCGAGGTAATTTAAAGCTCGGCCGCTTTCCTGTACCATTCAAGGTAGATGTCAAGCCCATCCTGTATTGTGTGGGTTGGTTGATAGCCAAGCAAGTTTCGAGCTTTTTCTATGTTCGCATGAGAGTGCATAATATCTCCAGGCCTGAAATCCCTGTAAGTCGGCTTAAAACCCTTCAGATAAGGGAAATAGGGTTTAAGACGTATCCGGATCATTTCGAACAATTCATTTAGGGTAGTTCGGGCATTCACCGCGATATTGTAAACCTGGTTGACCGCCTCCGACCTCTCTGTTGTGGCGGCAAGAATGTTGGCCTGTACAACATTTTCTATAAAGCAGAAGTCCCTGCTCGTCTCACCCGTGCCATTTATATAAACAGCATCTCCCTTCAGCATACTAGCAATCCATTTGGGCATGACTGCTGCGTAGTCGCCATTGGGATCTTGACGAGGACCAAATACGTTAAAATATCTAAGACCTACCGCTTCCGTTTCAAAACACCGGCTGAACACCCCAGAATATAACTCGCCAACGTATTTTGTAACCGCATAGGGAGAAAGTGGTTTGCCTATGACATTCTCGACTTTCGGAAGCAAGACATTATCTCCGTAAACGGAACTGCTGCTAGCATAGACAACTCTCCTAACCCTGTTTTCCTTTGCAGAAATAAGCATATTCAATGTGCCGGTTATATTATTGTCATTGAAAGAAGCGGGTTGCTTTAACGACCTTGGCACCGAACCCAGCGCAGCCTGATGCAATACATAGTCAATGCCTTTAGCAGCATTTTGACAAGTATCAAGCTCTCTGATATCCCCCTCCACAAACCTGAACCCTCTGGACTGATCATCACTTACGGCGGCCTTTACCTGATCGAGGTTTTCTCTTTTTCCATTTGAGAGATTGTCCAAGCCAACGACTTTTTGGTCCAAGCGCAGCAACTGTTCCACAAGATGCGAACCTATAAATCCTGCTGCACCGGTGATAAGCCAGGTTCTGGGCGAGCGCTGAAGGGTTTTCTTTACTTGGTTATAAAGCTCTGCTTGCATACCTTAATTAAGCAACCTCTATTTATCAATATTGATTCCGTTAAGAATTCGCAATAAATGCTTTCAAATGTTATATGTCCTTCGCTGGCGTTTTTCAGTAAGGATCTCCCGATATACATCCAGAAGCCGTCTTCCCGCCGCTGTCCAGGTAACTTCGGGTGCGGTCTTCAAAGCGCCTTCCCTTAATCTTTGCAGCAGGTCTCGATCTTTGTGAAGCGCAGTGATCTGCTGCGTGAGAGATGCAACGTCGCCTATACCGTGCACAAATCCATTAATGTTATGTCTGCAAATGTCCGTGCAAGCTTCAGACACAAGTGGCACACATCCGCTTCCCATCGCTTCGGCAACCACAAGTCCGAAGCCCTCCTCTACACTTGGCAACACCAGGATATCGCTTTCCCGCATCAAGGCAGGAACGTCGTTTCTGTGTCCCAGCACCTGGACGCTTGGATGAGACAGCATCTCTGAAAGCTTCGCAGCATAAGCAGGCAAAAACCCGCCTGCAATCCTGAACGAACCGTCTTTCGAAGCTGGAGAGTTCAACCATGCCTCCAAGGCAAAATGAACGCCCTTGCGCACTGCGCAAACTCCCACGAACAGCATCCTGAGCCCAGCCGAAGAATCGCGTTTCGCCTTATCAGGGTAGTAGACCTTCTCATCATAGCCGTAAATATGCCTCTTGAGCTTTTCTCTTGGATTGCCTTGATCAACAAAAGTACGGACGGTAAACTCGGATGGGCACAGGATATAGTCTGCCCGTTTATATTCTTCTTCTTCCCTATTAAGGAGGTCGGATTTAAACGAGTATTCGTCTTCCGGCGGCAACACAACCCCAAGGCGCTTAAATTCTCTCTCAACTGTCTCGAACGCAAACTTTGTATGGGCGTTGGGGCGTTCCAAAACTGTTGGTATCCCCAATGAAGCCGCAGACTTCAATGTCTCTAACGCGGCGGCAGGCCATGTATGGATGATATCTATTTTGCCAACCAACTTCCTGAGCCTTCGTGCTACAATTCTGTCATGGAGAGCCAGAGCCCTCATAGTCCCGATCAATTTGTAAGAAATGCGTAGCTTGCCCCAGGCTAGAGTTGGGATGACTTTGACGGTCTCCGGAACTGCCCTGTGTAAGACACCGGGGAAAGCAATTACATCTGCCCCTGCAGCGGCAAGGCCATTGACCTGTTGCCAGGCAGTGTAACAAATCCTGTCGGCGCCCAGTTTATGCGGAAAGCTGTACAGCACCCTGACGGAATCGCCTGTCGCCCTCATTGAAACTCCTTAATCATAATATCACCCGTTCATGAAGCTCACGAATTGAAATCGCCCTATCCGTCTGCATGCCTTTCATATCGCCTTTGCGTACGGCTGCTCCAAGAAGGCCCGGTGCCAAAGCTCGAGCGTTACAAGGGAGAGAACCTCCTTGGTAAGGGCACCATCGGACCGTTTGTTCTCCGCGATGATACCTTCGATGGAACTCCTCTCAAAATATCCCCTTTCCAGAGTTTGCCTGTCAAGCAGCACTTCCTTGACCCATGGATCCAACTCCGTCCTCAGCCATGCGTCATTCGGAACCGGGAATCCGACCTTCCGGCGCTGTAGTATCTCCTTCGGAATCCTCCTCTTAAGAGCTCTTTTTGCGAGATACTTGGTAGTGAATCGCCTCACCTTAAAATCAGCCGGTAAAGAAGCCGCAAACTCCAGAAGTTTGTGATCCAAAAAGGGCACCCGAAGCTCAAGAGAATTGGCCATCGTCATCTTGTCGGCCTTCAACAACAAGTCATCCGGCAGGGATGTTTTTGTGTCCACGTAAAGCATACGGTTCACGATGCTGTTTCCATTGACGTTTTTAAGGAATCCCTTTACTACTTCCACAGAATGGGCTTTATCAACATGCTGCGCAAAATCTTTTGAGTAAACGTCGGCAAGCACACCGTTAAAGTAATTAGACGGATGGTAAGTCCTGCCAAGGCAGAAAGAGTCACATGGGATATCAAGTAAGGTCGCATACTTTGCAACCTTTTTCGAATTAGCTATTCGATTTGCCCTCAAAAGTCCTGCTGCTATCACTCCTTTCAGCGGGCCCATAGCTTTCTTAAGGCGTTCAAGCCAGAGAATATTCCGGTATATGGAATACCCGGCGAAAGCCTCATCCCCCCCTTCCCCGGATATCAAGACCTTGACATACTCCCTTGCCATCTTCGAGACGTAATAAAGGGCCACAGCCTGAGGCTCGCAGACCGGCTCTTCCATATGCCATACATACTTGGGCATGAAGTCCACAAATTCTTTTGATGTGATGGTCATTTCATGGTGTTCGGATCCGTATCTCTCGGCGGCAAGTCTGGCATAAGGCCGTTCGTCGGCGACAACATCTTCTGAAAAACCCAGTGTATAACTACTCAGTGGAAAAGGAGACTTCCCCGCGGCAAAGGAAAGCATGGCGGTAGAGTCCACCCCCCCGCTTAGAAGAAAGCCAACTGGAACATCGCTGATCATGTGAAGTCTAAGGGACTCCTCAAGGAGTTCCAGCGTCCTGGACTCTGCCTTCTGTAAGCTGATCGGACATTCGGAAAATCGCAGATCCCAGTATTGGCGTATTTCCGCCTTTTCTCCCCGGAAGACCAGATAATGCCCGGGCAATAGCTTATTGATGCCTTTTAATAATGTCTCCTCCCCTGGCAGGAAATAAAAGGAGAGAAACCTGTCAACCATTCCCAAATCTAGCTCTCGTTTGACGGATGGATCCTTCAGTATCGCTTTGATCTCTGATGCGAACACGATGGAATCATGCGATTTCCAATAGTACAAGGGCTTGATACCCACCCGATCCCGCGCCAGGAGAAGGACCTTCTGTTTTTCATCCCACAGCGCAAAGGCAAACATCCCCCTTAGCTTTTCGACACATGATTCACCGTATTCTTCGAATAGATGGACTATCACCTCCGTGTCGGACTTTGTTCTGAAAACATGCCCCTTCGCTTGCAGGTCTTTTTGCAGATCCTGATAGTTGTAGATTTCACCATTGAACACAATCCAAACGCTTCCATCTTCATTCGACAGCGGCTGATGGCCGGTGCTCAGGTCTATGATGGAAAGCCTCCTATGCCCCAACCCGATTCTCCCCGCGAAATAAACCCCTACGTCATCCGGGCCGCGATGGCGAATTGTGTCGAGCATCGAGTTGATCAACAATGGCTCAACTGAGTCCGCCCCATCAAATATCAGTTTGCCGCAGATTCCACACACAGTTACCTCCACACCCACTCAAAGGGTGTTGCCCACTTTTAACGAACGGTTTGCAAGCCCAAGCGCCCATCTAAGAATTGCGATCCACTTCTCCCAGGCAGAACGAAGCGCCTTTCTTCTCCTAAGTATCTTTCCAAAAGGCAATGCAAGAGCAAACAGGACAATTCTAGTTGAAGCGGAGAGTCCCATAGCAACTCTGTACATCGCTGCATAGACACGACCATGATTTTTTAGATAATATTGGTCCATTGCATGATATTTCATCATGGTTGCCCACTGATTGACACTCTTCTGAGAACTGCTGATTCCGCCGTAATGAATAATTACGGCATCTGAGACATAGTAGTTCTTACAACCGGTTTGTGCTATTTTATAATTGAGATCAATATCCTCCGCATACATGAAGTACTCTTCGCTGAACATTCCAACCCTTTCAAACAATTCACGACGCATCAGCATGCACGCACCCGGAATTACCTCAACGACAACTGGATCCTGGTTATCGCGAAAGAGCGGCGCGATGTTCCATAACGGGCATCCGGGCCAGTGAAGACGTAGAACTTCAATGTTAATTAGCTGGTTTAATATGGTCGGGAACTTCTGTACCGATGTTGTCTGAACAGTTAGATCAGGATTGACCTGCCTGCAACCCACAATACCGGCATCAGGGAGGGATCTTGCCCGATCCATCAGCAGCTTGATGGCAAGCCCAACCAATCTTGTATCGGGATTCAGCAGTAGAACATAATCGCCCTTTGCATGTAGGCATCCAAGATTGTTTGCCCTGGCAAAGCCGAGATTCTTTTCGTTCTTGATCAGGACAATATCGGGATAAAGCGTTTCAAGTATCCCGACATCCCCCTTTGTCGAGGCGTTATCTACGACAATGATTTCATAGGTTATGTCCTTCGTGTTCTCATAGATGCTTGCCAGGCATTCGCGCAGGTACTCTAAAGCATTCCAGTTAACAATGATGATAGACAGATCCATTTATTTCCAGATCGTCTTTCGGCCCATCAAGCGGGCCAACTGCTGATTCCGCAAATATTTTATCAAATCATGATCATCCACCTGAGGACAACGCTGAAAAAACGCCTTCAAGTAACCGTATGCCAATGCAAAAGATCCTATCAAATAAGGCCGCCTTAATATTCGTACAAGAGCTTTTGCAGTTAGGAACAAAGGATGAGACCCATAGACATAATCAATAACACCATCCTTCACCAGCCCGCCCCATCGGCCCCATGATTCTCCAGTGGGGCGGTGATGAAGGAGTTGCAGATCGCTGAAACTCATAGTGGTCCATCCCAGCATATTAGCCTTCACTTCGTCCACTGTGTCCGATCCGGGACCAACCCATAGTCCGCCAAGATCCTCCCAGCAACGCCTCCGGTAGATTTTGACACCTCCACGAACATGGAACCGAGGATGCTCTTCTAGGATCTTGCGTCCATTTTTATAATGGTATAGCACTCCTCCTCCGATCCCGAGTTTGGGATCTTCCTCAAACCGCTTTATTGCGCTTTCAAAATAAGTCGGTTCAAATGATAGGTCGCCGTCCAACTTACACATAAAATCCCATTCGTTATAACTCAGCGCGTTGAAGCCGGCGTAAAAAGCCTCTATGATCCCTCCACCCCACTTTCTATATCCCCTGTCAGCGCGTTGAACCTGGCGTATCCAATGATGCGAGTGGCAGTATTTCTCAATAATATCGCCGGTCCTATCACTGGAGCCATCGTTTACGAGTATGTACTCAACTGGTCGGAGCGTCTGTTTTATAACACTTTCTATTGCTTTAGAAAGATAGACCTCTTCATCCCTAACAGGCGATATTACAACGTATTTGGTATAACTTTGGTTCAGACTGATATGCACAATACTTTCAGAACCGCCATTCTTGTATACTGTATGAAAACATTGCATTAATGTGAACTATCATATAGATAATTCTCAAACGGATTTTTAAATGACGTTTTTCTGTTGGCCGATAAGAAAAGCTAGCTTTGGTGACTTCCAACCTATAAGCTTTGTTATGAAGATGGGACCTAGCAACGCTAAGCACAATGATAGAGGAAAAGTTATAAAATAATTCAGCCCAAATGTCTTGTAGCCAATAGTCTCAATAATTCTATGAAAAAACCATGATATCAAAAAAATTTGATAAGAATATTGTCCAATTACATTTAATATGTTAATTCTAAATCGCTTCAAATATATTGCCAGATATAAGCACATAAAAATACCTAATATCGCATAAAGAATAGCAGCTATCTGAGTGGGAAGATTTAAAAATGATAGGGTCAGAAATCCAGCCAGAAAAAAGGTAGCCACGTACAGCGACCCCATTGACACGGACCCCACAAATGGGATTCTAGAGATCCCAAGACAGCTTAGCATCCCAAGCCAGAAGTATATTAGGTAGTTGGAGATATACCTGATGTATAAGAATTCAACAGATACTGGCCAGAGACAAAAGATGATCAAGGTTATCGATATCACTATTAGCATTGTGTTTTGTTTAACACAATATAATAATATATTTGAAATACAAAAGATATAGAAAAGTGTAAATATAAACCAAAAAAACTCAATGGGAAGATATTCCTTATATAAAGGCATCTTAACAAAATTTATAATCAATTGTGGTCCTAAATCTGCCCTTTTTATATACAGGGAAATGAAGCGCGCCGAAAACGCCAGCGTTAATACAACTAATGCCGGCAAAATAAGACGATATAGCTTTTTCCATATAAATTCTGTCGATAAATTGACAGATTTTTGGTGATTTGTTAAATAAAAGACAAATCCTGAAATAAACATGAACAGTGGCATATGGAATTTGTAAACCATGCTCTCCAAGTAAAGAAAAGTCGCAGGAGTGTTTTGTCCAACGATGTCGGAATGACCCAATACAACTAAAATTATTCCGATTCCCCTCAGAATGACAATTTCTTGCATAATCATAAGCGTTGAGAATTGGGTTCAAGAAGATTCTAGGCGTCGATTAGCTACGAGACCAGTGGACGAAGACAATATCGCCAAAGACAGAAACCAAATAAATCTTACTTGGTCAAATAAGTTAACTCCCATAAAGGCAATAAGATACGAAAAATGCGTTGCTCCAACCGCCCATACGCACTTAATTTCTATTTTGTCATCAGTATTTCTCATGGCCTTTCCCACTCTTGAAAAGCCAGCTACTATAATGGCAATAAAGGCAATCAACGCCGCAAGGCCTCCTTCAACCCCAGCAGATACATACTGATTTTGCACATCCCATAACGACCATCCCCAGTTAACATGATTTGGTGTCCCAAGCAGCCACCACTCCCAAAACTGGTTGATGAATTTATCGACAAGAATTGCACGGTGATAGCTTGATGAAGAGCCAGTTAGATCAATACGGGCAATTAAAAACCAAACAGGCGCTTTCATCAGCAAATGGGTGGCAATAAGTAACACTAAAATTACCCATCGGATTAGCCGCATCTTCGCCCGGATAGACCAGGATATGAGCGCAATTATTCCCCCTATGTATGCGAGCAACGGTCCGCTGGAATGCGCAGTAACGACCATTATTGTAGATGCAATCAAGCCCAGCAGTGCAACAATGTGCCCTTTGCTCCTGTACCATAGAATCATAAATAGAGGGACTATTGTGGCGCCGGCAGTACCAGCAGTTAGGGGATGCCGGAATGAGCCAAAAGAGCGAATGCTACCGTCACGTGTTTGTAATGCCAAATCCCCTACGGATAAGCCGAAGATATTAACCATATAAATCTGTTCAATAAGCATACTGAATGCTAGCAACACGTATAGATAGCTTAGGCTTTTAATTACGCGCACAATATCTTCTTCTTCAACTATAAGTGATCTAAACAAGAAATATCCGCCCAAGGAGTCGAAAAGAAAACCCAACTGGTTAATAACCGCTCCCAACTCGCGGTATTGCAATGTAAATACGATTGCTTGAATCACTGCGTA
>JBGSUA010000013.1:0-3898 GCA_041753575.1 Desulfatiglandaceae bacterium
TCTCCTTTTTTTCAAGTCCACCACCTCGCTTACGCTGAGATAAAAAATCACACCATAGCCTTTTCTCTCAGCAACTCCACCTCCAAAGTGGCTCAATTCTTAACGACCATTTTTGGCTCAATTTATCACGACCAGGAACAACTGGGCCTGCCTGCCCAACCTTTTTGTTTTATGGCGGCACTTTGGAGGAACTTCTTCTCGAAAGGATGCATACGCCTGCTGCTTGCTGAGAAGAGCGGTCGCGTGATAGCCGGGATTGTCATGCTTTGCTTTAGGAAAAGGGCTTCAGCGGAGTATGCCGCTTCAGACCACAGTTTTTCTGCAAAAGCAGTCAGGAAGCCTGAGTGTGCAGTAATAGGGCACACCCTTGAGTTTTACAGATTTGGATCGGACGCATTCCGGCTATGAACTTCTGGATCAAGCAATCTGGCTAATTATGTCTGGATTATTCAAGAGCTTCCACAAAGGAACTAGATGAATAGCGACTTTATTGACTGTGGTTGTCAGCTCAACGGTCTTTGTAATCAAAAGAATATTCTTAACATTCGAAAAGCGATTCAGAAAAAGCCTCAGGCCGTCAAACCTCTTATCCTTCCAGTCAAAGGCGGTTATGTATTTGACTTCGACCGGTAAAGGATCTGCCACTGAACCGATAACAAAATCAACCTCTCTTTCGCTTTCAGCATAGTAACCACAGGGAATGTTGTTTCTTTGTAACTCTAAAAAAACAGCATTTTCCGCCCTGCTTCCTTCATCGCCGCTTCCTGTCAAAAGTGTTTTGAATCCATTATCCCAAAGATAGATCTTTTTGGGAGCATAGACCTTTTCGGAGTAGGAAGACGTCCATTTTTCTACAGTTTTAACCAGGAAAGCGGTTTCAAGATAACCGACATATTCCTTCACCGTATCCACAGACACCCCCAGAACTTTGGATAATTTGTTGAAACTGGTTTTTGACCCTGTGGAAGCTCCAATCAGTCTCAATAAGTCTTTCAGTATATAAGACTTTTTTATGGGGTGAAGGCGTGCCAAATCACGGGCGAGGATGTCCTCCAAGAGGTTGGCCATATATTCCTGAGACGGATTCAGGACCTGCTCCGGATAGCCTCCGATGTTCAAATAATCATCCGCCATCTGCTCGTATTTATAATCCTCCGCGAGAGATGGCGTTTCTCCCCTGAAGCGTACAAACTCATTAAAGCTCAGCGGAAAGATGGTGCTTACGATTTGCCTGCCTGTCAGTTTGCCGGCTTGTCTCTCGATCAACGAAGATGTTGACCCGGTGCAAAACAGCTTGAGTGATTCCAGGTCATAGAGGGCTTTGAGTTCCACCTCCCATTGAGGACTCTCCTGAACTTCATCCAAGAACAGGTAAAGTTTTCTGTCGCGATCATGCATAAAGTGCTTGCGAATGTTTCGGACGTGCTGTGATATGGGGATGGCTGACAAAGCAGGGTGATCCATGGCAAGGTAGAATATGTCCTTTTCCGAGACGCCGTTACGCAAGATAGTTTTGATAAACTGTTTCAGAAGGGTGGTCTTGCCGGTACGCCTGCTGCCTATAAAAACTTCGATCTGTTTGCGGGAGAGGTGAGTTGATATTTTTCCAAGATAGGAATCGCGGCTGATGCCGGTCTCGATTTCTTTTCCTTCCCACCAGGGATTCAAGGCATAGTAGATAGCGTCCATGCGGATATCTATATATCAAATCGAAACTATCGTCAAATAGTTTCTATTATAGTCGAAACTATTTTGGGGGGGGGACATGCCCTTCATATTTACAGATTTGCAAAATCTTTCCTTATCTCTCCCTCTACCCCGATGACATTGAATCTACTGAGGTAGAGCGGAGAGATCCCTCAGCCTGAGAGGGGCTAATTATCCGAATCGTAATAGAACATGCTGAATTAGATGATAAAAAGATATTCCATATCAATATGTTGTATCGAAAATTGTAAAAGTAAAGGGCGTCCCCAAAGTATATTTTACACATCCATGTGGGCGAGGGTTCTGCGGGATAGCTACGGCTTCAACCCGCTGTATTTGACATGCATTGAAAAGGAGGCCATAAAGCTTCTTATGCCCTCTGCCTATTGCCGGGGGTCTTCCTCCATTTCGGAAGTCAGGCGGTTTACAAATACGGAGCATCTGAAAAGGAACACCAGCACCTGAGGCCCAACAACTTAATCATGTGGGAGGCCATCAGGCATTATTGCGAGAAAGGTTTTAAGACCCTCAGCCTGGGAAGGACAGAGCTTGAAAACCACGGCCTCCTGCAATTCAAGCAAGGATGGGGGGCCGCAGAGTTCATCTTAAAGTATCACAAGTTTGATCTTGCCCGGAACGCCTTTGTAAGTAATTCCGACAGTCGCCTCACAGGTTGACACAACAAAGTCTTCCGCTCCTGCCCGATAACGTTCCTGCGCCTTATCGGCTCTCTTGTCTACAGGCACATTGCATGATATTTGGGGGACAATCCTTTACTAAGGGCCTGGTTCGCTTGCTCGCTTGAAATAGACGATCAGATGTTAGCTATCTTTAGTGATCTTTGCCGCAATCTACCTCTTTCAAGGATAGTGAATTGGCCGATAATAGATAAATCGGTTCTGCCGATTAGTTTGATAAGGATATCTGCAGGTTCTGCGGGGGTGGCTGGGCCGAAACGAAAATATACAACACCTGCCGGCAGGAGAACTCGGTTCTTGTAAATCAGTTCACCATAATCCCGATCGAAAGTCAAAATGACCATATTTTCTTCGTGCGCCCTTTTGAGGACTTCAAAGTCCGTGATCCCAGGTGACTCCTGCGCTATACCGACAACTCGGTAGCCGGCATTTCTCAGTAGCATGACACTCAGCAAAGGGAAGTTCTCGTTGGCTAAGAACTCCATCAAATGGCCTCTGCTGAAAGCGGATAGAGGAATTCGTCGCGCATGCATTCCCGAGTATAAGCGAAAACGGCCAGAAGGCTTTCCTTGCTTAAGCCAGGATAGTTTTGCAGAATTTGATCTTCGGTCCAGCCTTCGGCATAAAGCCCCAAGATGAACTCAACGGAAAGCCTTGTACCTTTTACCACAGGTTTTCCCAGGAGTATGTCGGGATCTGATTTAATAAACTCGCTCCATTCGATATTCTTCATTTGACCTCCTACCTGAATCACTATTTAATATTGGAAGGCCCAGCGGATCATCGGCCTGCCTCAGATATGGTGGTGATGTATTTACAATAATAAAAGTTTCCCCGAGGATAGCAAGGCGGTATTTCTATAGTGGAAGCCTCGGCCTGATCCGACAAGATTGTAAAGATAACCTGGACCGCAGGCAGAGAGAAATAGCATATCGGTTGTTACCCTGAACTTGGTGGCCCTGCCTGAATAGGCCGCCCCATCGAGGGTTGTGTTTATAAGGCTGAGTTGGAGATGAAGGAACATGAAGAAGACGCTGAGAATCTTTGCACAAAACGATTACAGGCCAGCCGCACAGCACCTGAAGCAGAATACATGGAAACATTAACTAGCTGTAATAACTACTGAGTGAACGCTAAATCTGCAGATATTAACAACGTCCCCTTGGGGGTACGGCGGCCGGATCGAGGTTGAAAGCGAACCCGGCCGCGGAACGATATTCCGGGTCTTGTTACCCATCCGGGGAAAAGGGTAGTGTGAAATCCTTAGTTTGACCATTTCGCGTATAAAGTAATACACTTCACTAAAAGGTTTAACGTAACTGCTCAGGAGGTCTTTTATGGGCACCGTGCGTGTGCTGGCTAAAGGTCAAGTTGTAATTCCAGCTCCGATTAGAAAGAAATACGCAATTGAGCCGGGCACTGAGCTGAATATATTTGAATACGGTGGAATGATTTATCTTGTTCCCCGCTCCGAAGACCCCGTTGCCGAGGCA
>JBGSUA010000014.1:0-15915 GCA_041753575.1 Desulfatiglandaceae bacterium
AATGCAGCCGTCTCCCTTGAAAAGACAGTCGGAACTCTGCCGGGGGTCTGTCCAAGCACATCCGCCATAACAGTGGCCCACGGCACCACGGTTTATTACTGCTACGAAATTACCAATACAGGCAATACGCCCTTTGCGACCCACAGCCTTGTGGACAGCAGGCTCGGTGCGATTTTAACAGATACTCCATACCTGCTCATCCCTGGGGCGAGTTTCCACACAATATAGTAAGCGCTGTTATAAACAGCAGCACTGCCAACACAGGGACATGGATGGCCTTTGAGCCCACAGGCGCCTCAGTAACATCATCGGCACAGGCAACAGTGAACTTACCCGAGCCTGCTCCTGTCCCAGGAATCAATAGGCCGAGCACAGCCGCACTTATTGCTCTAATGCTGCTCGCAGCAACATGGGTCCTGCGCAGGAGGACAAACTCATAAAGGCACATAGCAGAGTTACACCCAGACAGAGCAGAGTCAAAGGCTGTTACTTCTTTACCTCTGCTATGTCATAATTTCCCGGCATAGGTGTTCCAAAAGGTCTTCGATTCCAGCTAACTTCAATGGAGCCAGGGATTAGAAGTTGGGCTCGGTGCCGGGACTAACTAAGCCGGTAAAAGATGGGAGGCAGCCGAGAATCAACCTTATGGATTAGGATCTTTCTCCTGACTATGTTGCCTTTTCAGGCCTGATTCATCCAGACTGCTGGATTCAACCTTCGCATCGGCAGGATTTATAATGATCTTATCCAGGGCCAGCAACCCGTCGGCAATCAACAGGTTTCCTACAGTTGTAACCCCTCCATTGGCTGAATAGGAGTTATTGAAGCCCCCTTGCACAGCGAATTCCTTGGGAGTTGAAAAGGAAATACTCTCCTGCAGTGCCCCCTGAATAACCCTGATAATCTTCCTGGTTGGAGAGCCAGTTAAGGCACCTCCCAGAGTAGTGTAGCAGGGAACCTTATCATTGCAGATCCCAGCAGGGTCAACATAGACAATGCTGTCAGTCAGCGGGTCGGTTTCCCCTCGATCTATCCTGCCGTTATAATTGGGGTCTTCCCCACCGTCAGGGATCCCATCGCCATCGCTGTCAGTCTTGAGTGGATCAGTCTTACCTTCCGGGTCTAAGTCCGGCCTAAAGATCACAAGGTCAGTATCCGGGCCGGCATCAGCCAAGGAATATCCCAGTTCCGTCCCATCCTGTATCCCATCCTCATCAGTGTCGTGGTTGCAGGGATTTGTTTCGCCGGGATCCAAGATTCCGTTTTGGTTGGCATCCTCAACGCCATCGGGGATTCCGTCATCATCGGTGTCGGCATCATAAGGATCGCTGCACATGGTTGATTCCAAGGTATCAGGCAAACCGTCTCTGTCTGCATCCGGAGCAGTAACAGTAAGGATGAATGACTTGACTGCAGTGTCAACGCCGTCACTCGAAGTGACCATAATGGTAGTTATTCCGGTACTGTTCGAATTGGGGGTGATTGTTACCCACCGATCAACACCGCTACCCCCAAAAACAATGTTTACATTTGGAACCAGGATGTTGTTTGATGATTCTCCGGTCAAGGTCAGATCTTCCGGGATAGTCTCTGAATCTGAAAGAGTAAACTTGATAGGGTTGGTTTGCGTGTTTTCATCTATCACTTGATCATTGATGTTTGAAATTGTTGGTGGAAAATTGCCCGCAAAGTATATATAGGCCGATCCGGAATTCTCCCCATTATCATCGTCTTTAGGCGCCCCTGCAATGGCATAATCCCCTGATAGACCAACAGAATTGCCGAAATTGTCCTCCGATGCGCCATCCCGCGCATTGAACTTCTTTGTCTCAGTCATGTCTGTCCAACTGCCCAACGGCTTTCTGAATATATAGGCCGAACCGGATTTGGTCCCTTTATCATCGTTGAAACGGGCTCCGACAACAACATCATCGCCGGATATGCCCACTGAAATACCAAAATCGTTTTCAAAATACCCTTGGTCACTGGCCATGACCTTCGCCGTCTCGGTCATGTCTTCCCATTCAACCGAGGGCTTTTCAAATAGGTATGCCGCCCCCCCGTGGGTATTGCCATAAGGGAAGCTATCAGCTCCTACGATGGCATAATTTCCGGAGATGTTAACTGAGCTGCCAAAATTGCCGACTGCTTCGGCGGTGCCTCTATCGCTTGGGGTCAGCTTAGCGGTCTCGGTCATATCTACCCAACCATTGACAGGCTGTTTAAATATATATGCAGAGCCGGCACGACGAACGCCTACGGCTCCCACAATTGCATAAGTTCCGGAGATGCTCACTGAATAGCCAAAAGCGTCGTATACAGGTACATAGGTGTCATATTTGCCGTATCCATCGCTTGCCGTCAGTTTTGCAGTCTCTGTCATATCTGCCCAGCCAGCCAAAGGCTTCTCAAATATGTATGCAGAGCCGGAATTGTATCCATTGTCATCGTCCCCGTAGGCTCCAATAATGGCATAATCCCCGGATATACTGACAGAATGTCCGAAATAGTCGCCTGTTGTCCCATCATCAGGTTTAAGCTTTGCCCGCTGGATCCAATCATTGCCCTCTCGCTCAAATATGTATGCCGAGCCTGAATCATTTCCATTGTCATCGTCCCCATAGGCTCCAATAATGGCATAATCTCCGGATATACTGACCGAATAGCCGAAATAGTCGCCTGCTGCCCCATCGCTGGGAATCATTTTTACAGACCTATTTGCAGCCTGAAGCACATGAACTGTCTGTGGGCTATTGTACTGGTCATCAGCAGTTACAGTAATTGATCCAACCCTTGTATCGCCTTGATTTGCATCATAGTTAACGGCGATTGTGCCGCTATTGGTTCCAGAGCTTCCGTTGGTGATAGTCAGCCAGGTGTCGGATGGATCTACCAATGCAGTCCATGACAGGACACTTGAACTTGTACCTGCATTACTGACAGCAAAAGTAGTTGATCCGTCATGTTCCGGCACCATCCTGTAATTTGGCGTAACCGACAAAACAGGATAGGTCCCCGTACCTGTAAGATAAGCGCTTGCATCATTGCAGGGAGAATCTGCGTCTATTGTCAAGGTCGCTGTTTTTATGCCTTCGGATGTTGGTATAAATCTAACATATATATCCCTACTTTGATTATGCACTAATGAGAACGGTCCGTCACCACTTGTTATTTCAAATTGATCCGCATTTGCGCCTGTCAGAAATACAGAACCAGTTGCACTGCTCGCTCCTTTATTCTTAAGGGTGAATTTAACATCATTACTTGTTGTGCCATACATGCGTTCTCCGAAGTCATTGCTTGATGGAGATAACGTAATCTCCGAGACAGTGAGGAAATAAGCTGTCCAGGTTCCCTTGCTATATCCCAAAAAAGGGTCATGATAGTCATATGTTCCGGTACAAGTACTTGAACCGGTAAAGGTACCTTGAACATCAAAGAAAGAACCGTGAAAACTGAAACTGCTCCCGTAAACGGGCATTGCAGGATCTACTGCCAATTCAAGCCAGCCGAATCCACTGGAGCCTCCGGTCAGATATGCCTCAATCCAAAAGTCCTCTACATTGCCGCCTATCACCTGAAGGTGGACTTCACCCCCAGTATTTGAGATTCCACTCCACGGACCCTCACTTTGAGCCATGGCCGAAGGAATCAATAGAAAGCAGAAGAGAAGTGAAGCTAACTCAAAGAAAACAATGCGTTTCAGTTCGTGCATAGCGGCCTCTGTATCCCGGATGGCTTGTATTTTAGAGTCTCTATAAAAGTTCATATATTGTAGTTGGCTGTAACATGTTGCGACTGGGGCATGACTTCCATCATACTCCGCAAAGGGTGACATATAAGTTCAAACCTGCCCTACCTGGTATTGTGGGGTGAATGGTAAAAAGACTGGCGAAAGAATTATTACTAAAGAGGTTTGTTTTCAAGACAAAATCTTTACTTCACCTCTATTGATAACAAATGGGAGGTCATCGCCATAAATTGACTTAGCCTACAGCACTCCGGCTCACAGAATTACCTTCCTATGGGGTTATTAGAACATATTTTTTTGGAGGGGAGTATGCAGGAAGGGTCTTGGGGGGTCAAGAAAAACCCGAGATGACCCAAGCAAGAGACCATTCACACCCGCAGAACGCTCATGCTCAACTTTGGTGTCCACTATTTCCATCATAGATCAGAATCGCTGCCAACAGGCAAATGGACTCGGAAAGCCGGCAGACGAAAAAGAAAAAGATTTTTCGCTAGGGAGTATTTTTACCCTTGAGAGCGGGAGGCCTTATAAGTGTTATGTGATTTGGCGTTTCTTTATGCCTGCCTTCATCATGCTCCACACAACCATGTGATGAAAAGGCCGAATCAAATTGAAATACACCGGCCCGGACCAGTGAAGATACTTAACAGACGTGAATACGTGATACCTTGTACGGCTCTGACTTAGTTTCTCTGCTATGACACCAAATGAAGCTGTTAAGTGTTTATCTTCTGGTGTTTCTGAAACCCAGTACATATCCTCTTTTGCATCACGCACAATAAAGAAAGATGCATTTTCACCCGGCTTAAAGGGAAGATCCTCTGGTTTTATTGAGGGCAAGGCCTGTGGCTTTTCATGACGAACTAGCCCGAGCATACCTGCAAGAACTTCCCTAATTCTATATAGAGAAACCATCCACCAGGGATAGTAAGAGAGCATTCCAGAAATAAAACTTCTTAAATCGACATCGCTTTCAATGGTTTTGACATCGCTATGATCCGCATTCTGGAAATAGATCTCAAACTCTTTGTATTTTTGAATCACATTCATTTCACGAGTCACATAACGGTAGAGCCGTGCACCGCGGCTGTTTTGCGTCCGCGCCAGCGATGGGTTCGGTCCGCGCGGTGCTCTTTATGCCGCCTGCAACAGGAACTCGACTTTCACAGCTTCGAATGGAAAAATGATGCGCCTGTCGTCCGTGCGGTCGAGTACTCCAGCGTTAAGTAATGCAGTAACATCGCCATGAACTGCCTTTACATCGCGCCCGGCGCGCCGCGCAGCTTCGCGGATTGATACGGGACCTGCTCCGCAAAGCGCCTTTAGCAGTTCCCACCGTTTTTGGGTTAACACTCGCCAAAGCAATTCCGGGGTTGCGAAACTGATGCGCGCGGACTTTTGGGGTTTACCCGCCTTCCAAGCACGGTCAAAGTCCGCCATCGACTCGGCAGGCGTTTGTACATCAAGAATAAGAGTTTTCATGGTTCCACCTCGCAATGTCATTCTGGAAGTCAGCGATCAACTGATCTGGTGTCGTGAAAACGTAAGTGCTTTCCTTCCCATCGAAATGCCGGTGATCGCCTTTCCCAACTTCGTTGTCATAGCGCAGAACACATTTTTCTCGTGCTATGTATGCAAGCCTGTACTTGAACGATCCCTCGATTGGTTTCGGAAGACGCCACAATACCAACTCGGCAAAGGCCATCTCATAGTAAGCAATGCGTGTGCGGATGAGTTCAGAGGCGTTCATGTTGGAGATAATACCAATATCTTTTGGTATTGTCAATCACTCCAACAACGAAATGGATCACAAAGGACCGAATCGGGATAGGGAGAAGCCTCGCGGCTCCCCCCTCCCACACCACCTGGCATACGGATCACGTACCTCGGCGGTTCGGTAGATTACTCTGGCCCGTGTGCAGGCCAGCCGGGTGTTCAGACTGATCGACGCAGAAGACCTTTTGCCTCGCCTTTAGGGCTGGGCCACCACGCTATGCGCGCCGGTGCCAGGTCCCCTCTCCGGTCCACCTACTGACCCCCTCATACCGTTCGGGCCTTCATCGGGTGAGTCCTCCGCTTTCTGCGGCTCGTTTCCACTCACGCATGAGCGTGATTTCTTCGACTACTATTCCCTATGCGGACTTCTCCCATGCGGTCAGGGTCGATCTCTCTTCCCTCAGCCAACTCCAGTAGCACGCGACGTCCAAGGGCACATGGGAGATCTCCCGGGGTAAGACACAGAGCTTTCCGCTCGTGAACGCTGGATTTATAAAGCACGCCCCTATTGCGGATGGAGGGCTTCGTGGTCACGTGCCCACTCGCCCCGAACGTGCCACACCTCATATCCGGTTCCGTTCGTCGCCCCGCGCTTTCGGATTGGGCTTCCTCCAGACCTCGCCTCACGACGACGCCCCTTGGCCCTTCTCCTAGCCTTCGGCTCCGCTAAAACCTGGCATGGGGACTTCCACCCCATCAGTTCTGTGCCATGCCCGGCACACACGGATTAATCAGCGGATTGGGTAGATGCGCCAGTCACCTGACGCACCCCCCGTTAGGCGGTTATCTGAGTGCTGCCTCATCAATTCCTGGCTTTTGCCACCTGCCACCTTCCGATAAGACAGGACTTTGTCACGTTAGTCGGTCAACTACGTCCCCAACATCGTCACTCAAAATCCACCCATAACACTGCAGGACTATTTCTTCTTCCCAAAGCTCATTCCCCGCCTTACGTATTCATCTTCGGTGATGATGCCGTCATTGTCAGCATCCCAGAATTTACAGTTTTTCTCCGCCATCGCCGGATCTTTGTAGCCGGCCTTGCATTCTGATACGGAAAGCTTGCCGTCCTTGTTTGTATCCGCCTCTGACAGGATCAGTCTATACGCACTCCTGATCCTCTCCTCAGACGGCCCGGCAGCGTGACTGATAAAGACAGTACACGCCATGACGATGAACACAAGGGAAAAGATTCCAATACCTTTCATGCTCATTCCTCCTTTCACCAGAAATCGTTGATCGAATATACATAGCTTGGAGTCCAATCGGGATAGGGAGAAGCTTCGCGGCTCCCCCCTCCCACACCACCTGGCATACGGATCACGTACCTCTGCGGTTCGGTTGAGATACTCCCTTGATTTACAGTGCGGGCACACCGAGCTCCGCAAAGTAGCTCGCAGCTAATGCAAAGGCAAGGCCGGGACTTCGGCTCAGTCGCCAGGGGCCATGCGCGGACTTGGCCGTATTCCACGCCAGGTCTCGGGTCACCCCTCGCTTGACAAGCTCCCGGTATCCACGTCTTCCCCACTGCTTCCAGAGATAACATCGAAGTCGCCTCCTTATCCAGGAATCTAACTCCCTCAGGGCAGAAAGCGCCTCGACAAAGCCAAAATATGCTTTCCATCCCTTCAGGTACTGCCCCAGTTCGACAGCGATATCCTTGATGCTCCTTCCGCGTTCTGTGCCATGGCCGGCACACACGGGAAGCTCAGCGGCGAAGTTTACGGAGTCCGCTGGAGCGTCTTAGGCTTTCATCTCCAAAGACAGATTCAGCCTGTTCTTTAACTCATCCTTTCTTGCCAGATAAAATGATTTGAAATCTCTTAAGTCCAGGGACATGCCAACTGGTATTAGTGAGCGCAGGCGCAAATCAGCCTCGCTCAAGCCAGTCTCTTTTACTCTTTGAGTTAGCCAAGCAACAAGGGGCTGACCTTGTTTAGATCGATTTTCTCGTTCTGCCAAAAGATGCAGGTTGGGCAAGCTATCAAAATGTGTTTCGTCTAGACAGAATTCAAGTTCATCATCGGGCATGCCCGATGTATGGAGGTTTTCTTTAGTAAAACCAGCCTTGGGGTGTAAGTGGTCTTTCTCAAATCTCCACTCCTCATTGCCCAAGCTGGGCGAGAGCAAGCTCAGTATTGAGAAAGCCATGGGATCATCCTTGCGTGTGCTCAACAGGTTCTCCAAGAATTCGTCGTCGGTCTTGGGTTTTCGTTCGATATTCTCTATAGCCTGAGAAACGGTGATTGGGGTTTGAAAGGACATTCTTTCTGCTATATGCTTACGTTCTGTTTTTTGGCATAATCATTGATTATCATGACTTTTTGCCTTGATAAGTTGATATTGGGGCAGTTTCCAGGCATTTTTGCCCTATGTTTATTATCATTCATGGGAACACTACCCTGTGAACTGCTTGATTCATAAAATCTGCTGCCGGAAGGTGATGACGCCTTCCTGGGGGCAATATTTAAGTTGATGTTTAAGTCCAGGTGTTCTTCTTCACTCGCCGCGCATAGGTGGTCTGATAAAATAAATATGAGGGATGGGGTCTGCATCGAGCGTTGCCCATAAGGACAACGCCCCTTGCCAAAAGGTGTCGCTTTATCCTTCGCCATGAGGTTGATCCTATAATATCAACTAGGCATTGAGGAAATTAATGAACAGAATAAATAGCTCAGATAATGAACAATAGAAAAGCTAACCGGTCATGTCAACCGGTAAAAGTGGAAAAACGGGCTCTTGGAACCGCTTGCGGGATGACAAGAGGCAAGGGCTCGTGATGAAAGACGATTCTCCGCCTATCGCTTGGACTTCACGAGGGTTCTTCCCAGTCCCTCTGCCTCTTTCATAAGCTCTGTATTGGAACTTATCTCTCCGGCATTCATGGCGCTTCCATATACCATGCCTATTATCTTGGCTCCGACATAGCGGAAGGCGTCCTGGAAAGACCTTAGCGCGTTGACACAACCCGAGGCAAAAGGATCCTTGTCTCCATAGGTCATTGCGATGGCCACGCGCTTTCCATTGAAGGCATCCTTTGCATAGGCCGTAAGGGCAAAGCAACGGTCCATGAATATCTTTGTCTGAGCCGACATGTTGAACCAGTAAACAGGGCTTGCGATAACCCATGCGTCGCACTCAACGAGCCTGGGATAGATTCTCTGCATATCGTCATCAACGGCGCATCCCGTGCTTCCTTCCGCCTGGCAGGCATAACAGGACCTGCATGGTGATATATCGAGCTCCTCCAGGAAAAACGTCTCCACTTCCGCACCCTCTGAAACCGCTCCTTTAACAACCTGCTGCGCCAGCATGGCGCTGTTGCCGTTCTTTCTGGGACTGCCGAGAATAACAATTATCTTGGAACCTTTCCCATTATCTTTCATGAATAAGACTCCTTTGTCTGTTATGGTTCACCGTGTTAGGATCTATCGGGAGCGATAATACAGGTTTTGACGCGAAAATACACTCCCCCCTTTACTCTTATCCTCAGTTGTCAGGCTGTAATATGAAGATCACCCCCACCCCTCCCTCCTCCGTCGAGGGCGAGGGATATAAGCCGGTCAGTCAGATCAATGCCCTCTATAGATAGGCATGCCTGATTCAAAATTCATTGACAGCCGGGTTCCGCCATCACAATATTATCCACTAAACCCTCATGCCCGGGCAGGCCACAAAGAAAGATGAAACTGCCGCATGTCATTCCGGACTCGATCCTGAATCCAGGTCGTCATTCCGGAGAAGGCCGGAACAAGGACTGGATAGCGGCTCCCGGATCAAGGTCCGGGACAGGCTACGCCGCTATGACTATCTATTTTCATATAAATAACAGATGGTTTACTCCCCAATAAACCGGGCTGATCTGAAAGGTAAGAGGCTGCTTTTCTCATCCCCTCATGAATGTGGAACGTGAAAGAGTCATGAACATAGCGCGCGGAAGATTCGTTTTGATCGGTATAGTCCTTGGGGCGGCTTTCTGGTTCATAGAGTCAGTCATGCACGTGTATGTCTTCCACGGGGATGACCTTGCCGAATCAATATTTTCCCCCGGGTTCCACGAAGCCTGGATGCGTCTGATCATCGTGGGGATGTTCATAGCCTTTGGGATTTACGGCCAGTGGCTTATAAACGCCAGAAGGAAGGCCCAGGCGGAGCTCAGCCTTGCCAACGCGGAACTGGCACAGATATTCGAGACCTCTGCCGACGGCATGAGGGTCGTTGACAGGGATTTTAACATGCTTCGAGCAAACGAAACCTTTTGCAGACTTGCCGGCATTGAAAAACAGGAGGCAGCCGGCAGAAAGTGCTACGAGGTATTTCGCGGGCCTTTATGCCATAGCCCCGGATGCCCCCTGATCCGAATACTTGCCGGCGAGGACAGGGTCGAATGCGACGCAGTTAAGATCCGTGACGGTCATTCTGAAATTCCATGCATTGTCACGGCGACTCCGTTCAGGGGGCCGACTGGTGAACTGATTGGAATAGTGGAGGACTTCAAGGATATATCCTCACGCAAGCAATCCGAGGAGGAACTGAGGCAATCGCGCAGGCAGCTTCGGGAGCTTGCCTCATACCTGGAATCCGCCAGGGAAAAAGAAAGGACTCGTATCGCCCGTGAGATACACGACGAACTCGGGCAGGCCCTTACGGCATTGAAGATGGAATTGCACTGGTGCATTCAGAGACTGCCCAAGGATGACATGGTGCTCTCCGAGAGGGCCAAAAAGCTCTTGAAGCTTGTTGATGAGAACGTACACCTGGTTCAGAGGATTTCATCCGAGCTTAGACCCGGCCTGCTCGACAATCTGGGTTTATCAGCGGCAATAGAGTGGCAGGCCGGGCAATTAAGTGAACGGACAGGAATTACGTTCGATTTTCTCTCCGAGCCTGAAGACATTGTCCTTGATCAGACACGCTCTACAGCTCTTTTCAGGATCTTTCAGGAAACCTGCACAAACATAGTCCGTCATGCCGACGCGACCAGGGCTGAGATATTTCTCAAAGCTACGCCCCTCGAGGTTGAGCTCAGGGTTACGGATAACGGCAAGGGGATTACAGGAAAGCAGATTTCCAATCCAAGATCCTTCGGGCTCATGGGCATAAAGGAGCGCTCTCTCTCCCTGGGAGGAGAAGTGGAAATCTCACGCGCTGAAAGCAGTGGAACCACCGTTAGGGTAAGGATACCAATGGATGGAAAGGAGAATGAGACCGGTGATAAAAATACTGGTGGCGGATGATCATGCCGTTGTTCGTGAGGGTCTCAAACAGATACTCTCTGGCATTCCCGATATCACAGTTGCAGGGGAAGCATCAGACGGGTTTCAGGCATTGGAACAGGCCCGAAAAGGTCACTACGATCTTCTCCTGCTTGATATCGCCATGCCCCGCATGAGCGGGCTCGATGTCCTGAAGCAGCTCAAAGCGGAAAGGTCTGATCTGCCCATACTGATGCTCAGCATGTATCCGGAGGAACAATACGCCATAAGGACCCTTAAGGCCGGCGCAGCTGGGTACCTCGCGAAGGAAAGCGCACCAGAGGAGTTGATAGCGGCCGTGCGCAAGGTATGCGGTGGGGGAAGGTATGTTACTTCCTCGCTCGCGGAAAAACTTGCTGCATACATTGATTATGATATGGGAAGGCCTCCGCAAGAACGGCTTTCAGACAGGGAATATCAGGTTGTCCTTATGATCGCATCCGGCAAGACAGTGTCGGAGATAGCCGGTACGCTGGCCCTTAGTGTCAAAACTATCAGTACCCACCGAAGCCGTGCTCTGGAGAAGATGGGCATGAAAACCAATGCGGAACTTACCCATTACGCGATTAGTAATGGGCTTGTTAAATAGATCTTGTAGGACAATTACCTACAGGTCTTCCAGTTACAGTCCTACAAAGAAAACCTCCTTCCGCCGATAGCTTTTCTGATCTAATCGCCTTAAACTTAAAATAAGCGTAAATATTGCGTATCTTCCAGGTCCGGCATTTTGAAGGGAATGAAGATTCGCCCCCACTCAGGGAATAAATGTGGTTTTCACAAAGGAGGAGATTATGTCAACAAAATTAGGGAAATCAGGTTTTATCGCTTTTTTGTTTATCGCCCTTTCAATCGTATCTTTTCAAGCCCCGATGTTATCGCATGGATTTGATATAGCTATTGATGTGGCACCCAGCACACTCAACATCCAGAATCAGGGCGAGGTGGTTACCGTTCATACCGGAATTGCTTTCAATAGCGTTGTCGGTGGAACCGTAAGCTTGAACGGGATACCCATAGACTGGTGGAAGGCGGACGCCCAGGGTAATTTCGTGGCAAAGTTCCTTATGAGTGAAGTTAAAGAGCTTGCCCTTTCCGGAGGACTTGAGGTACCGGGGGAAAACGATCTTACTCTTGTCGGCTCAACTACGGACGGAGCAGAATTCACTGGAACGCAAACCATAACCATAATAAATGTCGTGCCAGCAGGCACAGGTAAGAAATAGATACGATCTTCTGCGATCATGGAAGAGAAATACATCCCTCTCCCATGATCGAAAACAATAAAACGCTTGGCACAGGAAATCGGCTTTCACGCCTCTTCTATCTTCCTTGATGTAACCGCCCTCATTGGGGCCTCATTGACGGTCAACTTGAAAACATCGGGCCGGCTGTAATGGCCTGCCGCGTCCAAGTCGAATTTTCCCCTTCCTATGTCGTTTAGATCCAAGTCGGCCGTGAGTATCGTCTCTCCTTCGAAGTAAGGACCCGCAAGGACAGCACCCAGTGGACTTATTATCGCGCTTCCTCCCCGCATGAGAACAGATTCCGGTGAATCCCCCAGGGAAACCCGAACCGTATCCGGGAAATCCTTTTTTCGCAGGAACTGGCACGCGGTCAGCACAAAGCAGCGGCCTTCAAGGGCTATATGCCTCATGGAAGAAATCCAGGTCTCCCTGTCATCTGCCGTCGGCGCACAATAGATTGCAATATTCTTGGCATACATGGCCATCCTGAGCATGGGCATGTAGTTCTCCCAGCAGATCACCGAGCCGATTCTGCCGTATGGAGTATCCACAGCAGTCAGGGTTGATCCATCGCCGAATCCCCAGATCATGCGCTCCATGGCAGTAGGCATAAGCTTCCGGTGCTTGCCGAGGAGGCTTCCGTTGGGTCCGAAGAAGAGGACAGTGCAATAACAGGTGCCGAGTTCCCTTTCGATGACGCCTATCACCACGTAACTTCCGTGCGCCGCTGCCACCTCGCCCAGCCTCTGGGTCTCAGGTCCGGGCACATCTATGGCCGCATCCAGGTAGATCCTGAATTCCTCCCGGCCCACGGGATCCCTTGCGCCCACAACAAGGCCGTAGTTGAGCCCCTTTGGATATCCCGGTATGAATGCCTCCGGGAAAAGGATCACCTTGGCCCCTGTTCCGGCCGCCTCGCGTATTAGTCTTACGGCCTTTTCAACGCATGCCTGGGTATCGAAAGGCACTGCCCCGGCCTGGACCACCGCCGCCTTCAATATCTTCTTACCAGTCTCTTCTGACATCTGAGCCTCCTTCGGCGCTACTGGGTTATAATGTCGTCGTCCCGCTGACGATACATTCTATGAAACATGGTCCATTCTTCCAGAGGCTACCCAACCCTCCCCCAGGTGCCTGGACTCTCTGAGTTAAGGAAGGCCGGCCAGAAATTTGGCCGCAGGCATAACCCTCACTTTCCCATCCATCACGTCCTCCTGTCCTTGGAGATGTACCTGGTACAGATATGGGATGTTGAGCCGTTCCCCGAAATAGCTAAGGGCTGGGCTGGCCTTAAGATCGGTGATCTTGCACTCAACGGCAAACCAGGGTTTCCTTTCAACCGTCATAAGGAAATCCACCTCCCGCTTGCCGGCATCCCTGAGGTAGTGGAGATTGACCCTAAACCCCTGCTGGTCCTCGATCAGGTGTTTGAACTTAAGGAGGTGGGAACCAACGAGGTTTTCAAAGCGGGCCCCCTCATGAGGCACTGAGGACCAGTCCCACAGATAGAGTTTTGCAGCCTTTTTTAGAGATCGAATGGAACGATGGCTAAAGGGGGTGATTCGGTAGCAGTAATAGAGCCGCTCCAGGATATCTACCCAGTGGGAAACGGCCCTATGGCTTACTTCCAGATCCTCCCTGAGGGATTCGAGAGAAACGAGATTCCCTGCTCTTTCCTCCATCATCATGGCCAGGGTCTCCATAGCTGACAGGTCCCGGACGTTCTCCAGATCGCGCACATCTTCCCTGAAAAAACGGTCCAGTTTCTCTCTCTGCCAGCGCCTCCAATGTCGGCCATCCTGTTTCAAGAATGGCTCTGGAAAGGGTCCGTACCGAAGCAGGGCGGTTATGGTATCTGACTCCACCAGGGCAGGGAAGGCAGGCTCCTCTCCCGGATGAAGTTTTGACCTCTGACCCGAAAGCTCTCCCACTGAAAAACCGTGCAATCTGTGCGCGTGGTATCGTCCCTGCAGGGAGTCTCCGCCTTTCCGATAGACATCAAGGCGAGCGCTTCCTGTAATCAGGAAATGAACCCGGTTACCGTGGACGTCGTATTCTCCCTTTATCCAGCTCTTCCACCCTCTGTACTTGTGGAGTTCGTCAAGGACAACCGTGCTTGTCTCGGCAGGCCAGGAAGCAGCCCTGATGGACTTTCGATCCTCCCGGCGGTCCCAGTTGTAATATCGGTCTTGGGGGCCTTTTAAGAAAGTTTTTGCCAGCGTGGTCTTTCCCACCTGCCTGGGCCCGGTCAGGAAGACCATTTTCTCTGCAAGGTCCTGCTCTATGATTTCCTGGAGATAACGGGGTTTTTGCATGATAGAAATTTTGCCTTAAAGCAAAATAATTTGCAACTTTTTTTGCTTTTGAGCAAAAACATGAACGAGAGTACTGGAATGCGGGCATGAAATGGCCACGCCACCTCTATCTTGCCGCCTCTCCTATTATGACAAGCCCAAGCCACTTCTCGTCAATCTTCCTAACCTCATCCGCGATGCCGCTAAGCTTTGATTTCACGACCTTCTCCTTATCGTGGTATCCGGCAAAATAGACAACCGCCACGGGCAGGTCCGCAGGATAGTCGGCCCATGCCTTGGGGTCAGTCTTTCTAAGATCTGCGGCGTTTTTGTCATAGATCCTTTCCCATGTATTCCGGGTTGTCTCCAAATAGGGGAGTTTCTGCAGATGTTCCCTGACCAGACCAGCCTCTTTTTGCGACTTCGCAATATCTCAGCCAGAACCATGCCCGTCATGACCACCCTCTCTTCTCTGATAAGAGGTTTGAGATGCACCGTAATCGTCGCATCCGGCTTGCGGAAAAACTCAATCCATATACAGCTATCAGCAATTATCCCGGTATTCATTCAGTTCCCTTTCCTCATCCGCTTCCCAGTCCGGTTCGATGTGGATTCTGCCGGAAAGAGAGATGAGATCATCATCAGCTTTTCTCTTGGGGTAGTCTGTTATGGCAATTTGAACCGCCTGGGTCTTGGTCTCGGCCTTTGACCGAGCAAGGAGTCTCCATAAGCGCATCTTGTATGTTGATTGTTGTTCTCATTATATGATCCTTTAGGTAACTTTTTTCACAGATATGCCTATGCAAATGTCCTATTTCAAGCGAAAAATATAGATTCCCACAAGTCCCATATATGTCATCACTACAAAAAATACCAGCACTGTATATTGCAAAGGAGTAATTACGCTGTGGGGGCTGCGCAGTCGCCAGACGATATGAGCGCCACCGGCCCGGGCGGCCGCATGTCAATTTAAGGATGAACTTGTGCGTGCGTTATGCTGACGTCACCCTGGCCATCGAACTCAAGGTCTGCCGGCACAACGGCCCAGACTCCCTTTCGGAGGAACTTTCACAGATCGACGGCTACCTTCGGGAGCTGGGCCTGGACACTGGTTGGCTAGTGATCTTTGACCGCCACTGGGACGGCTACTACACCTTCGGGCAAGGGCATCAGTGTCATTCGGGCATATACGGGGATGGGAAATAAAGTCCGGGCTTATTGGTTACAAATCGCCGCCGCCATATCTTTATAGCCTCTCTTAAAATCGCTAACGAATGTTTGAGAAACGACAGGCAGTAGATCCACTAAGTGGAGAGGAAAAGCGTTCAGACGATATTCGAGAAGTTCCAATTCAAGCGCGCATTTTTTCCCTGCTGCAGAAAGAACGGTTTCCCAGTCCAACCCGGCATCGCAATACAAGGTGTAGAGATCAAAGACATCCTTCGGTTCATCCCGACCCAAAATCGCGCAAATCTTGTTTGCGGCAATGTTCACTGTATTGTCGAGCACAATCCCATCGGGAGTCCTGCAGCTTCTGCCGAAACGGTAAACCCTGTCGTTTACTAAGTCCACCTTCAACACGGATCGAACCAAGA
>JBGSUA010000015.1:0-5671 GCA_041753575.1 Desulfatiglandaceae bacterium
CAAAACGACTACCGCCTGGAACTTAGGGTTCGATATTACTTTTGAGGCATGCCACGCTCAGGAAGAGTGACATCCCTGCAAAAGGGACAGACAAAAGGGACAATAGAACTGATGGACGCAATTGTCGCAGAAAAGCTTACCAAGAGATACGGGGATGTGCAGGCCCTTGAAGATGTAAGCTTCCATGTTCGTAAGGGGGAGCTCTTTGGATTCCTCGGCCCGAACGGAGCCGGCAAGACGACAACGATCAATATCCTCACAGGTCTTGCCCGCCCCGATTCCGGGAAGATCCTGATCGGAGGCATTGACTGCACTGACAGCCCGAAGGCGGCCCAGCACCTGATAGGGGTTGTACCGGATGAGAGCAATCTCTATCCGGAGCTTACCGGCTTTCAGAACCTGTGTTTCTGTGCCTCCCTTTACGGCATAAAAAAGAGTGAGCGTGAGGCACGCGCAAGCAAACTCCTTGAGGCCTTCGGCCTCTCAGCGGCTGCTGCGCGCAAATTCGCCGGCTACTCCAAGGGCATGAAGCGCAAGCTCACCATTGCAGCGGGGATCATACATAATCCCTCCATACTTTTCCTGGATGAGCCCACTACAGGTATTGACGTTGCGAGCGCAAGACAAATAAGGCAGCTCATAACGGGCTTAAACCTATCAGGTACCACTATCCTCTTGACCACCCATTACATCGAGGAGGCCGAGCGCCTTTGCGCGAGGCTTGCCTTTATCGTGTCGGGCAGGATCGTGCAGACAGATACGATTGAAAACCTCCTGCAGCCGATAAAGCAAAGACATGTAATGGAGATCGCGCTAAACAACAAGGAAACCGGTTCGTTGGAAGCGATGGCTTCCGCGTTTCCGCATCTTGTTATCGAGGGGCGGGAGGAAAATATGATCAGGGTGGAATCAAGTGAACCCATCCGTGCCGGCGCCATTGTTCGTTATCTGGAGGAAAGAGGCCTGGAGGTCATGGAAGCCAGGAGGATTCATCCGTCCCTGGAAGACGTCTTTGTGCGGATCACCGGAATAGAGGCAGGGGCCATGAAAAAAGAGAGGGAGAGGTCCGGATCATGAAGATGTGGATCGCCTTCTGGAGTATCATTCTAAAGGACATGCGCGCCTATTATCTCAAACCCCCAAACATAAGCTGGGGAATCATATTTCCCCTTGCCTGGACAGGGATGTTTTTCATCAGATCAGGAGAGGGATTTGACGGGGTTCTGGCGCTTCTTCCCGGGCTTATGGCGATTTCCATCCTCTTCGGGACAACCTCGATGCTCGCAGTGACGGTTACATTCGAGAAGAAGGGCCGATCCTTCGACAGACTTCTTCTTGCTCCGATACCACTAGGCATCCTCATGCTCTCAAAGACCTCCGGCGCGATAGTCTTCGGGATTGCTAACGCCTTTGTGCCTGTGGCCATGGCGGCGTTTTTCTTTGATCTCTCAAACGTAGCGTGGCTCACGGCCTTTCCTGCTGTCGTCTTGATAGCCGTTTCCTCCACGTTTCTCGGTCTTTTCATCGCAGTTTCCGTGAGCGAGGTATTTGAGGCTCAGACCTTCTCCAACTTCTTCCGCTTTCCCATGATATTTCTCTGCGGTCTTTTCTTTCCCATTGAACGCCTGCCCTCTGTTATCAAACCCCTTTCATATATCCTGCCCCTCACTTACGGAGCCGATATACTTCACGGGGCCTTCACCCAGGTGCATACCATGCCCTTCGGCCTCGACTTCGCTCTTCTCGGTGCATTCTGCGTTTTTCTTTATCTGTGGAGCCTCAGAAACATCAAGCGGAGATGGATACTCTGAGCGCGATCATATCGTTTTTACCGCCACATTTCTGCCATTACCATCAGTCCTGCCAGTATCAAGATCCACTGAATACGGGCCTTCTTTTCTCCACAAAGGCGGTTACGCCCTCCCTTCCCTCGCTGGTTGCGGCACAGAGGGCAAGCGCCCTTCTCTCTTTTTCGAGCTGCGCTTCCAGGGGTGTATCAAATGAATCCGTAAGGAGCCTCTTTGACGCGGCAAAGGAAGGAAGGGATCGTGATGAAATCTCCTTCACCATCGAGATGGCCCTTTTGACGGAGCCTCCCTGTTCTACAGTCTCTGTCACAAGTCCCCAGTCAAGCGCCTTTTGAGCTTCGATGGCTCTATCGAAGACAGCTATCTCCAGTGCCCTTGCAAACCCGACCAGACGGGGAAGGGTAAACGTGCCTCCGCCGTCAATGCTCAGTCCGTTGGATGTGTAGGCCTGTCTCAGTAGAGCATGCGCTTCCATGACCCTGAAATCACAAGCAAGGGCGAGGCTGAAGCCTCCCCCTGCAGCAAGGCCGTTTATGGCGGCGATCACCGGCTTGGGCATCCTTATTATCTCTATTATAGCCTGATGATAACTGGCTGCGAGTTCATGAAAAGCTGCGCTGAAGCCTCCGGCGTGCGAGGAGATCCATCTCAAATCCCCCCCGGCGCAGAATGCCTTACCCTTTCCGGATATTACAACTCCGGTCACGGATTTCTTGAGGGCAATTGAGGTCAACTCCCCTGCAAGTGCCCTTATCATTTCAAGATCAAAGGAGTTATAGGCCTCCGGCCTGCTGAGCATAAAGACCGCAACTCCGTCCTGTATCTCAAGATTGATCATATCGCTCATTATGTCTTCTCTCCTTTTCTGATAAGCGCTGTTTTTCTGTTCCGGGCGAGGCAGGCATGAAGCATAAATAGACGACCTAGCTGTCTAGATCCATTGTCCCGCGGCCCTTTCAATCGTCAGTAGCTGTATGCGCCACTTCCTGCGCGGCGCAGTTCACATCACGCAAGGACATAAAGAGCCACTTCTTCCTTAAATCCCTTTAGATCAGCCGTCAATCGTCTCCTGGTTTCTATGTGCCTCCCCGCATTGGCAAGGACGGCCTCCGAGACCACTATCTCTCCAGGCCCCGCAACTGACTGGATACGCTGGGTAAGGTTGACCGGCGAGCCGACAATACCGTATTTGGCGCGTGTCTCCGAGCCGATGTTGCCCACGACCACCTCTCCCACGTGCATTCCAATTCCCATCTTGAGTTCGGGGAAGCCTTCGGCCTTCAGAGACTGATTCAAAGGGTCCATCGCGTCCCGCATCTCCTCTGCGCATTGCAGGGATTTTTGAATGGAGGACGCGAGGGGTCCTTCAAAGGGATCAAAAAAGATCAGTATCGCGTCCCCGAAGAAATCTACAATAATTCCTCCGTTCCTCTGAACGATTGCGATCATGTCGGAGAAATAGCGGTTAAGGAAAGCGATAATCCTTTCTGGGCTGAGGGTTTCGCTCAGGGCTGCAAAGCCCCTTATATCGGACATGACAATGGCTACCGATCGCTTCTGACCTCCCAGCCTTGAGGCCTCCGGCCTCTTGAGGAGTTCTGATGCTATCTCGCGGTCCACGTATCTGCCGAAGGTGTTGGCTATGAAATCCCTTTCCTTCAGACCCTCGACCATGAATTGGAAGCTTTCACTCAGCTCTCCGATCTCATCCGAGCGATGAACCATAGGGGAAGAAGCATAATCGCCCCGGGAAATCCTTCGGGCCGCCTGCGAGATGGCCAGGATGGATCTGATCGTCTTCACGGTATCAAGCCGGACAATCAGGATCACCACGATTATGCATATACCAGCTCCGGCCAGGTAATAATTCCTGTAAGCGATGATCGGGGCGAGGATCATTTCTCCCGGTGCCATAAGTACGATAGCCCATGGGGCGAACCCGATTCTATAAAACCCGGCTACCTCCCAGGACGGGTATCCCGGCCCCATAACCGTACCGGAAGGCTTGGCCAGGATATCTCGAAGGATTCTGAGTTCAAACTCATTTCCGTCCTCACCAAGCCTGGTACGCTTCTTCATGTAGGAAGCCGTGTGGGCAAGATAGTTTCCTTCGTAGTCAACCAGACAGGCCATGTCACTCTGCCACCAACCCAGTGAGATCATGCCCTGCATGAGAGAATCGAAACGGATGGAAACTGTTAGCTTTCCTATTACCTTCCCTGATTCTTCTTTCAGTTCCGATACCAGATCAACGGTTTCTCTCCCCCGCTCTGCGTTATATCGCGGTGGAGTTACCTCCATTATCTTTCCTCTGTTGAATCGCATCATCTCACCTGGTGCCGCTGACAGGGCATTTGGCCCCATGACTCCCATGCGGCTCCCCATAGGTGAGGGCAAGGCCTGTGATCCTCGATCTTCAGACCACTTGAGGGTTACGGCCTCCACACCATCCAGTTCCCGGATCCTTTCGATAATCCATTCCTGTATTAGGCGGCCTCCCCGCTCAGTCGAGGCGGTATGGAACATCTCTATCCAGTCTATCGGCCGACTGAGCCTCATGTCTATCTGGTGAGCCGCCCTCTGAAGCTGCGCTATTGCCCCCTCACGCCACTGATTCAACATTATTTCCTTTGCGGAGAAAAAACCCAGCAGCCCCGCTAACAGCAGAAACGCGCCCACAGGCAAGACTGTAAGAAGTGTCAGACGACGGCTAAGGCTCTTTATTTCCATTATGATCTCCGATTTTGTTTTATGGGGAAATCGTTACTATTTTCCTGCCCTAAGTTACCTTCGTCCAAAGTTTCTCGCCTGTTAACACTAAGTCCCATTCATCCTCTTCCTGTTGGCTCCACATCGGTCATAAGGGTACGGGCGTGTTTTTGAAAAAGCTCAGCCATGAGCTCTTGTGTCAGCCAGACCGTTTCATTTTCCAGTCACACCTGGATGCACGTCAGGCGGTCTTCTGCCGATATTACCCTATTTGTTACCCTCTTTTGAGGGTATTACCTCTTTTCGCCCTTGCGCCACAATGCGCCGGGACCACGCCCGAGACATTCGACATAACCTTTGGCCTGAAGATCTCTAAGAACCCTTCTAACCATATCCCGGCTTACTCCCGGGCAAGCTCTCTCCAAATCGCTGAGCGAAAATTCGGGCGAAAATTTCTTGATGGCTGCTTCGATCAAATCTGTTTTGGCCCCTCGGTGGGACTTGATTTGAGCCATACGATCCTCAAATTCCTTGTAAGCCATTTTAATAGCTGACAATAGGTAGTTGATATATGGCCATGGGTTGTGTTTCATCTCGTGCCACCCTTTGGAGCTTTGCTCCAGGGTTTCGTAATACCTTTCCTTGTTTTGTTCAATAAGACGTTCCAGGCTTATATATCGGCCGACCTCGAACCCCAGGTGGTAGCACTGAAGGAGCAGAAGCAGCCTTGAAACACGACCGTTGCCGTCGCGAAAAGGCTGGATACAGATAAAATCCAGATTGAAGGACGCCAAAAGTATAAGAGGGGGAATCCTAGAGTGACGGCTGCCTCCCTATTTAACAACCAGAACAGAACAGAGGGCGAGCCTCACCAGACTCTGACATGTGCTTCCCATGATTCGTTCATAGAGAGCTGAGCGGCCCATGAAGCCGATCACAAGAAGATCGAATTCATGCTCCTTTATGAATTCAATAATGGTTTTGACTTCATGCCCCAGAATAACATGGGATTTGACTATCGCTGACTTTTCTTCCGCTATCTCTTTCGTTCTCCTAAGCACTTCAGCGAACTTGCCGTTTGAGGCCTCTTTCTCCTCTATGATTTCGCCGATGGTCCCCGGATACTGTGGGACCTCCTCCACAGTTATGGTGTG
>JBGSUA010000016.1:0-4385 GCA_041753575.1 Desulfatiglandaceae bacterium
ATTCCCGCCATGTGGGCCGGTGTGAACGTCCTAGCCATGTCCCCCAAGTTCTGGGAGCAGACCGGCGGCAAATGCGCCTACGTGACCACCTATAACATGGGCTCCGCCCATGTCCCCATAACCCCTCAAACCAAGATGATGTGGGACTACTTGAACAAGGAGGTCGGCACCTGCTATTTCAACTCTCACGGTTCCTATGTCGCGATATGGTCTCTAAAGCATGCCGCTGAGAGGGCCAAGACCTTGGAGGCAGAGGCCATGATAAAGGCCCTTGAGGAAATTGTATTTGAGAGCGTGGGAGGCACCATCGACTACATGCCGAACCACACCTTTCGCTATGGGCCGGTGGGGGTTGGATCCCCGTTGTGGACCCTGCAGCATCAACCAGGAGGAAAATTTGTGATGGTTCACATCGGGCCCCTCAAGGCCGGTGAGAGACAGGAGAAATATGTGGATGGCAAGCTCATGATTCCCCCCTGGATGATCGGGACTTCGAAGAAGTAAGGCCGAGGCGGGAGATCCTCCCTGGAGAGGAGCTCCCGTTGTCCCTCAAACAGTTTGTTTGGGAAGGGGTCAGATGGATATATTTATCTTCGCACTGACATTGAGTCTGATGTATGGGCTGATAGCGGCGGGGTTTGCTCTCATTCTGGGGACCTCCAGGATTTTTGACCTGTGCTTTGGCTCATATTACATGGTGGGGGCCTATTCCTATTTTTTGTGCCATGACACGGTTGGCAAGATACCGGGCCTGTTCCTATCCATATGTATTGCCTGTATCCTGGCATGGTTGATACACAGGTTTATCCTTTATAAGTTTAGGGAGACTCCCATTGTGGTCATGGTCGTTTCCACCTCCTTGGCCATCGCCATTTCAGAAGGTATCATGTTCTTTTTCGGATCGGAGTATATGTATGTCCCGCCCCTGTGGGACGGCTCCCTTGATGTCTTTGGGGCCAGTATCGCACACCAGAGACTCCTGGCCAGCGTTGTATCCATATCTGCCCTGAGCTTGCTGTGGTTCTATCTGAACAAGACAAAGCAAGGGCTGGCCATACGGGCTCTCATCCAGCACCCGGAGGTGGCTGAACTGGTGGGCATCAGACCCAGACGGATGCATCTGACTGTGGCATGCATCGGTGCGGGCCTGGCGGCACTGGGCAGCATTATGGTCGTCCCTGTTTTTACGCTTACCCCTCATATATGGCTGGATGCGATCCTGCTAGCCTTTGCCGGCGTAGTGGTGGGGGGAATGGGAAGTGTGGGCGGGGCTCTGCTGGCTATGGTGGTGATCGCCTTTTCGGAGACACTGGTGAGCTTCTTGATCCCGGAGGGCGGGTTTTTTCGACAGGCGGTATATGTCATCATCATGGTCATTGTGCTGCTGGTGAGGCCTTACGGATTTTTCGGAAAGAAAGAGGGGGGTTAATATGCCGGTCGCTCATCTGAAGGAAGTGCCAAAGGACAGCCGCATACAATTACTGGCCATTCTCACGGTATTGGCAGCAGCCCCCCTTTGGGCACCCAACCTGTGGTTCGTGCGCATCCTGATCATTGCCAATGTCTTCGCAGTCTATGCACTGAGTTGGAACCTTCTGGTAGGGTATACGGGTCAGATAAGCTTCGGTCATGCCTTTTTTTTCGGGGGCGGGGCCTACGCCTCGGTGGTATTAAACAAATACCTGGGCCTCCCGGTGCCCCTGGCCATGACCGCAAGTGCCCTCATATGCGGGCTGGCTGGGTTCCTCTTGGGGTATCCGTGTCTTCGGGTCAGGGGGGTCTATCTTGCTTTAATGACTTGGGCTTTCCCCCTTATCTTGATTGGGTTTGTCATGTATTTCGGTGCTATCTTCGGAAGAGAAATGGGCATCTCGGGATACGATGGTTTGTCCTCTTCTTATGTCGCCAATTATTACGCCTCGCTCGTCTTGATTGTCTCCGCAGTGGCTCTTGAGATCGCGATCGTGCAGTCGCGATACGGTCTGATTATCAGGGGCATTCGAGATAACGAAATCCTTGCCGAGTCGGTAGGGGTTCACGTCAGCAAATTCAAGATAATGATGTTTGCCTTGAGCGGCCTTATCGCAGGGATCTCCGGTGCCTTTTATGCCCATTTTCTCAAGTCGATCACGCCGGAGCTACTGGCCGTTGATATGTCCATACTGGTCATCATCATGGTCATTGTGGGGGGATTGGGCAGTGCCATAGGGCCTGTTATGGGTGCATTTATTGTGACCTTTCTCAATAGCTATCTGCTGTACATAAACGAATTGCGGATGATGATATATGCGTTGGCGCTGATCGTGATCCTTTTTCTTCGGCCTCAAGGCTTGCTGCCTTGGACCCCAAAGATCGGAGCCAGGAGGAGCGGTTGAGAATGGAACTGCTAAGGGTAGAGAATTTGACCAGGCGTTTTGGAGGTTTGGTGGCTGTTGACCATGTAAGCTTTGAAGTGGATACGGGTGAGATAGTGGGCATTATTGGGCCCAACGGCGCCGGAAAGACGACGGTGTTCAATCTCATCACCGGGGCCCTATCAAAAGACCGGGGTAGAGTGATATTTGGGCATAGGGAGATTACAGACATAAAACCCTATCAAACCTCGTCCATTGGGATATGCCGGACGTTCCAGATGACCTCTTCGTTTCCGGAGATGACACTGTTTGAAAACGTCAAGATAGCGGCAATCGGAAAGTGTAGAGGCCAGGAGGCAGACAGAAAGACAAGGGAGAGTATCCAACTGGTCGGCCTGGATGGCAGTGAAGATCTGCGTCCGGGTCAATTGCCCCACGGATATCTCAAACGCCTTGATATCGCCCGTGCCCTGGCAACCTCTCCCGAGCTCCTGCTCCTCGACGAGCCTTTCTCCGGTCTCAGTATCTCCGAAATACGGAGCCTGGGCGAAATCGTGGTGAACCTGAAGGATAGTGGTATTACCCTGCTGCTTATCGAGCATGTGCTGAGAGAGCTGGTACCACTGGCCAACAGAATCATTGTCCTTAATTTTGGCAGAAAGCTTACGGAAGGTCCCCCGCAGGACGTTGTCCGTAATGAAAAGGTCATTGAAGCCTATCTGGGCAAACGGTGGGATTATGCTACTTGCGATTCAAGACCTGACGGTTGATTATGGCAAGGCACGGGCCCTTGATGCTGTCTCCCTCCGCATCGACGAAATGGAGGTGGTTGCACTTATTGGTCCCAATGGGGCGGGAAAGACCACCCTTCTTCGCACTATATCCGGCCTGGTTGTCTCAGTATCTGGAAGGATTTCCTTCAAGGGGCTTGACATTTTGGGGTGGCCGCCTGCCGAGATTGCCAAACAGGGGATTGCCCATTGCCCTGAGGGGGGCAAGGTCTTCCCCGGTATGACCGTCCTGGAGAATCTCAAGATAGGGGCCTATCTGCGCAAGGACAGTATCGTGTCCGATCTGGACTATGTATTTTCCCTCTTCCCTTCCTTAAAGGGGAGACACTCCCAGCTTGCGGGAAGTCTCAGCGGTGGCGAGCAGATCATGGTCAGTATCGGTAGGGCACTGATGTTGAAGTCAGGCCTCTTACTGGTGGATGAACCCACTTTGGGATTGGCGCCCATACTCTGCATAGAGTTAGGGAATAATCTTAAGGAAATCGCCGAACGAAGAACGTGTATTTTGTTGGTGGAGCAGAATGCGCAATTAGCATTTAGCAAAAGCAATCGATGTTATGTAATGGAGCGCGGAAAAATAGTTATTGCTGGGAAGACCGAAGATGTAGAGAAAGATCCGCACGTCAGAGAATCTTACTTAGGCCTGTGAGGCGAGATGCTCTCGATCACAACACGCAACAAAGGGTATATGTATGCAGTAAGGAGGTTTTTGTGAGAGACAAGACGTGGGAAGATTTTGAAGAGGGAGAAAAAACCCTTAGCATTCGATTGACGGTCACCGAGGCGCACCTTGTTCAGTGGGGGCACTTGACCCTTGATTTTTATCCACTTCACATGGATGAGACCTTTGCACAAAAAACGGAGTTCGGGGAACGTATTGCTCATGGGCCGCTGATATTTTCCCTTGGAGTTGGAATGATCACCAGCACAGGGTTTTATGGAAACTCTGTTATGGCTTGGTTGGGCGTTGAAAACATGCGAATTCCCGGACCGGTCTTTATCGGAGATACTATCCATGCAGAGGGAACTGTCTTGAATAAGAGGGAGACCAGCAAGCCTGACAGAGGGCTTATCACTATGGCGTATGAAATCTCTAATCAACATGATGAGACTGTGATGGCTTACGACTTGATTTTTTTGGTTCGCCGAAAAGCGTAGGAGGATGCGCATGGATTTCAGCCTGACTGAAGAACAGAATATATTAAGGGATACTATTAACCGTTTTATTGAAAGGGAGTGC